>NZ_CP054051.1:667616-1001425 GCF_013372265.1 Aliarcobacter cibarius
TCAAGTAGATAAAGCAATTTTGTATTTAAATAAAATCCATGAAAATGAGAGTATCGCAAAAAATCAAAGTTATTCTTATTTATCGGCTTGTTATTATCTTTATTCTATTTCTAAAGATAATAAATACCTAGATACTATAGTAAGAGTTGCAAGAAAAGATAAAAATTTATCTAGTAATTCAAAAAGAATGCTTGCAGATACTTATGTGATTTTGAAAGATTATGAAGCTGCATTGGAAGTTCTAGGCACAATAGATTTTAATGTTGATCTTAAAAAAGCACTTTTAAATATTAAACTAAAGAACTATGAAAAAGCATCTTTATTATTAAATCAAGCAAAAGAAAAAACGCAAAATCCAAATACTATTGATAAAATTTTATGGATAAGTGCTTTTGTTGATTTGAAGTTAAATAGGCTGGATAAATTAAAAGAAACTTTAGATTTAATTAATAATAGAAAACTGACGTTTAAAGCAAATATAGAATTACCTTTAGAGATGTATTTTAATAAAAACAAGTTTACATCAGCTGAATATCTAAATTCTGTATTATCTTTTGATAGCAATAGAAAAGTTGATTTTCTTTTTTATTTTGCTCCTTTTGTTTTTTCCGATTCTCAAGAAATTATTTATGATAGTATAAAAGGTTTTATCTATAATGATAAAGATAATATCTTAAATTTAGAAGGAATGGTTGAATACAATGCAAAATTTTTAGCTCTAGTAAAAGGTGATCCTATTTTAAGAGTTGTAAAATTAAAAGAGATGTTAAAAGATGATACAAAATCTTATATTTATTATAATTTAGCACTTTCTTATGCACAAATAAATGATTATAATAATGCTTACAAATATTTTGAAAAAGCTTATAAATTAAATCCTGGGAATAAATTGTATTTAGCATTATATCTAGTTTCAGCAAATAAGATAAATGCAACTATAAAAGACAGAGAATATATAGAAAATTCTATGAAATCTGATAGTGGAATGTATAATTATTTTGGTAAAGAAATTTATAAGCAATTTGTTAATTCAGAATTTGTATTTACAAATAAAGCAGAAAATTTTGAAAATACTATATTTTTTCAAGCTTTAGATTTCTTAAAAGCTATGGATGAGAAAAAAAATTTATTATCACATCCTCTTTTGAATGAATATATAAAAGATCCATTTACTCTTTTAATAAGATTAGTACAAAGAAAACCTAAAGAGAATGATTTTGATTATTATGCTAGGCTTCAAGATACGATACCACTTACTTTGAATAATTATTTTTTAGAAGGACCATTAGTTGTTACAAAATATTATGTAGATATCTTAAAATCTTTAGGGATATTTAATAAAGCTGATATGAAAATAGTTGGTGGAAAATCTCCATCATATTTAAGAACAAAAGCTATTAGAGATCTTCATTATAACCTTCCAAATGAAACAATTAAAACATTAGAATATTTACAAAATGAGTATAATTTAGAAGATAAGTATACTATGTATTTAATTGTAGCTGCACTATTAGAGGCTGGAAGATATAATGATGCTTCAATTCAAATAACTCTTATAAAATCTTTATTGAATGATCAAGATGCAGACTTTTTAACTGCAATTCAATTAATTCAAGATTTGAAAATTTTTAGTGCTAAACAATTTTTAAATAAACCATATTTAGATTCTTTAATAGATTTTAGATTAGTTGGTTTTGATGAGTACTTAGAATCTTTATAAAATAACTAATTTATTTAATAATTTTTGGATATAATAATTTACAATCGTTACTTGGAGGTTTATCATGCAAATTGGAAAAATACCTGATATTGATAATGCAAAAGAGAATGTGATACAAAAAAATCAGAAATTATCGGAAACTAAAGAAGAATCAAAATTAATAGATAAAGATGAATATAAAAAAGCTTTATCTACTAATGTAGCTAATAAAAGTGAAGTTATTATTGATAATATTACATTTGGATATAACAAAGAATCAAAAGATTTTTTTGTAAAAGTAACTAGAGGGGATGTAGAGCTAAAATTCCCAACAGAAGATATGATGAGATTAAAAGCTTATTTGTTAGAAGAACTTGAAAAAAATAATAGTATATAAGGTAAGAAATTGGCATCAGATTTATCAAATATTTTAAAAGATGAATTAGCAAACACTTTAGAACAGCTACTTGGTAAGAAAGCAAAAGTTGATAGTGTAAACTCTTTTGATTCTTTAAAGTTTCAAGGGCAACAAGCAATATTATGTGAAGTGAAATTTGATTTTAAAAATGATTCATCTTCAATTAAATTTTTCATACCTACTAAAACAGCTGCAAATTTTGAATTTTTGATGTTAGGTGGAATGGGAGATTTAAAAGAAAATTTAGATGATGAAACCTTAGACGCATTAAATGAGATAGTGTCAAATATTTGTGGAAGCTTTTGTACAGTTACTAATGCTCAAGGTTTTTCTGATATAGGAAAAGTAAAATTTGATATAAAAAATAAAGAAATTACTGAAATAAGCTTAATACCAACGACAAATAGCTTTGAATTGAATGTTATGTTGGATGGGGAAAGTAATCCATTAGTAATATCTTTTTCTCCAGAGATTGCTTCATATTTTTCACAAATCACTGGAGCTACTAAAAAAACTATAGTTGAAGAAGAACCTAAAATAAAAGCACAAACTTTAGCACCAACAGCTCATAGTTCAGTACAATTTGTACCAAAGAATTTAGAACTTTTACAAAGTGTAAAATTAAAATTAAGTGTACGACTTGGAACAAAAGTAGTTTTACTAAAAGATATCTTAAGATGGGATGTTGGAGAAATTATAGAGCTTGAACAAATGGTAAATGAACCATTAGAAGTCTTGGTTAATGGTGTAAAGATTGGTGAAGGTGAAGCAGTTATTGTTGAAGGAAAATTTGGATTAAAAATTAAAAAAATTGGTAATGAAGAATTAAAATTTGCTCAAATAGGATTATAAAATGGAAATAAATAGTAGCAATTTAGTAAACAAAGATATTTTAAATACTAAGAAGTTTGATAATTTAAATGTTGATGAAATAAAAGATGAAGAGAAGTTAAGAGAAATTAGCAATGATTTTGAATCTTTTTTTATAAATCAAATTATGGATGTGTCTTTAAGAAGTAGTAATATTGCTGGAGAAGAAGTAGGTTCTGATATTGTAAAAAGCATGTATATTCAAGCAATTGCAGATAAATCATCTGGAACTTTTGGAATTAGTGATATGCTTTTTGACTTTTTAAGTAAAAATAATAAGTAAGGATGTCTATGATAAATGATGTTGTTGCAAAAATGAATTTAAAAATAGATAACTTAAAAAAGCTTATTAATGAGGATATTTCTGATATAAAAGAGGCAAATCACGAAACTCTTTTAAAAAGAAATGAATTAAAACAAACTTTAATTGATGATATTATTTTTTGTAAATCAGAGTTAAATAAAGAGTTAGTATTAGAAATTCAAAAAGGTGTAGATGTAAATATTTATAGAGCAAAAGTTGATGAATTAGAAAATAATATTAAAAGTTTATATGAGCTAAATAGAAAATTATCAGCTATTGTTTTACCTATACAAAATATGTATAAAGAGTTAGTAAATGAGTTCAGTAGTGTAAATGGAGGAAGAATATTTGATATTAAAGCTTAGTTTTCTAACTATATTATTAAATATTTCGCTGTTTGCTGTTAGTGTTGTGATGACAAAGGAACCTATTAAGTTAGACGAGCAAATAGTTGCTTCAAAATTAAAAGTTCAAAATGTACCTAGCGTTAATAAGGCTTGTGAACCTATAGGGCTGAATGACATAAAAAATGAAATTTATGTAGCAACTCATTATATAAACAAAAATACTATAATCTGTAAAAAAGATATAAAAAGATTTCAAGATGAAACAATAATTTTTAGTTTTGGTGGACTTCAAATAGAAAAAAAAGGTAAAATAATCTATGAAAACAATGAGTTTATTAGATTTAAAAATCTTGATGGAACAGTTGAGCAAATATACAAAGATGGAAGATTAAAATGAATATGCTCTCTTTTTTAGGTGAAACTCCTACTATTGCTTTAGCACTTGCACAAAAAGAGTGTGGAGAGGATGCAATAGTTTTATCAACTAAAAAAGTATCAAATGCACTTGAAAATGGGCAAGATATGTATGAAATTGTTGTAGCAATTGAGGACAATTTTAAGAAAAAAGAGACAAAAGAAAAACCAATAGTTATCAAAAAAAGTGTTGAAACTTATGGTGGTGCAAAAACATATGATTTTAAAGAAGAGATTTTAAAAATGCAATCTGCTTTAGAACAAGTACAAAAATCTCTTTGGAATCCAAAAAGCCAATTATATGATTTGACAATTCCTCCTGAATTTGCATCTATGTATAATATTTTTGAGCAAAATGAATTTGATGCCGAAATGACTTATACTATTATGAAAAAAACTATAAAGCAACTACCTTTAGCATTTAAATCAAATCCAAAGAAAATTGATGATTTTTTTAGATTGATTCTAAGAAGAGTTATTCCTATAAAACATGAAGTTCCATTAAGAAGATTTCAAAGAAAAGTTATCATGATGGTTGGGCCAACAGGAGTTGGAAAAACGACAACAATTTCAAAATTAGCTGCTAGATATGCATATAAACTAGGACAAAATTATAAAGTTGGTGTAATAACATTAGATTCTTATAGAGTTGGTGCTATTGAACAACTTCAAGCATATACAAATATTATGAGACTTCCTTTGGAAATAGTTAGAAATCCTGAGGATTTTGCAGAGGCTCTTTTAAGATTAAAAGATTGTAACTATATTTTTATAGATACAGCTGGTTCTAGTCAATATGATATTGATAAAATAGAGCTTATAAATGAATATCAAAAGAGAGTTGAAGAATTAAATATTGAAAAAATATTGGTACTTCCAGCAAATGTAAAATATAGTGATTTATTAGAAATTTATAAAACTTATTCTAGATTGGATATAGATTATTTAACATTTACAAAATTAGATGAAACTAAAAGTTTTGGTAATTTAATATCATTTGCATATAAAACAAAGAAATCAATTACATATTTTTCAATAGGACAAAATGTTCCTGATGATTTGATTGTATCTGATTCAAATTTTTTAATAGATTGTTTTATGAATAATAAGTGCGTGAGAAGATAAAAGTTGTATAATAATGTTTCTTTACAAGCAAGTAAGCTTGTAGAACTTGCAAATGGAGTAAAAAAAAACTCTTATAGAACCAAACTTATAACAATAACATCTGGAAAAGGTGGTGTTGGGAAATCTACAATTACATCAAATTTAGCATTTTTGTTGAGTAAAAAAGGTTATAAAGTTGCCGTGTTAGATGCAGATATTGGTTTGGCAAATTTGCAAGTTTTATTTGATGTAAAACCTCGAAATAGCTTTTTTGATTATATAGAAGGAAAAAGTAGATTAGAAGATACTATAACAAAAACTTCATATGAAAATATCTATTTATTTGCTGGAATTAGCTCTTTTGAATATAGTTCATTTAAAAATAGTTTTGTCTTTTCAAATTTTATAAAAGATATTTTAGCTTTGGATAGTTTTGATTTTTTATTAGTTGATACAGGTGCTGGATTAAATGATTATGTAAAAGAGTTTCTTGCAATTTCTGATAATATAGTTGCTATTACTTCAACTGATCCTAGTGCTTTAACTGATGTTTATGCTTTAATAAAGATGCTTTCATTAAATAAATCAAAGTTGATGTTATGTTTTAATCATACAAAAAGTTATCAAATTGGAGAGACTATTAGTAACTCTTTAATAACTTTAGGTAAAAAGAATAGTCTAAAAGCAGATTTTATGGTAAAATATTTAGGAAATATTTCAAGTTGTACAAATGTTGCAACTACGAGTCGGCTTAGAAAAATTTTTGCAAATGAGTTTGCAAATGATGAGGTTACTCTACAAATGGAATTGGTGCTTAGAAGTTTATTACTAAATATAGGATGAAGGTTAGTTTTGCTAAAAAATATTTATTATTATCTTTGCATTGTTGGTAAAAAATGGTAATAGAACGATTTTCACAAAATTTGATGAATAGTGGCTTATTTAAAACATATATTGCTACTGGATTTTTTGCAACATTACTTTTTTTTCTATTTAATTCAGAGCTATTTACGCCAATAGAGATGTTAGTGGGTATTATTTTTATAACTCTTCTTTTAAAAGGTTTGAGTAATATTATGATATCATTAATAATAAGTTTATTTAGTTTAGAAAATAAAAGAAAAGAGTTTGATTTCAAATATAATGAAGATAAGATAAATGCAATGCTAAATGAGCTTGTAGTAAAAGATATTATTGATTCAAATAGTAAAGATAGTAAACAACAATAGGATATAAAATGAATGTATCATCGATTATAAATTCTTTAAATGATGTTAAGTTAGATCAATCAAATAAAATAGCACAGCCTTTATCAGGTAATACAAAATCTTTCCAAGAGTTATTAAATAATTCGTTAAATGAATTAAATGATGAACAAATAGAAGGATACAATGCAATGCAAGGAATTGCAACAGGTAAAGTTACTAATCTTCAAGAAGCAGTTCAAAGAATTGAAGAAGCAGAACTTTCTTTGAAATTAGCGTTAGAAGTTAAAAATAAAGCAATAAATGCTTATAAAGAAATTACAAGAATGCAAATCTAATAAAAGGGGCATATTATGGGTTTTTTTGATGGTTATAATGTCTCAAGTTCAGGAATGTCAGCTCAAAGAACAAGAATAAATGTTGTAAGTGCAAATATTGCAAATGCAAAAACTACTCATACGGCTGAAGGTGGTCCATATAAAAAGCAACAGGTTGTTTTTCAGGATATCTTACTTGCTAATTCTAATCAAAAAGCAAACTCAAATGATGTTGAAGCTACAAATGATAAAAATTCTGATATTGCATTAAGAGGAGTTGGTGTTAAATCTATAATCCAAAGTGATGCAAAACCAGTTTTAAGATATGACCCAACTCATCCAGATGCAAATCCCGAAGGATATGTTGCTTATCCTGATATTAATCCAGTTATAGAAATGGTTGATTTAATAGAAGCTATGAGATCTTATGAGGCAAATGTTAGTGCATTTAACACTCATAAAGCAATTGATTCTAAAACATTAGACATCTTAAATGCGTAAAAGAGTGTGAAATGCAAGCAATAGATATTTTTACACCAGAAGGATCTTCTCTTGAGAGTGGAACTTCTCTTTTAGGTGGACAAAAAGAAGAGAAAAATGGTCCTTCTCTTTTTGATTCTATATTAAAAAGTAGTATAGATTCAAAAAACTTAAATTCAACAGGTGAAGAAGTCATCTCAGATTCATTAAAAGTAGCAAATACAATGGAAAATAATCTTACTACGACATCAGGTATGGGTTCACTTTTAGATAAATTAATAATCAGTGCAAAGGAGACCATAAGTCAAAATGGCGCAGAAACTATAAGTAATGAAATCTCAAGTGATCAATTAGATAATGTAGATTTAAAAGATAAAACTAAATTTGTTGATACATTAAAAAATATTATACAAACAAATTCAACTGTATCTGTAGATGAATCAGTAATAGAATCAGAAGTAAATGTAGTAGAAGCTGAGACATCAACTTCTCTTTTAGATAAATTAGTAAGTGATGCAAAAAAAGATATTTTTGATAGTGATGTTGTTAAAACAAATTCAATTGAAACTACAAGTAATCAAAATGTAGAATCAGATGTAAAAGTAGTAGAAACGGGGACATCAATATCTCTTCTAGATAGATTAGTAAGTGATGTAAAAAAAGATATTTTAGATAGTGATACTGTTAAAATAAATTCAACTATACCTATGGAAGAGCTATCTAGTAGTTTAAAAATAGAATCAGAAGTAAAATTAGTAGAAGAGAGTACGCCTACATCTCTTTTAGATAAATTAATAAGTGATGCAAAAAATAAAATTATTGAAGATAAAAATAATTTAAAAGAACAAAATATTAAAAATGTAGAAACTTCTGTAGTGAAAAATTTGACAGAAGAATTAGTTGTAACTAATATTAGTGAAAGTAATATAACTCTAGATGAATCTAATAATATTATTAAAAGTGAAAATTCTGATATAGAGAATGTATTTATAAATAATCTTTCAAAAGAAATCATCGGAGGTTTAGAAAATAAAAATCCAGAAAATAACGATTTAGAAGCGACCCTTATTGAAAAAGCAGTTGATAAACCAAAATCTCTTATGGATGCTTTGATTCAGAATAGTGTGAAAAAACAAGAAGAGTTTTTGGCTAAAAATTCTGATTTAACTAACGTTGATGTAAAACAAAAAGAAATAGTTTCAAGTATATATTTAAGTGAACAAAAAAATCAATTAAATACCCAACTTAATTTTAATAAATCAGAAGCTTTGAATCTTTTAAAGGATGGTGCAAGTTTAGATGATATTAAAAAAAGTGCATCTATTTTAGATTTAGGTTTAGAAGAAGTAGATGTTGAAAAAGCTTTGAGTTTAGATGATGTTATTAAGAAAAATAGTTTAAGAGATTTAAATGATAGAAAACAAATTTTAGATACTTTATTAAATGAAAAAAATATTAGAAGTGTTGATGTAAAAAATTTGATAACAAAGTCAGTAGAGGCAAGTTCAGCTTTACTTGAGAATAAATTAAATTTTGTTGAAGATAGTGTTTTAAATGTTAACTCTCCTTTGTCATTTAATATTCAAACGAAAATAATTGGTGCTAGACAACAAATGTCAAATATGATGTCTGATATTGCAAAACAGATGTATGAAAATTATAGACCTCCCGTTACAGTATTTAGAATTAATCTTAATCCTGAAAACTTAGGAAGTATTGCAATTATGATGAAGAGTGAGAAAAATAGTGATGTTTCTATTAGTATGAGTGTTTCAAGTCAGGCTACTTTGGATGCATTAGTTGAAAATCAAAATTTACTAAGAAACTCTTTAGTTAAAACTTTTGAAGAAAATACAAAATTTAATCTTGATTTTAGTTCACAAGAGAGAAATCAAAATAATCAAGATCAGCAAAAACAAGAAGACCATAAAAATCAGGATGAATATATAGATACAACAACTATT
The DNA here is from genome assembly GCF_013372265.1 of Aliarcobacter cibarius. Lineage (NCBI taxonomy): Bacteria > Pseudomonadati > Campylobacterota > Epsilonproteobacteria > Campylobacterales > Arcobacteraceae > Aliarcobacter > Aliarcobacter cibarius. The sequence goes on from NZ_CP054051.1 coordinate 676,739, forward strand.
TTAAAGTTACAAGAAGAGAATAAAGAAATTGATGATAAATTCGACTATATGTAAATGGAAGCTTTATTATCTTTATTAAACGAAACTGTTTTATTTCAGTTTTTACTTCTATTTGCTAGAGTTGTCTCTTTTATGGCTTTCATGCCAGTTTTTGGGCATGCTGCTGTAAGTCCAAGAATAAGAGTCTCTTTAGCTCTATTTTTTACATTTTTTATATATCCTTTAGTTGATATTCAAAGTAATATAAATCAGGATAATTTTATACTGGCTCTTTTTTCAGAGATTACTTTAGGTTTAGTTGCTTCGATGTTTGTAAATATAATTTTTTCAGCAGTAAGAGTTATTGGAGAGTTTGTTGAATATTCAACTGCTTTATCGATGGCATCTATGTTTGATCCAACAACCGGTTCGCAAGAGGGTTTAGTCGCAAAAATGTTGTTTTGGATAGCAATAGTACTGTTTTTTCAAACAGGAATGTATGAAATGACTTTGGTTATACTGGTAAAAAGTTTTTCAGTTATACATCTAGGAACTTTTGATATCTTTTCATATAATGGAATCCAGTTGGCTATTGATGAAGTAAAAAGAATGTTTACTTTTGCTTTTGCTTTTGCTTTACCTCTATTTTTTATAGGTTTTATAATGGATGTATATTATGGATATGGTACAAAATCCATGCCAGCTTTCTCACCTTTCATTATAACTTTTCAGCTTAAATTTGCATTGATTTTTATTTTTTTGATTTTAGGAATGGAAATTTTTGCAGATGCTTTTACACAATATTTTATAGATAAATTTCAATAGGAACTTAAGTCATGGCTGATGATGAAGAAAAAACTGAAGAACCCACATCCAAAAAGATAGAAGATGCAAAAAAGGAAGGAAATGTAGGTAAATCTACAGAAGTTGTCGGTGCAGCTGTACTTCTTTTTGGCTCAGTTTATATACTGTTTTTTTCAACATTTTCATTAATGGAAATAAAGAAATTAATGCTATATTCTTATAGTTTTATTGGTGAAGAGATGAATGATAATGTTTATTATACAATAGTTTATTCTGTTGGTATTACACTTTTAAAATCTTTAGCCCCACTGTTTATATTAGTTTTTATTTTGGTGCTTGCAGGTAATTGGATGCAATTTGGTTTTATTTCTGTCCCTTTAAAATTTGATTTACAAAAATTAAATCCAATAAAAGGTTTACAAAATATTTTTAGTTTTAAAAAACTTTTAGAAGCTTTAAAATTAACTGCAAAATTAACAATTATTGTTGCTGTTATGTTTTTACTTTTTTCTTTAACCTACAAAGATATTTTATATATGATGAATCAGGATACTAATTCAACTTTAAAAAGTATAGTTGATTTGAGTATTTACTTCATTTTAACAATTCTTTTTATTATTATTATTTTTGCTATAATGGATTTCTACTTTACTAAGTTTTATTATATGAAGTCTTTAAAAATGAGTAAACAAGAGATTAAAGATGAGTATAAAAATATGGAGGGAGATCCTCAAGTAAAGGGAAGAATACGAAGAATTCAGATGCAAATGGCGCAAAAGAGAATGATGAGTAATGTTCCTAGTGCAGATGTTATTATTACAAATCCAACACACTATGCTGTTGCTTTGAGTTATGATAATGAAAAGAATAAAGCTCCTGTTGTTGTTGCAAAAGGAATAGATTTTATAGCTATTAGAATAAAAGAAGTTGCGAGAGAAAATGATATTCCTATAATTGAAAACCCAGCACTTGCAAGAAGTTTATTTGAACAAATTGATTTAGATAGAGAAATTCCAAATGATTTTTATAAAGCTATGGCAGAGATTTTCTCTTATGTTTATGAATTAAAAAGAAAAAGGTAAAGTTTGAAAATATTATTAGTTTTGTTTATTTTTTTAAATATATTAAATGCTCAAAAAGATTTTTATTATAGTTTTATTGATTCTAACGGGAAACAAATTTCAGAAGAGACGAAGCAGACAATAAAAGATGGATTTGATATTATAGAAAATATAAAATACCTTGCAAGAAATGACAAAATAGATGAAGCATTTACACAAATTAAAGAGTTAAAAGAGAAAAATAAACTTAAAATCTTAACTTCTGATATTATTATTTTATATTCTGAATTAGTCTTAAAAAAAGACAATAAACGACTTCTTCTAGAAGCTTCTGATGATTTAGAAAAAGCAATAAATTCTTCACAAATAAATGAAGAAGATTTATCAAATGCATATATGCTTTTAGTTGATTTAAAATTAGCAATAAATAAAACAAGTGATGCAAAATATTTTGCGCAAATAATAATTGACAATTTTGATAATCCTCTTACTAAAACTTATGGAAAAATAGCTTTAGCTAAAGTTTATAAACATCAAAAAGATTATAAAAGATCAGCTTCCTCTTTATATGAAATCTTATCTACAACAAAAGATAAAACTATTGCTACACTTGTGGCCGATGAACTTTTTGATGTTTATATATTAGAAGGTGATGTTGCAAAAGCAAGTAATTTAATAAGTCAAGTTTTAAAAACTAATGTTGAATTTTATGCTGTTGATACTTACTTAGCAAATAAAAAAATAAATAAACTTTTAAAAGCAAATATGCCTGAATATGCTGCTGAAATATTAATTGAATTATTAAATACAACTACAAAAGAAGAGCAAATAGAAAGTTATAAGTATAAATTAGCAAATACTTATATGCGAATGTATGATAAAACAAATTACTATTTAGAGAAAGCAAAAGAGCTTTACAAAGAAATTATAAATGATTATGAAAATGGATTATATTCAAAAAGTTCTTCTATTTATTTAGATGAAATTTTAATGAGACAAGGTTCTATTGCACCATCAGTGATTGCAGAAAAATATCAAGATAGCGAAGAGATGCAGCAAAAAGCTTTAATGCAAGAATTAATGATTGATAAAAGAGATAAAAAATATGAAAACATTTTAAAAATGCAAGGTGTTTATAGAAAGATCTCAAATGATGTTGCAAAAAGATTTGGTTATAAAAATATGGATGAAGTATTTAGTGAAATTGATTTAGAGATAATTAAAGACAAAATTAAAGATTCTGAGTGTTCAGAATTAAGTCAAATTTTACAAAATGCTAGCAATGAAACATATTCTAAAATAGTAGAGGATGAAGCTTTAAAATATAGCTTTTTTGAATGTATGGTAGAGACTTCAAATGAAAAAGCTTATTATCAGTTAAAAGAGATATTTAATACAAATAAAGATGCAAATATATATTTATATTTAGAAAGAATGGCTTTAGCCCTTAATAAATTAGATGAGGCATTAGATTTTTCAGCAAAAGTTGAAATGACAAATGATAAAAAAGTTTTGGCAAGTGAATTTATAGTTAGATATCAGATAAATAAAGCAAACAATAATCCAAATTCAATGGAGAAGTTTTTTATATATGCAGACTATAATCCAGATTTTATTAAGCAAAGTGAAATAAATCCTTCAATTATAGATTTTTATCATGATTATTATTTATATTTGATATCTAAAGGTCAAGAAAAAAAAGCTAATGAAATGTTAGAAAAACTGTATTTAAAGCAAAAAGATTATAAAGCATTTGTTTATTCTCCTTTTGTTGAAATAGAGTTAGCAAAAATAGCAAAAGATAATAACAATAAACAAAAAGCTCTAGATTTATTGTTGAGCGGTTTAAGTAATGCTAGAAAAATGGCTCCAAATGATGAAGTTAAGATTTATTATGATGTGTTGATTTTATATGATAACTTGGGAAATAAAAATAAAAAAACTGAATATTTGAATAAATGTAAAGCTGTAGAAAATACAACAGATAGTTTATATAAAAAAATGTGTGATGAGATGAAATGAATATAGATGATATTTTAAATAAAATAGATCCTACAAATCTTACAATTGCTTTTGGAAAGATTACAAATATATCAGCAATAACTTTGACAGGTACAGGATTAGAAGTTGCTGTTGGAGATATTGTGAGAATTGAATCTGTTCAAAAAATTTATACCGTTTTAGGAATGGTAACAACAATTGATGGAGCTTTTTTTACAATAGTACCTTTTTCATTTATTGACGGATTTAAGATAAATGATAAAATCTTCTTACAAAGAGACGGACTTACTGTAAAGTGTGGATATGGACTTTTAGGAAGAGTTGTAAATGCTTTAGGAGAGCCAATTGATGACAAAGGCAAGATAAGAGATATTGAGGGATATACTTCTATAAACAAATTATCCATGCCACCCTTAGAAAGAGGAATTATTGATAAAAAATTTGCAACGGGAGTAAAACCCATTGATGCAATGCTTACATGTGGAAAAGGTCAAAAAGTAGGTATCTTTGCAGGAAGTGGAGTAGGAAAGTCAACTTTAATGGGGATGATTGTAAAAGGTTGTGAAGCTCAAATAAAAGTTGTTGCACTAATTGGAGAAAGGGGAAGAGAAATTCCAGAATTTATTCATTACAATCTTGGTGGAAATTTAGATAATACTGTACTTGTAACTGCAACTTCTGATGAATCTGCTTTGATGAGAAAATATGGAGCTTTTACTGCTATGAGTATTGCCGAGTATTTTAGAGATAAAGGACATGATGTTCTTTTGATGATGGATAGTGTTACAAGATTTGCTATGGCTCAAAGAGAAATAGGATTAAGTACTGGAGAACCGCCTGTAAGTAGGGGATATCCTCCTTCAGTTTTTGCTCTTTTACCTCAATTAATGGAAAGAGCTGGAAACAATCAATTAGGCTCAATTACAGCATTTTTTACCGTTTTAGTTGATGGAGATGATTTAAATGATCCTATTGCAGATCAAAGTAGGTCCATTTTAGATGGACATATTGTTCTTACAAGAGATTTAACAGAACAAGGATTTTATCCTCCTGTAAACATATTAAAATCAGCTTCTAGGGTTATGGACAAGGTTGTTACAAAAGATCAATATAATGACTTTTTAAAGTTAAAAAGAGTATTATCATTGATAAAAGAGAATGAAGTTTTAGTAAGAGTTGGTGCATACAAACCGGGTATGGATTTAGAATTAGATGCAGCAATGTCCAAAAAAGAGAAAATTAGAGAGTTCTTAACACAAGACTCTCAAGAAGTAGTACCTTATGAAGATATGCTGACTAGATTTAAAAAGGCTTTAGAATGATTAGTCAAGTTGAACAAACAATATACAGATTAAATAACCTTGATAAGACTCAGCAAAAACTAAATTATCAACTTAGTACAAAGCAACAGCTTGAAAATGGAAGTGATGATTCTGTTTTATTTGGAAGAATAACTTCAGCACAAGATAAAGTTAGAACTTTTGAAGGTATTAAAACAATAGTTGAAAGAACAAAAGTTCAAAATGATATGTCAGATTCGAGTTTAAAAGAAGCAAAAAATCTTCTGACATTTATAAAATCAGAGCTTATGAAAGCAAATACTGATACAACAGGTGATGATGGTCTTAAGTCTATAGCTGTTGTACTAGCTGGAACTAGAGAGAATTTATTAACTCTTGCTAATACTCAAGTTGAAGGAGAATATCTTTTTTCTGGAAGTGATTCTTCAAAAAAACCTTTTGTGGAAGTAAATGGAAAAATTTCTTATGTGGGAGATAATAAATTAAGAAGAGTAGCAGTAGAAGAGGGCTCTTATAGAGATAGAGGTGTAAATGGTTTTGATGCTATGATGTATAGTTCTTCTGTTGCATATAAAGGTAATGATTTGATATTTACTGAAACTGATAGAATCTTAGACCAAGATGGAAATGAGTGGAAATTAGATATGAATTCAGCTACTCCCCCAAGTCCAGCTTTACCTTTAACTCTTAGAAAATATGATTTGGATGGTAATTCAACAATTAATACGATAACTCCTGTAACATTTGATGGGACAACAAATACTTATACTATTACAACACCAAGTGATGTAGGTACAAAGTTTGAGGCTAAAACTAGTATTTTTGATTTAATGAATAGTGTTATTAATACTTTAAATATGGTTGATGAGGTTGGTAATCCAATATCAAGAGATATAGTAAGGGATAATTTAGCAAAACAAATAGATGCTATTGATCAATCTTTTGATGATATGAATATTACTCATGCTGATTTAGGAGCAAAAAACAAAGTTTTTGAAACAGCTTTAGAATCAATTGATTCTAAATTAGTTCAATATAAAAAACTTGAAGAAGCACTCAGTTCTGCAGATTTAACTGAAGTTGCAATCCAGATAAAAGCTTTAGAACTAACATATACAGCAATGTATTCAACAGTTGCAAGAACTAATGAGTTATCATTAGTTAATTTTATGAAATAAAAAAAGATTTAAGTAATTTATGAAGTTTGATTTTAGGAGCATTTTCTCTAGAGACTTAATAGCTGTAGGATTGTTTTTAGCAATACTTGCTATTATTATTGTTCCTTTAAATCAAACTGCAATTGACTTTTTTATATCACTTTCACTAGCAATCTCATTTCTTATACTTTTAATTTCTTTATATATCCAAAAACCTGCGGATTTAACCACATTTCCAACTTTACTTTTAATATTGGTTATATTTAGACTTGCTTTAAGTATTGCAACAACCAGGTCTATCTTATCTGAAGGACATAATGGACCAGATGCAGTAAGTACTATTATTTCTGCATTTGGGGAGTTTGTTGTTGGTGGAAATATGGTTATAGGTGTTATTATTTTTATAATATTAGTACTTATAAATTTTATGGTTATCACAAAAGGTGCAACAAGGGTAGCTGAAGTTACTGCAAGATTTACACTTGACTCTATGCCTGGTAAACAAATGGCTATTGATGCAGATTTAAATGCCGGATTTATTGACGATAAAGAAGCACAAGAAAGAAGAAAAGCATTAATTACAGAAGCAAACTTTTATGGAGCTATGGATGGATCTTCAAAGTTTGTTAAAGGTGATGCTATTGCTGGTATTATTATTACGATTGTAAATATTGTTGGAGGGCTTTTAGTTGGAATTTTTCAACATGATTTAGATATAGCAGAAGCTGGAGAAATTTATACAATTCTTACTATTGGGGATGGATTAGTTGCACAAATTCCTGCTTTATTAACTTCAACAGCAACAGCAATTATAATCACTAGGTCAAATACAGACGAGGAAAAATTTGCTTCTAAAGCTGTTAATCAGCTTATTAAAGATAGTAAATCTTTAATTTTAGTTGGTATAGGATTGATACTATTTGGTTTTGTTCCAGGGTTCCCAACAGGAATCTTAACTACTATGGGTGTTATGATGATGGCTATGGGATATACAATAGTTATGATTGAAAAAGGAGAAGATAACGCTGTTACAAGGTTCTTTAGATCAAAAGATGCAAAAGTTAAAGTTCCTGCAAAACCTGAAGAACTAAGAGAGAAGAAAAAAGCTGCTGCTATTCCTGATGAAACTCAAAATATTGAGAATATTATGAGATTAGAAGTTCTTGAATTAAAACTTGGAATTAGACTTTTACAACTTGTTCAGGGTAATTCAGAGCTTCTAGATAAAATTAAAGCTATTAGAAAGACAATTGCAGCGGAATTAGGATTTATTATTCCTCAAATTAGAATTTCTGATGATTCAACTTTAGGTGCAAACGAATATGTGTTTAATTTAAAAAGAATACCGATTGCAAAAGGTAAAGTAGAAGTTGATAAGTTACTTGCTATGGGAGGCTTTGGTGAAAGTTTAGCAGGACAAAAGGTGAAAGAGCCAGTATTTAATATTGATGCTATTTGGATAAATCCTGATCAAAAAGATGATGCTTTAATGAAAGGCTTTACGGTTGTAGATGTTCCTTCGATTATATCAACACATATTTCTGAGATTATTAGAAGACATGCTGAAGATATCATAACTAGACAAGATATAGTAGATATTATAGATAGATTGAAAAAGGATTTCCCAATTGTTGTAGAAGAGGCTATGAAAGTTACTTCTTATGGAAGCTTATTAAAAGTTTGTAAAGACTTGTTACATGAAAAAATACCAATCGTAGATATGTTAACAATTGTCGAAGCAGTTGCAGATATTGCACAATTTACGAAAGCTCCTGAAATATTATTAGAACATGTAAGATCAAAATTATATAGACTAATTACACAAAAATTTAAAGATACAGATGGTATTTTACATATTATAACAATAAAACCAGAATTAGAACAGCAGTTTATTAGTAAACTTCAAGAACACCATGGGGTTTCTCAGCTGATGTTGTCTATTTCTGAAATAAATAATCTTGTAACAAAAACAAAACAACTTTTAGATGATGTTGAGAAAAAAGGATTTACAAAAATATCTATGGTTGTTGATCCAGTTTTAAGAAAACGAATTTCAGAAATATATGAAAAATTTGGTCTTTCTATTCCAGTTTTATCTCATGCAGAACTTGATTCTAAAGCTAACTTTGCTATTGAAGGTACTTTAGAATTCTAATTTTTAATAGTTTTTATTTGATTAAAAACTATTTTATTAACTTAACTTTCGCACCTAAAACCAAGTAGTTTTCCAGTCACATCTCTTAATAGATCGATTATTGCTGTAAAATCCTCATTTCTATTGACAACTTCTTCAATTTTTGCAATCTCATCTAAAATAGCTAAAAATGCTTGCATAGCAATTGCCAAGGTGTGAAGTTCACATTCTAGATCTTTAAACAATCCACCAATAGTTTTTGGTTCATTACTGATACGATTTATATAGCTAACAACATTGTATGTAAAAAATGAGAGTGTTATGCGAGCAATAAGTGCTTCATAAATTCGATTTTCTTCTTTACCAAACCCAAAGTGTTCACGAAGTTCTTTATACCCTTGTTCTATATCCCATCGTCGTTTGTAAATATCGATAATTTCTTCATCACTCAAGTCTAAGTTTGTAGATACAATAGGGATGAGATTCTCTTTGGTTTTTATAAAAACAATTTTTAATTTTCCTGCTTTTTTATGTTCAACTATGACCCCGAAGTATTCAAACTTTATCTTTTTGCCATATTGACCCATCTTAATAGTTTTAAGCTTTTTAAACTTGTTATAGATACCATCAAGAGTTTTTTTCTCCCCTGTGAAGTTCCAGATTCTATCATTGTTTACCATTCTTGAAATAACTTGCAATCCTAGCTCATTCATTGTTTCTATAAACACAGGTTTAGAATACCAACTATCCACAAGCAGATAATCTGCATATATACCACTAGCTACTGCTCTTTTAATCATCTCTATAGCAATTTGTGATTTCCCTTTTAAGCTTTCCAATCTTCGCTTATGTGCATTGGTTCGATGATCAATAATATTTGTAAACTCTTCTATCTTTACCCTTGCATAATTATTCATAGCAATTGCAAAGTCCAACATAAAATTTGAATAACCATCACTATAGTTTAGTGATACAACATTTACACCTCTGATTTTTCTCTTTGCTTTATTGCTCCAAAGGTTGTCACAACTTCCCTCTATATTTTTACCAACTTTATCTTCAACAGTATCATCAAGTATAAGAACTCTTACTAGCTTTGCATCTTGTACTTTATGAAGCAGTGATAAAATCTTTAAAGAACTAAGTGATAATAGTTTTCTCCAGTTGTAGTGAGCATTAGCAAGTAGTCTGTAATAGACATCTTTTTTAAAGCTATCATTACTCTGATCCATAAAAGTTGATATTTTTTTATTCATAACTAGCATATATACAAAGTGTAATACAACCATATGAACAGCAACTCCCTCTTTTTTAGAAAAATTGCTCTTTGTTAAAATCGTTTTCATATTTAATAGTCGCAATGTTTCATAAATTGGATTCTTTAGTTTGTCGTTTATGATGCTTATTATCTTAGATTCTATCTGCATTCTTACCCTTTAATATAATAGATATTATATCTAAAAGTTCCTATTTAAGGGCTTTATTGAGAGTTCAAAATAGAAAAATATCATAGAAAAACAACTAAATTATTTTTATGTCAACAAGGATAATATTATTACCTATAGCAGTAATATTTTAGGGAGATTTAGCTACAATTTTAATCAACTTAACGTGCGAAAGTTAAGTTATTAATTTATCAAGATATTTTATAAGGATATTTTTTGAAATATTATTACTCTTTTTTAAGAGATAATCCTACTATTAGAGGTTTGTCTTTAGTTAATTTTATTGCATCATTTGGTGCATGGTTTTCTACAGTTGCAATTTATACTATGGTTGTTGATTTTGGTTCAAGTGAATTAGCTATTGCAATTGTTACTGCTATGCATTTTATTCCCGCAATAATAATAGCACCTTTTAGTGGAGCAATAATTGATAGAATGAAGATAAAACCTTTGATGGTATCTTTGTTATTTACTGAATTACTTATGACAGCTTCATTTTTAATGATTTCTAGTGCTGATGATATGTGGATGCTTTTACTTTTTATTTTTATTAGAATGAGTGCAGCTTCAATGTTTTTTTCTAGTGAAATGTCTCTTTTAGCAAAACTTTCAAGTGGTAAAGAACTTCAAACAGCAAATGAGATTCAATCAATTATTTGGTCATTTACTTATGCCATTGGTATGGCTGTTAGTGGATTTATTGTAAATTTATATGGAGCAAAAACAGCAATTTTAATTGATGTTATTATTTTTATAATAGCATTTTTAGTTTTTATTCAAATAAAAATAAATCTTGAATACAAAAAAGTTGAAGAGAAAATTTTTGAACTTATGCTTGATGGATTAAGATATATTAAAAACAACAAGATAATTTTACATTTAATATTTTTGCATGCGAGCGTAGGGCTTACTAGCTATGATGCTTTAATTACCATTTTGGCGAAAAATGAGTACAAAGAGTTAATTGCAGTACCACTTGCTATTGGATTATCAAATTCTGTTAGAGCAATTGCACTTTTTATTGGTCCTATGCTTCTAAATAAGATAATAAACAAAGATAATCTTCAATATCTTTTAACTTTTCAAGGATTAACAATAATTGTTTGGGCTTTTGCTCAAAAAGATTTTTATACTTCTTTGATTGCTCTATTTTTTGTAGGATTTAGCACAGCATTTTTATGGTCATATACTTATGCACTTTTACAAAATAGATGTGAAAAAAGATATATAGGAAGAGTTATATCTTATAACGATATGTTTTTTATGCTTACAAATGTTTTGACTACTTTATTTATTGGAACAATGGCGAATTTCACAACTACAACTATAATTACAATATGTTTAGGTGTTGCTTTTCTACTTTTTGCATATTACTATACAAGGATAAAAGGATTAATTGACTAAAATCTTATAAAAAAATAAAGGATAGGTTTTGATTTTAGATTATAAAGATATAAATGATTTAGATAGATATAAAATAATGTCAGGAAGTATAGTTCCAAGACCAATTGCTTGGATTGTTACTGATGATAATGGTGTTTTAAATGCTGCTCCATTTTCATATTTTATTCCTATTTCTACAAATCCTGCATTAGTAATTGTTGCTATTGGTAAAAAAGATGATGGAACACAAAAAGATACTTTAGCAAATATATTAAAAACAAAAAAAGCTACAATTTGTTTTCCAAATAAAGATAATGTTGAACTTGTACAAAAATGTGCTGCTCAACTTCCAAAAGATGCAAGTGAAATTGAAAAGTTTGAAATAGATGTTAGAAAAGAGATGCAAAGTTATCCACCAATTATCTCATCTACTCAAACTGCCTTATTTTGTGAATATTATGATACTTATAACGTTGAAGGTGATACAACACCAGTAATATTAAAGATAAATTTTCAGTATATCGAAGATGATAGAATAAACGAAAGAAATCATACAAAAATTGATAGTGTTGGAAGAGTTGGAGTGACTTTTAAAGCTATGATTGATTTATAAGAAGTAAAAATTATTTACTTCTTATTTTGTTAAACTGCACTGTTTCCGCAGTGTCCACATTTTTTTGCAGCTACTGGAATTTCCATTGCACAATCAGAACATACTTTTGTTTTAGGAGCTGGGAGCTTCTGAACCTTTTAGTTTATTGTAAGATTTAATAAACATAAATACAACAAACCCTAATATTATAAATGAAATCGTATCATTCATAAATACACCAAGTTTAATTGCAGGTGCCCCAGCTTTTTCTAAATCTGCCAAAGTAGCGTAACTATTTCCATCTAAAGGTAAAAATAATTGTGAGAAATCAACTCTTCCAAGTAATAATCCAATAGGAGGCATAATAACATTTTCTACAAGAGATTTTACAAATGTAGCGAACGCAGCACCAAATATAAAACCAATAGCCATATCAACAACATTTCCTGAAATTAGGAATTTTTTAAATTCTTTTAACATAATTTTTCCTTTGACTTTTTTTGACATTATAGTTAATTTATCTTTATAGATAATAAACTAACTTATTTTAGATTAAATAACTAAAAAATAATTCTTAAATTACAAATTAGTTTCAACTTGATTACATTTTGATTACAGTAGTTTAAATATAACTTTACTTTAAATTATAAAGAATATATTTTCAAAAAATAATTTTTTAGGAAAAAATATGAATAATTTGAAACTAAGAGATAAAATTCTTTTAATATTAGTTTTACCAATATTAGCAGTTTTTTTGCTTTCATCTATTTTAATTTCTCAAAAAATAGAAGAAGTTAAAAATATGAATAAAACTTCTAGTTATATGAATTTTACATTCAAGGTTTCTGAATTATTATCAAATATTCAAAAAGAGAGAGAATTGTCCATACTATATTTAAATAGTTATGGAAAAATTAAAAATGATGAGTTAGAAAAACAAATAAAAATAACTGATGAATCTGAAAGAAAATTTGAAGATTTTATAAGTAATTTTGATTTAATTAAAAAAGAGAACAACCTTTTAGAGAAAATAAATATTCAAAAAGATAGTTTAATAAAAATAAAAGAGCTTAGAACTAGTGTAAAAGAGCTTAGAGTAGATTTGAAATTTGCTGAAAATATTTACAATGTTAGTGTGGCTAATTTAATATCTTTTTTTGATGATTTATTAATATACTCAAATAGTAAAGAGCTTACAAAAGCTTCTCAAGCATATGTTGCAATTATAAATACAATAGAAAAATCATATAAAGAGAAAGATTTAGTTAAAAATATTTTTGATTACAATGCTGTTTCAAATTCAAATTATAACAATTTTATTTCACTAATCATATTTCAAGATTCTCATATATATGATTTAAAAAAAAATATATCAGTAGAAGAACTTGAATATGTAAATAATCAATTAAACAATGAAGTATTTAAAAAACTTGAAGATTATAGAGGATTGATTTTCCTAAAAATAGATAAACCCGCATTATGCAATAGCTAAATAAGAATCTAAAATAAAGTACCATAAAATAACACTTCATAAGCATTCATAAGGAACACCAAATGGGTGAATTAAAAATTGAGTATTCTGATAAAAAAGTTACACCATTTGGTGGGATGAAATTATTAAAAAATTTTATAGATAAAACAAGAGTAATTGAAGATTTAAAAAGTGTAAATTTACCTATTGGATTTTCAAATAGAGCATATGATCCAATAAATATTATTCAAGGATTTTGGTTAGCTATATTTACAGGAGCAAGTAGATATATCCATGCCGATTGGTTAAGATATGATACAACATTACAAACAATATTTGAAATAGATAAATTGCCAAGTCAATCAACATATAGCAGATTTTTTCATAAATTTAATATTGAAAAGAATTCTGAAATATTTCCAATATTACAACAAAAATTCCTTTCACAACTAGATGTAGGACCACTAACAATTGATTTAGATTCAACAGTAATAACAAGATATGGTGAACAAGAAGGAGCTAAGAAAGGTTATAACCCTAAAAAACCTGGTAGAAACTCACATCATCCAATTATTGCATTTATAGATCAAACAAAAATGATAGCAAATACATGGATGAGAAGTGGTAATACTAGTTCACTTAATAATTATGACGCATTTTTAAATGAGACATTTGATATATGCTTAAAAGATAAAAAAGTTGGACTTGTAAGAGCAGATAGTGGATTTTATTCACAAGAATTCTTAGAATGGTTTGAAAAAAGAGGTATTAATTATATTGTGGCTGTAAAATTTTATGAAAATATAAAATACACCATTGGAAATATAACTAAGTGGATTAAAATCACAAAAGGACTTGATGTAGCAAGCCTAAGATTTAAACCTGATAACGGAAGTGAAAGAAGATATATAATTGTTAGAAAATTAAGTGAAGAATACCCAAAATCAGGTGGTAAACTTCTATTCGATGAACCTATATATAGATATAGTGCTTATGTTACTAATATTGAACTGCCAGTTGATCAAATTTATAATATATATAACACAAGAGCTGATTGTGAAAATAGAATAAAAGAACTTAAATATGATTTTGGAGCTGATAACTTCTGCTTAAAAGATTTTTATGCCACAGAAGCCTCTTTTAGATTTATTATGATGGCATACAATATTATGGCACTTTTTAAACATGAAGTAGTAAATTCAAATATGATGCTTTCAACACTACGATCCTATTGCTTTGCATTAGGATCTTGGATAACAGAACATTCAAATCAAAAAGTACTAAAAATATCACTTCCACAAAAAAGAAGAACTTGGATGAATGGTTTATTTGAAAACGTAAAACAAAGTCAAATTCCCTTTAAGTATACATAGATAATTTTCAATAAAAATACTTAAAAATTACAGAGAAAATCTATAACTTTTAGTTATAAATAAATATTTTATTGCTTCTTCTATTGCATAATCTGGGATAAAGAGAATTTGATAAATAGCATAGAAGAATCTTTTGGATATGGAGGATTAATTTATTTTTATAATAACTTTATACTAACAAGTAATGAATCAATTTTAAATAGTATTCAAAAAAGTCATACAAAAATTCAAAGAGCAATTAGGGATTATAAGAAATTAGACCATTCAAATGAAGAGGCTGAGTTATTAAATAATATTCAAAATGCAATTGATACATATATGTCAAGAGCATATAACAATGATTATTCAACTGAAATTCAAAATTTAGATACTAAAACCTTTAAATCTTTAGAGAGTTTATCAAAAAATATTTATGGTGCAAATAGTAATAATTGGGAAGATTTATATGAACAAAAGATTAAAATATATGAAGATATTAAAGAAAAAATAGTAAAAGATACACTTTTATATATTGATATAAATATAGAAGAGTTGGATTCTCAAATTATTGTATTTTTTATATTTCTAATTTTGTTAATATTATTGATAATTGCCGTTATATTTGTAATGACAAGCAAAGTTACTGAAGCTATTAAAAAATTTGAAGATAATTTAAATCAATTCTTCTCTTATTCTATGAAAGAAAAAGATAGCATAAAATTAAATCAGCTTGAAGGTAGAGATGAATTTGCTTTAATGACAAAAAATATGAATACTCAAGTTGAAAAAATAGAAATAATTATAGAAAATGATAAAAATGTTATTCTTGAAATAACAGATGTTATGGAAAAAGTTAACAATGGATTCTTTGAATATACAATAAAAACTAAATCTTCTACAAAAGAGCTACAAACATTAGTAGATATTATAAATAAAATGATAGATAGAACTAGATTGAAAATAGATAGTTTAAATATGTTATTAAATAGTTATGCACAAGGTGATTATAAATTTAAATTAGATGAAATTCATAGTAAAGGAATGTATGGTGATTTTGGAATACTTTCAAATTCAACATTACTTTTAGGACAGTCATCTTCATCATTAATTGCTATGATTACAAATGCAGGTAAAAAATTAGAAGAAAATACTAAAATATTAACTAACTCTTCAAATGAATTATCAATTTCATCTTCAAATCAAGCTTTATCTTTGAAACAATCTTCTGTAGCTCTAGAGCAGATAACACAAAATCTTAAAAATAATAATTCAAATATGAATCAAATGCTAAATATAGCTGATGAACTAAATAATTCAGCAATTTCTGGAAGTAATTCAGCTACTCAAACTTTTTCATCTATGGACGAAATTAGTAAAAAAGTTAAAGCTATAAATGAAGCAATAACTGTAATTGATCAAATAGCATTTCAAACAAATATATTATCATTAAATGCAGCTGTTGAGGCTGCAACTGCAGGTGAGGCAGGAAAAGGATTTGCAGTAGTTGCACAAGAAGTTATAAATCTTGCAAATAGAAGTGCAGAAGCAGCAAGAGAGATAAAAAATTTAGTTGAAAGTGCTAATAAAGAGGCAATAGAAGGCAAAAATATAGCAGATACTATGATTCAAGGTTATGATAATTTAACTTCAAAAATTTCTGAAACTAAAGATATAATTCACAATGTAACTATTTTTAGTAAAGAACAAGAGTTAGGAATAGTTCAAATAAATGAAACTGTTTCAAAACTTGATTTTGAAACACAAAAAAATGCCAAAACAGCTTCAAATATAGATAAATTATCAAATGAAGTATCTAATTTATCAAATAAACTTCTTCAAATTACATCAGCTTCAAAAATAGATGAAAAATTTTATGAAATGGTTGAAAATGTAGACTTAATAAAAGAGTTATCTAAATATAAAAATGATCATATAAATTTCAAAAAAAGATATTATAAAATTTTAGATAATTATGAAGATTGTAAAGTTGATAACTGTAAAACTTGTAATTTAGGTAGATGGATATCTATTTGTGAAGATAAGAATACTCATTTTACTGGAAATATAAAATGGGAAGAGTTAAAACAAAATCACCAAGATGTTCATGATAGAATACAAGAATATGTTAAAAAAAATGCAAATAGAATAGAAAATCAGCATCTAAGACAAATAGCTAATGAAATAGAAAATTCAACTGTAAAAGTTTTTGATAGTTTAAATGATATTTTATTTTTAGAGTCAGATTCAAATAAAAAGTAGAAAACTACTTTTTATTGAACTATTTGATGAAGTTTTGAACATTGTCCTAAATAAGTATCCATTCCACACATATCATTCATAATATCTTGAAAACTATGCGCGTGAGCATTGTAAACATATACAAAAATTTCATCATCTTTTTTCAAAAAGTTTTTCTTTCCAAAATCTGTATAAGCTGTTGCTCCAGCAGCAATTAAAATACCTTTTGCATCTTTTGCTGCAACTTTTAGAAATTGTCCAAGCTCTTCAAGTGGTCCACAATCTTCTTGACAATTTAGTATATCAATCATCCAATATTTTAGTTTATCAAAAAAATAACTATAAGATTTTACAGCACTAGTTGTTCCATAGTCATATACAATACCATCTCTTTTTATGAAAGAAGATATGTGGTATTTACTTAAAACGCCTTTATCTGTAAAATTATCAATAGCAATTATATCTTGAGAGATTCCTTTAGTTTTTTCTCCCCAATTTTTTTTTGTACTTAATTTATTTCCATCTTGAACTCTAATTGAACAGTCATTAAAGGCACTAAAATATTTTGGAATAATATCTATAACTTGATCATTTTCATATACAAAATCACAAATTAATGCGACTTCGGCCTCAACTTGTAAATTATCATTTTCTCTTCCATGAGTTAAAATGATTTCATCACAAATAGGATAAGTTCCTAAAAAGCTATTGTGATTTTTTATATAAAATGGAAACATACCTTTTGGAGCATCTTTTTCTGTCGTTTTTATAACAGAAAACTCGTCAGCTTCTCCAGCTTCACCTAAATGATTTGCAAAGTTTCCAGCAACAGCAAAACCTAAATAATCTTTTAAATCTTCTATTAAATTCATATTAATTTTCCTAATATATTTTCAAGTCAAATATTATCAGAAAAAGTTATTATAAAAGTCAAAAAAGGAATATAGTTTGTGTATGTAAGGGTAATTTAAGAAAAATATTTACAAAGAGCAGGGCTCTTTGTAAAATTAGATTTACTTATTAATAGTTCTCCATTTAGCAGGACCAGTAGTATGAATAGAGTTTCCTTCTGTATCAACGGCAACAGTTACAGGCATATCTTTTACTTCAAATTCATAAATTGCTTCCATTCCAAGCTCTTCAAATGCTAAAGTTTTTGCACCTTTGATTGATTGAGCAATTAAATAAGCAGCTCCACCAGTTGCAATTAAATAAATAGATTTGTACTCTTTAATTAAGTCGATTGTTGGTTGTTTTCTTTCACCTTTTCCAATCATTCCCATAATTCCAATTTCCATCATATCTTTTGTAAATTTATCCATTCTTGTAGATGTTGTTGGTCCTGCAGGTCCTACAACTTCATCTCTAACTGGATCAACTGGTCCAACGTAGTAGATGAATCTATCTTTTAAATCAACACCATTTGGAAGTGGTTTTCCAGCATTTTTGTACTCAACTATTTTTTTATGAGCAGCATCTCTTGCTGTTAAAATCTTTCCAGATAATAATAAAGTATCTCCAGATTTAAATTGAGATAAATTTTCTTTTGTTAAATCTTCAATATTTACTCTTTTAATTGTATCCATTGGAAGAGTAACATCTGGCCATAAATCTAAATCAGGTTTTTCAAATTTAGCAGGACCATTTCCATCTAATTCAAAGTGAATATGTCTTGTTGCTGCACAGTTTGGAATCATAGCAACTGGTAAAGAAGCAGCATGACATGGGTAATCTAAAATTTTAACATCTAAAACAGTTGTTAAACCACCAAGACCTTGTGCTCCAATTCCAAGTTTATTGATATCTTCATATAATTTTAATCTTAATTCTTCAAGTGGATTTTGAGGACCTCTTGCTTTTAATTCATGAATGTCAACGTGACCCATTAATGATTCTTTTGCTAAAAGCATAGATTTTTCAGGATTTCCACCAATTCCAATTCCTAAAATTCCAGGAGGACACCATCCCGCACCCATATCTTTTACATTTGCCATAACCCAGTCATAAATACTATCACTTGGATTTAAAACAGCGAATTTAGATTTATTTTCACTTCCTCCACCTTTAGCTGCAACTGTGATATCTAATTTATCAGAGTTATCAACGCTTACATGAATAACTGCTGGAGTATTGTTTTTTGTATTTGTTCTTTTTCCTGCAGGATCACTTACAACTGAAAATCTAAGAGTATTATCAGGATCTGTATAACCTTTTGCAACACCTTCATTTAATAAATCTTCTAAATTTTTTGTAATGTCTAAGTTAGCTTTTAATCCAACTTTTACAAAAATATTAACACTTCCTGTATCTTGACATAGAGGTCTATGTCCCATTGCACACATTTTTGAGTTGATTAATATTTGTCCAATTGCATTTTTTGCAGAGTCACTTTGCTCTTTTTCATAAGCTTCAACCATACCTTTTACAAAATCTTCTGGATGATAAAAAGATATAAATTGACATGCACTTGCAACTGAATCTATAATATCTTGTTCTGTGATTTTTTTACTCATAAATTTTTCCTTTGTTTATTTTAGAAATTTTTAAATTATATCAACGCAGTTTTAAAATTAGCCTTTTTATAAACTAAAAAATAAGATATTTCCAAAAAATGTTTAGTTTAGAAATAGCTAGACATAAAAAAAGCTACTCTTAAAAAAGAGTAGCTTTTCTATACATACTTAAATATTAAGCAAAAAATCTTTTTTCTGCCTCATCTTGTAATTTAACACCAGAATATTTAGCTCTTTGAACTAATTCCCAGAAGTATCTATAAGTTGCTCTATCATGTAATTCACCATCATATTGGATTGGTCCCCACTCAGCATCTTGAGCTTTAATTAAAATATTTTGTGCAGCTTCAAGTTCTGTAAAATCAGGTTTCATAGCATCAACAATTGCTTGAACTTGTGTTGGGTAAATTGACCACATTCTCATGAATCCGAACTCATTTCTTGCTCTTTCAGCATCTTTATAAGTTTGGTATGGGTTTTTTAAATCTAAAGTTACGTTATGTGCTGGAATTACACAGTTTTGGATTGCAGCTTGAGCAACTCTTGCTTTTGCAGCTCCAATTAATCTGTGATCAAATTGACCAGGGCTTCTCATATTAATCGCTGGAATTGCTCCTTGGTATCCTGAAACGAAATCCATTAATCCAAAATCTAAAACTTGTAACCAAGGTAAAGTTGCAATCTTTTCAACATCTTGTAATGCACCATGAGTTTCAATTAAAACGTGAATTGGAATTTCTCTTTTTATTCCAGCTTCTTTTGCTACTTTTTGAATATATTCAATTTGAGTTTTTGCATCTTCATAACATGTTGATTTTGGTAAAGTAATGTATGCTAAATTTTCTCCAGCACCTGGTACTAAAATATCAACATCTTGTCTCCAATCTGGATGAGAGTGGTCATGAATTCTTGTTCCAGCCATTTTGTATGGATTTTCAGAAGAATTAACAACTCTTACGATCATTTGAGCATGTTCAACTTCTTTTCCTGTTTCTGCACCATCTTCACAATCACAAGTAATATCAAAAACTGGTCCTAATTTTTTTTGCATTTCAAAACCTTTTAGGATTAGCTTTTCGCTTCCTGCAAAGTGCTCACAAGTTGGAATAATTGGTAAAGATTTACCTGATTCAAATAAAGCTTCTTTTGGATGTGTCATATTTTTTCCTTTTTGTTAAATTAAATTTTTATTTTTTTGTAGATTTTTTTGGAATTACAACAGTGTAATCTAAATCTAATACAATGTTTGGAAGATATTTACCATCTTCACCTTTAGGGCTTGAAATCTCTGTTGGATTTTGATTTTTAACAGCAATCGTTCTTAATCTTAAAAGACCAATATCCTCTCTTTTATGATCTATAGTCTCTAAAATTTCAGTATATGCATAAATTGTATCTCCTGCATAAGTAGGATTACAGTGATTTCCACTATTTATAGCATATACCCATTGAGCATTTTGTAGCCCATTAAAAGAGATTGCTCTTGCCATTGAAATAACAATTCCACCATACATTAATCTTTGACCCATAGGAGTTGATTTCATCATATGGTCATTAAAATGTACCTTCGCATTGTTTTGGTATAGTTTTGTTGCAAGTGTGTGATCACTATTATCAATAGTAATTCCTTCAGGATGATTAAGTCTCTCTCCTGCAACATAATCTTCAAAGAAGTACTCTCCACCACTAGCATCTGTATCAATTGCACCAATTGTTGGAATATTTATTTTATCAACTATTGGAGTTGAAGCTTCAAAAGTTGGAACAATATTTATTTCACTTTTTACACTATGGTCTTTTTTGTGAACCATTACCCATCTTTTGAAGTTTAAAACTTCATTTCCGTCTTGATTTACCCCAATAGAGTGAACATAAACAACTCCACTTTTTCCATTTGAGTTTTCTTTTAAACCAATTACAGTTGAAGTCATACTAACTGTATCTCCAACAAAAACTGGATTTGGAAAAGAGATTTCAGCATAACCTAAATTTGCAATAGCATTTAAAGATATATCTTGAACTGATTTTCCAAATGTTAGGTGGAACATTAATATATCATCAATTGGTCTTTTTTTGTAACCAATCTCTCTTGCTACAATATCACTTGAATGAAGAGAAAATCTAGAACCTGTGAAGGCTATGTATAAAGATACATCACCTTCGCTTACAGTTCTAGGAAGTGGATGAACAATTTTTTGTCCAATGCTAAAATCTTCAAAATAGTTACCGTAATTTATTTTTGACAAACTAATCTCCTTATTTGTTAAATAGGTTTTGACCTAATGATTTATATGTTTCATAAAGTTTTATCATTTTTCTTGCCCATTTAATTCTTGAAGAATCAACAAGTTTATTGTTATGTAAAATTACCTCTTTACCTTCTTTTGCTGCTTCTTCATATTTTGCAATCATTTGTTCATAATCTTCAACTTCACTTTGTTTTGGAGTGAAAATGTCATTAATGTATTCAATTTGAATTGGATGAATAAGAGATTTACCATCAAATCCTAAATTAAATGCATCTTTTGTTGAATCTTCACAAGCAAACTCGTCTAACACATCGAAGTGTGGACCATCAATTACAGTTTTACCATAAGCTTTTGCAGCAAGTGCAATTTGAGCTAAATATGTAACGATAGCTTTTGAACCTCTTTTTATATCTATTTGAAGTCTATTTGCTAATTTGTTTGAACCAACTACAACAACTTCAACTTTTGGACTAGCTGCACAAATTTCGTGAATATTTAAAACAGCTAAAGGAGTTTCAATCATAATCATAAGAGTTAATTTTGGATTTACTTCTTCTATTAATTTAACAGCTTCTAAAACATCTTCTTTTGAATCTATTTTAGAGAATAGTAAACCATCAATTTCAATTTCTCTTGCTAATTGTAAATCTTTTTTCAAATCTTCACTTCCAAGATTATTAATTCTTAAAACTCTTTCGCTATCTCCAAAGCTTGGACCTTGTTCTGCGTAAACTTCTTTTAAAGTAGTTCTTCCTAATTCTCTTTGATCTTCTAAAATTGCTTCAAAATCAAAAATAACAGTGTCAGCTAAAACAGTTTTTGCTTTTTCTACATTGTGTTTGTTGTATGAAGGAACTAAAAGCATAGATCTTCTAGCTTTATATTCAACTACTTCTTCACCTTTTGATTTTGCTCTTTCAAGCTCATTTAAATCTTTTACTAATTGTTTTCTTAAAACTTTTCCATTTTTTGTTCTTGGATAGTCAGTCATTGTATAGATTCTTTTTGGTGCTTTATATTTAGCTAAATTTGCTTGAGAGAATTTTAAAATTTCTTCTTCTTGTTCTTTAGTTAAAGTAGTATGACCAATAACAATGATTGCTACGATAGTTTTATCTTTTTCAATATCTAGACCAAAAGCAACACAATCTGCAACATCTGGATGAGTTTTTACAACTCTTTCAATTTCATGTGGAGATACTCTAAATCCAAAAGTATTGATAATGTCATCTTTTCTTCCAATGAACCAAATATATCCATCTTTATCTTTTCTAGCATAATCTCCTGTGAAGAAGTATCCATCATGTTTAGCTTTTTGAGTCTCTTCTTCTAATTGCCAGTACTCTAAGAATAATCCTGGATCGTCTTCACCTATACAAATCATTCCTTCTTCTTCAACACCAACTTCTTCTAAAGTTTCTGGGTTTAAAAGTTTTACAATGTGTCCTGGTTGAGGGAATCCTGCACTTCCTGGTCTTATTGGATTATATTTTGAGTGTGAAATATAGTATGAACATTCACTCATACCAATTGCTTCAAAAATATCTTGTTTAAATCTTTCTCTCCAAAGTCCTAACATTTCATCAGATAAGTGTTCTCCAGCAGACATACAATATCTTAAAGTTGGACAATCATCTAAAGTGAAGTCAGTTTTTTGAATTATTTGTCTATAAATTGTTGGAACTCCAATGAAAATAGTACATTGATGTTTTTTAATTAAATTAATCCATGTAGAAGCATCATTTGCACCTTCATAAGCAATAACTGTATGACCATTGTATAATGGATCCATTAAAGCAGAACCTAAAACATAAGTCCAGTTAAATTTACCAGAGTGCATGATTCTATCATTTTCTTTAAAATCAAACCAGTAATCAGTTGCTGGTTTTCTACCTACTAATGATCTATGAGAGTGTAGTACACCTTTTGGATAACCAGTAGTTCCAGATGTATAAACTAAATATGCAGGTTCACCTGATTTTGAATTGTAATGATTTGGAGTTGTACTAGTCTCTTTAAAAATTTGATTTAATGCATATACATTTATATCTTTTGGTTTTTTTAAATCTTCAACACTATCAATTCCAGCAACAACTATTGTTCTCAAATTATCAAGATTTTCTAAATATGGAACTAAATTTTCATACATAGAAGCTGATAAAACAATTGCTTTCGCTTGAGAATCTTCAGCTAAATATTTAACTTCACTACCACTTAATAAAGTTGAAGTAGGAACAGCAATCATTCCACCTTTCATTACTCCAAAAAATGAAATAGGGTAAGCTAAAGAGTTTTTTAGACAAACTAAAACTCTATCTCTTGGCTCTAAACCAATTCCTGCAAAGAAGTTAGATACTTGATCAGATTTTGTTGCTAACTCTTTATAAGTTATAGAATCTGTCCCTAATTTATCATCTTCAATTACCATAGCAACATTATTTTCTTTATTTGTACCAACATGTTTTGTTGTACAAGCGATACCTATATTTAAAAACTCAGGTACATCTAATTTTATTGTTTGACTCATATTAAAACTCCTTATAATATTACAGTTGACCGTATGGCCAGTTTTCTTTAAATGTGTGGATAGGCATTTTGTTTAACACAGAAAGTGCAAATAACTCATCCTCTTTTGATAAACTATTTAATGCATAAGCTCTTAAAATGTTTTGTAAAGATTTTCCAAACATTGGCGGATCTAACATTTCACCTTCATATCTAATTGCACCACTTAGTAAAGCATCAGCTTCAATAGCAGCTTTTAAAATTGATACATCTTTTTCTATTTCTAGAGGAGACGGTGTAAATGCAACTTTACAAATATTTATATGATTTGGTGTAATAACTTGTTTACCTGTTAATCCCATTGCATTCTCTCTTAATGCATGAGAATAAACATGTTTACTAGCTTCATCACCATGTAAATCTAACCATCTTCTAATATCTTTTTTCTCAACACAAGAATCTGGTAATGAATGTGGTGTTAAAAGTACTTCTACTCCCCCAATTACTCCTTTACCTTTAATTCTAGCTTCCATTGTAAGAATATTAAAGAATGTTTCTAATTCATCAATCCAACCTTTTGGAGTTATTTTATAAGCCATTGCTTTTGAAAAATCGTGAATTCCAAATACAATGTGTTTAACAGTTGAATATTCCATTAATCTATCGGCAATTTGAAGAGATTTTGGATGCTCAACGATTGGCTGAATTGTTAGTTTACTTCCAATTGAAATTAACCATGAAGACAAATCTCTGATTTCAGCACTTCCATAAACTTCTCCTGCTTTTGCTAAAACAATAACATCTATATATTGATGAATTTGTTTTAACATTTTTAAATCTTCTTCATACTCTTCAGTTCTAAATGGATTTATTCTTACAGCTATTTGAAAATCTCTTTCAGGGAATTTTGGTAATTCTTGAATTAAAAGTTCTCTACTCATAGCTTTTTGTCTACAACCATCTTCTAAGTCAAATAAAACAGTGTGAGCTTTTGTTTTATAAGCATGTTTTTGTAATCTTAATTTTGCTTGTTCCATTGTTTCATAAGAACCATCTAGTGGATTATATTTAATTGGTGGATAATAAATTTGGATACCTGGCCAATAACCACCAAGAACTGGTGTTAAATCGTCATTTGCTGTTAATTTAGATAAATCTATCGCAGAAGTCATCATATTTAAACCTTTCATATTTTTTACTTGTTTTATGTACAAAGATTTTATTACACATAAAAACTAACAAGGAATTTATACACAAATTAAAATGAATAAATTTTATATCTTTTAATATAGTAAATAAATTTAAGTTTATTATAATAAATGCCGTACAATTACCAATTTTAGGGAAATAAAACTTAAAAATTATTATAAAAAATGATAATTATTTAAAAAATTGAGGAGTAAATTAGAATTTCTTATGAAGATTTTCTATAAAAAAGAGTTAAAAATACTCTTTTTTATAAATCTTGTAAAAAATTTAGTGTTTCAAAGTAGTCAATTAAAAAAGGTTTTGATACTTTTTCAAAGCTATCTACATCTTCATATAGGTTTATAAAAAATGAAAAATTAATATTTCTATTTTTTAAAGCTTCTATTGAAAGAAGAGTATCATTTATAGAGCCCAATTTTGAAGGAGTTATTAAAAAAGTTTTTGTTTTGAATTCTTTTATTAAATCAATTATAAAAAAATCTTTTTTAATAGGAACCATTAACCCACCAGCTCCCTCAATAATAAGAACATCACAAAAATTTTTTAAATACTCTTTTTTTTCTTTTAAAAATTCAATATCTATATAAGTGTTTCCTTTTGCAACATATGGTGAAGCGGGAAGTAAGAATTGATAGGGAACACAATCATTAACAGAAATATTCTTGAAATCAGGATTTAATTTTTTTACTAAATTAAGCATTTTTGAACCATCAAGAGGAGTATTGTTTTCAACTCCTGTTTCAATAGGTTTAAAATAACCAACTCTAAGTCCAGCTTTTGCAAAATGATTTAAGAATTTTTCACAAGCATAAGTTTTTCCGACATTTGTATTTGTTGCAGTAATAAAGATACTTTTACCTATATACTCTTCTGGATTGATTTTCATAATAATCTCTTTTTTGTTATAATTTGTAGCTTTTTAAAAATATGATTTTATCATAGCAATAATAAGGGTTTTATGTGAGTAATGAAATAGAAATAGAATTAAGTGAAGATTTAGAAGTACAAGAACCAAAAAAATATAATGTTTTTTTATTAAATGATGATTATTCAACAATGGAATTTGTAATAGATGTATTAGTAAAAATATTTAGAAAGACAGTAAGTGAAGCTGAAGCAATTATGTTGAATGTTCATAATAATGGTAAAGGTCTTTGTGGTGTTTATAGTTTTGAAATAGCAACTACTAAAGTTGCTCAAGTAAAAACTATGGCTAGAGAGAAGGGCTTTCCTTTAAAAGCTACAATGGAAGAAGAGTAAATAATGATAAGTAAAGAGTTAAGGCATATCTTTGCACAAGCAATTAGTTATGCAAAAAGTAATCATCATGAATATTTGACATTGGAACATATTTTTTTAATGTTAATAAATGATGCAACAATAGAAGAGATGTTTTTTGATTTAGGAGTTGATACGAATATTTTATTTCAAGATTTAAAAACATATATTGAATCAAACACTCCAAAGCTTCCTGAAGGAATAAATGATGAACCAATTGAAACTTTGGCTCTCTCTTCTACAATTGAGTATATGGTTGCACATACTCAAAGTAGTGGAAAAACAAAAGCTAATGTTGAAGATATGTTTGTAGCAATATTAAAAGATGAAAAAACGTATGCTGCATATCTATTAAAAAAATTGGGAATTCAAAGAGTGGATATTCTTGAAGAGATTTCTCATAGACCTGATGATGAAAAAGATGAACAAGATGGTAAAAATGAGAAAGTGTTAGAGCAAAATTCAAGTGAACTTGTAGCTGTTGCTAAAAAAAATGAGATAGATCCAGTTATTGGAAGAGAGAATGAAATAGCAAGAGTAATAGAGATACTTTCAAGAAGAAAGAAAAATAATCCACTCTTAGTTGGAGAACCAGGAGTTGGTAAAACAGCTATTGCAGAAGGTTTAGCTTTAAAAATAGCACAAAAACAAGTTCCTGTGACTTTAGAAGATTCAAAAATCTTTTCATTGGATATGGGTTCTATGTTAGCTGGTACTAAATATAGAGGTGATTTTGAAAAAAAATTAAAATCTCTTTTAAATGAGATTTCAAAAATACCCAATGCAATTTTATTTATAGATGAAATACATACAATTGTTGGAGCTGGAAGTGTTGGTGGAAGTGCCATGGATGCTTCTAATATTTTGAAACCTCTTTTAGCAAATGGAAAATTAAGATGTATAGGTGCTACAACTTTTGCTGAATATAGAAATGATTTTGCAAAAGATAAAGCATTAAGTCGGCGTTTTGCAAAGGTTGATGTAAATGAGCCAAGTATTGAAGATTCAATTACAATTTTAGAAGGTTTAAAATCAAAATATGAAGAGTTTCATCAAGTTAAGTATTCAAAAAGTGCTATTGTAAGTGCAGTAGAACTTAGTAAAAAATATATAACAGATAGATTTTTACCTGATTGTGCAATAGATGTAATAGATGAGGTAGGTGCAGCTAAAAAAATAGAGTTGTCTAAAACTCTAAAAACAAAAACTGATTCGAATATAACTATCTTATCAAAAGATGTAGAAGAAATTATTTCAAAAATGGCACATATTCCTGCAAGAAGTGCGACAAAATCAGATTTGACACTTTTGAAAAATTTAGAAAAAAATATGCAAAAAAGAGTTTTTGGTCAAGATAAAGCTATATCCTCAATTATTCAAGCTATTAAGATAAACAAAGCAGGGCTAGGATTAGATAAAAAACCAATTGGAAGTTTTTTATTTACTGGACCTACTGGAGTTGGAAAAACAGAAGTTGCAAAAGAGCTAGCACTTCAAATGGGAATACATTTTGAAAGATTTGATATGAGTGAATATATGGAAGCTCATGCAGTTTCAAGGTTGATTGGTGCTCCTGCTGGATATATTGGATTTGAACAGGGTGGACTTTTAACTGAATCAATTAGAAAACATCCTCATACTGTATTATTATTAGATGAAATTGAAAAAGCACATCCTGATTTAATGTCAATTTTACTTCAAGTTATGGATAATGCAGAACTAACAGATAATAGCGGTAATAAAGCAGATTTTCAAAATGTAATATTAATAATGACTTCAAATTTAGGTGTAAGTGAAGCAAATGTTATGGGATTTGCAAAAAATGAGAAACTTAACGAAAGCAAAGCTATAAATAAGTTTTTTGCACCTGAATTTAGAAATAGATTAGATGCTGTTGTGAGTTTTGATAGTTTAACTTTAGATATAGTTTCAAAAGTTGCTGGAAAGTTTATTGAAGATTTAGAAAAACAGTTAGAAAATAAAAAAATAAAAATAGAGATAAGTAAAAAAGCAAAAGATGAGCTTGCAAAATTAGGTTATGATAAAGCAATGGGTGCAAGACCTTTAAATAGAGTTATTTCTCATAAAATAAGAAATCCATTAACAGATGAAATTTTATTTGGTAAACTCAAAAAAGGTGGAATTGTGAAAATAGATTTTAAAGAAGACTTTATTTTTGATTATATTCAATAATAAAACACAATTATTTTACAATCAATTTGATACAATTTTGAAATAAATATAAGATATAAAGGGAAAAGATGAAAAAAAGTTTAATTATTACGGCTGCAACAATTTTATTATTTGCTGGATGTACAGAAGAGAAAAAAGAAACAAAAGTAGAAGCTGCAAAACAAGAAGTTGTTCAAACTAATCAGCCTAAAGTTGAAGAAGCTAAAGTACAAGAAGTAAAAGCTGAATTAAAAGTTGTTGAAACAAAAACTGAAGGAAAAAAAGTTGAAGAAGCTAAATCTGAAGTAGTTGTAGCATCGAATGATGGAGAAACTTTATTTAAAACATGTACATCATGTCATGGAACAAAAGGTGAAAAAGAAGCTTTAGGAAAATCACAAGTAATTGCTGGTTGGGATAAAGATAGAGTAGTAAAAGCATTGAATGGTTATAAAGATGGAACTTATGGAGGAGTTATGAAAGGTATTATGAAACCACATGTAGAAACAAAAACTCCAGAGCAAATAGAGATATTAGCTAATTACATATCTAAGCTATAAATTATAATTTCAAATAGAACTTTATTGTTCTATTTGAGTCAAAGCCCTAATCTAAAGTAATTTTTTCCTTCAAAAATAGCGATAAAACAAACTTCCAAAATTTAAGCGGTATTTAAGCGTATAGCTCTTGACAACTAAGAAAAATCCTATTATAATTCCCGTCCAATTTGACCAAGAGTGGTTAAGTTAAGATCTTTAAAAAATCAAGTAAGTTTGTAAAGATAATAATCTTTGTAAACCGAATATGTTAATCTTAAATATTCAATACAAAAAAATAATGAACAAGAAGTCAAATTCTTGTCTATAAATTTGAGTGATAATTTTGTAATTTAGTAATAAAAAACAAAAATGTCAGTTTCATACACTACATAATGATTAATTAGATTAATCAATAATTTATGGAGAGTTTGATCCTGGCTCAGAGTGAACGCTGGCGGCGTGCTTAACACATGCAAGTCGAACGAGAACGGGTTATAGCTTGCTATAATTGTCAGCTAAGTGGCGCACGGGTGAGTAATGTATAGGTAATATGCCTCTTACTAAGGGATAACAATTGGAAACGGTTGCTAATACCTTATACTCCTTATTAACTTAAGTTAATAAGGGAAAGATTTATTGGTAAGAGATTAGCCTGTATTGTATCAGTTAGTTGGTGGGGTAATGGCCTACCAAGACTATGACGCATAACTGGTTTGAGAGGATGATCAGTCACACTGGAACTGAGACACGGTCCAGACTCCTACGGGAGGCAGCAGTGGGGAATATTGCACAATGGACGAAAGTCTGATGCAGCAACGCCGCGTGGAGGATGACACATTTCGGTGCGTAAACTCCTTTTATATAAGAAGATAATGACGGTATTATATGAATAAGCACCGGCTAACTCCGTGCCAGCAGCCGCGGTAATACGGGGGGTGCAAGCGTTACTCGGAATCACTGGGCGTAAAGAGCATGTAGGCGGATTAATAAGTTTGAAGTGAAATCCTATAGCTTAACTATAGAACTGCTTTGAAAACTGTTAGTCTAGAATGTGGGAGAGGTAGATGGAATTTCTGGTGTAGGGGTAAAATCCGTAGAGATCAGAAGGAATACCGATTGCGAAGGCGATCTACTGGAACATTATTGACGCTGAGATGCGAAAGCGTGGGGAGCAAACAGGATTAGATACCCTGGTAGTCCACGCCCTAAACGATGTACACTAGTTGTTGTGAGACTTGATCTTGCAGTAATGCAGTTAACACATTAAGTGTACCGCCTGGGGAGTACGGTCGCAAGATTAAAACTCAAAGGAATAGACGGGGACCCGCACAAGCGGTGGAGCATGTGGTTTAATTCGACGATACACGAAGAACCTTACCTGGACTTGACATAGTAAGAACTTTCTAGAGATAGATTGGTGTCTGCTTGCAGAAACTTATATACAGGTGCTGCACGGCTGTCGTCAGCTCGTGTCGTGAGATGTTGGGTTAAGTCCCGCAACGAGCGCAACCCTCGTCCTTAGTTGCTAACAGTTCGGCTGAGAACTCTAAGGAGACTGCCTACGCAAGTAGGAGGAAGGTGAGGACGACGTCAAGTCATCATGGCCCTTACGTCCAGGGCTACACACGTGCTACAATGGGATATACAATGAGCCGCAATACGGTGACGTGGAGCAAATCTTATAAAATATCTCCCAGTTCGGATTGTAGTCTGCAACTCGACTACATGAAGTTGGAATCGCTAGTAATCGTAGATCAGCTATGCTACGGTGAATACGTTCCCGGGTCTTGTACTCACCGCCCGTCACACCATGGGAGTTGAACTCATTCGAAGCGGGGATGCTAAAGTAGCTACCTTCCACAGTGGATTCAGCGACTGGGGTGAAGTCGTAACAAGGTAACCGTAGGAGAACCTGCGGTTGGATCACCTCCTTTCAGAGAAATAAGTTAAGATTTGTTTCTTAACTATTCAGAAGAACAAAGAAGATTTAAGATAATATGTTCGGTTTATAAAGATTATTTGAAAAAATAGGTGAAGGGGCCTATAGCTCAGCTGGCTAGAGCGCTCGACTGATAATCGTGAGGTCTCAGGTTCAAGTCCTGATAGGCCCACCATAAATAATCTGGGGAATTAGCTCAGCTGGGAGAGCGCCTGCTTTGCACGCAGGAGGTCAGCGGTTCGATCCCGCTATTCTCCACCATCTATTAAACTTAAGAGTGTAAGAGCTTTTAAAGTTTTAATATAAGTTTTATAATATGATTATAAGATTTATATTAGAACTTAATAAAATAGGTTTCTAAATGATATTTAAAAATATAATGTTAAAGTCTTTAAAATTTTTTCGTAAATTTGAATAGCGATATTTAAATTTAAATAAAAAAATTTCATATCTAAAAAATTTAATAGAGATATTAAATATAACTATAGATAACACAACTATATTATTGAACAATATGTTTAATAAGATAGTAGCCAAAGAATATTATCAAATTTAGAAGTTTTAGTTAAACTAGAATTTTTAGGCAAGAAAAAAGGAACCTGAATAAAATCGTAAGATTTTTTTAGGCTCCGTTTATAAGCTATTAAGGGCTAATGGTGGATGCCTTGACTGTAAGAGGCGATGAAAGACGTATTAGGCTGCGATAAGCCTCGGGGAGCTGCCAAAGAGCTTTGATCCGGGGATTTCTGAATGGGGCAACCCAATATAATGAGAATTATATTACCCTACGGGGAGCGAACCTGGTGAAGTGAAACATCTCAGTAGCCAGAGGAAGAGAAATCAATTGAGATTCCGTCAGTAGCGGCGAGCGAACGCGGATTAGGACAAACCCAATGCTTGCATTGGGGGTTGTAGGACTATAATGTGTAGTTAAAGAGAATAGATGAATTAGTTGGAAAGCTAGAGCATAGAAGGTGATACTCCTGTAATTAAAATTCTCAATAACGCTAATAGTATCCTGAGTAGGTCGGAACACGTGATATTTTGACTGAAGCTGGGGGGACCACCCTCCAATCCTAAATACTACTTACAGATCGATAGTGAACAAGTACCGTGAGGGAAAGGTGAAAAGTACTGCAGCGAGCAGAGTGAAATAGAACCTGAAACCATTAGCTTACAATCATTCAGAGCCCTATGATTTATCAGGGTGATGGACTGCCTTTTGCATAATGAGCCTGCGAGTTGTGGTGTCTGGCAAGGTTAAGCCAAGTGCGAAGCCGTAGCGAAAGCGAGTCTTAATAGGGCGACATAGTCAGATGCTGCAGACCCGAAACGAAGTGATCTATCCATGAGCAGGTTGAAGCTGGTGTAAGAGCCAGTGGAGGACCGAACCCGCTGACGTTGAAAAGTCTTGGGATGACTTGTGGATAGGGGTGAAAGGCCAATCAAACTTCGTGATAGCTGGTTCTCTCCGAAATATATTTAGGTATAGCCTTGTGTTGTAGCATATAGGGGTAGAGCACTGAATGGGCTAGGGCTGCTTACCGCGGTACCAAACCCTATCAAACTATGAATACTATATGTGGAATCACAGGAGTCAGGCGGTGGGTGATAAAATCCGTCGTCAAGAGGGGAACAACCCAGACTAACAGCTAAGGTCCCTAAGTTACATCTAAGTGGAAAACGATGTGGAGTTACTGTGACAACCAGGAGGTTGGCTTAGAAGCAGCCATCCTTTAAAGAAAGCGTAACAGCTCACTGGTCTAGTGATTCTGCGCGGAAAATATAACGGGGCTAAGATGTACACCGAAGCTTTAGATTCAATTTTTAATTGAGTGGTAGGAGAGCGTTCTATTCAGCGTTGAAGGTATACCGGTAAGGAGTGCTGGAGCGGATAGAAGTGAGCATGCAGGCATGAGTAGCGTTAAAACAGGTGAGAATCCTGTTCGCCGAAAACCCAAGGTTTCCTACGCGATGCTCGTCATCGTAGGGTTAGTCGGGTCCTAAGTCGAGTCCGAAAGGGGTAGACGATGGCAAATTGGTTAATATTCCAATACCAACATATAAGCGCGATGTGGGGACGCATAGAGTTAATCGAGGTCACGGATGGAAGTGTGGCTCGAAGGATGTAGGTTGTTAAGTAGGCAAATCCGCTTAACGTTAGACCGAGATCTTACAGGCTCTTGACACTCTTCGGAGGAGATGGAGAATCGATGATACTGTCGTGCCAAGAAAAGCCACTAAGTATATTATATGTTGCCCGTACCGTAAACCGACACAGGTGGGTGGGATGAGTATTCTAAGGCGCGTGGAAGAACCCTCTTTAAGGAACTCTGCAAACTAGCACCGTATCTTCGGTATAAGGTGTGCCTACTTTGGTATATGGACTTGCTCCAAAAAGCTAAAGAGGTTGCAACAAAGAGTCCCTCCCGACTGTTTACCAAAAACACAGCACTTTGCTAACACGTAAGTGGATGTATAAGGTGTGACGCCTGCCCGGTGCTCGAAGGTTAATTGATGATGTCAGCGCAAGCGAAGCATTTGATCGAAGCCCGAGTAAACGGCGGCCGTAACTATAACGGTCCTAAGGTAGCGAAATTCCTTGTCAGTTAAATACTGACCTGCATGAATGGCGTAACGAGATGGGAGCTGTCTCAAAGAGGGATCCAGTGAAATTGTAGTGGAGGTGAAAATTCCTCCTACCCGCGGAAAGACGGAAAGACCCCGTGCACCTTTACTACAGCTTGACACTGTAGCTTGGATATTCATGTGCAGGATAGGTGGGAGGCTATGATGACTAGACGCCAGTAGAGTCGGAGCCATCCTTGAGATACCACCCTTGAATATTTGAGTTACTAACTGCGATGAGTTAACCTCATTCAGGACAATGTCTGGTGGGTAGTTTGACTGGGGCGGTCGCCTCCTAAATAGTAACGGAGGCTTACAAAGGTTAGTTCAGATGGGTTGGAAATCCATCGTTGAGTATAATGGCATAAACTAGCTTGACTGTGAGACCAACAAGTCGAACAGAGACGAAAGTCGGTCATAGTGATCCGGTGGTTCTGCGTGGAAGGGCCATCGCTCAAAGGATAAAAGGTACGCCGGGGATAACAGGCTGATCTCCCCCAAGAGCTCACATCGACGGGGAGGTTTGGCACCTCGATGTCGGCTCATCGCATCCTGGGGCTGTAGTCGGTCCCAAGGGTATGGCTGTTCGCCATTTAAAGCGGTACGCGAGCTGGGTTCAGAACGTCGTGAGACAGTTCGGTCCCTATCTTCCGTGGGCGTAGGAAAGTTGAAGAGATTTGTCCCTAGTACGAGAGGACCGGGATGAACCAACCACTGGTGTACCAATTGTTCTGCCAAGAGCATCGTTGGGTAGCCACGTTGGGATGTGATAAGAGCTGAAAGCATCTAAGCTCGAAGCCAACTCTAAGATGAACTTTCCCTGAAGTTCCCAGCAAGACTAGCTGGTTGATAGGCTGGATGTGTAATGGGTGTAAGCCCTTTAGCTGACCAGTACTAATAGAACGTTTGGCTTATTTTAAACAATTTTCTTTGGTTTACTATCTTATTAAGCATATTTATTATGTTTAATTAGTGTTTATTAATATAGATACAAATATGAAATACAAGGCTGTTACCTTGAAAAAACTTTAGTTTTTTTAAGAAGCCAAAAGACTTTAACATTAGATTCTCAAAATCACAATTTGAGTGTTAAGAGTTTATTCAAGCTTTTAACACTCGAATTTGCTGGTGGTTAAAGAGAAGTGGAAATACCCAGT
This sequence comes from Aliarcobacter cibarius, assembly GCF_013372265.1. Classification (NCBI taxonomy): domain Bacteria; kingdom Pseudomonadati; phylum Campylobacterota; class Epsilonproteobacteria; order Campylobacterales; family Arcobacteraceae; genus Aliarcobacter; species Aliarcobacter cibarius. The sequence continues at coordinate 711,846 of NZ_CP054051.1, forward strand.
CCCATTCCGAACCTGGTAGTCAAGCACTTCATCGCCGATAATACTGCAGGGTCCCCTTGTGGAAACGTAGGTCGCTGCCAGCTCTTTGAGTTTTTATTTACACAAAAGCTTACCTTTTTACATCTTCACGGTGTAAAGTGGTAAGCTTTTTTTTTATCTAATATTTATTTATCCCTATGCATCTTACTTCGCACCTAAATATCTCTTTTTTTTATCTTATTACTTTCCTTTATTTCACTTTTTTATTACTCTATATACAAGATTGTCTTTATATCACTTGTTTCTGTTTGTTATGTATCAATGTTATACATAAATATTAGTTTCAATCAGGTCAACTATATACTACATATATCTATATTCATATTATTACTATATATTTTTTAATCTATGAAGTTATGTGCATATATCGGAATACTTGAACAGTGTTTCCAGAATTACTTGAACACTTTTTGTAAGAATATTTTCTGAGTTTTAATTATAACACAAAGTGTTCAAGTGTTATAAAAAATCATTCATAATTATCATTAACTTTTTCATATTTTGGTCTTAATGAATCTCCTTTTAAATGAATCCTATGTGATGAGTTTACTATTCTATCAAGTATTGCATCTGCAACAGTATTATTTTGCAAATATCCATACCAATCTTTAACTGGAAGTTGTGAAGTTATAATTGTTGAAGATAATTGATTTCTTGTTTCAATTATTTCAAATAGATTTGTTGCATCATCAACAGATATTGGTGAAATACCAAAGTCATCAAGTATTAGAAGTTTCCGATTTTTGCAGTTATGATTTATTTTAGGAATATATTTTAAAAATGATTACTATTTGATTTTAGTTATACTATCAAATATTTATATTATTTTAATTAGGTATTAGGGCATAAAAAGCCCTAATGTAGTTTTCTACTTTCTCTCTAATATCTCTATAGATATAATCTCATCTGTATAAAAATTAATTTTCTAATTCTTTTAAATTTAATTTATAACATATTTTTATTCCATATAGATAAATTATCCAAGATATATAAATCCATAGAAAAGTAAATAATAAAGTTGCTAATGAACCATATATTGTTGTATATGTTTTATTATATATAACATAATATACAAAAAGATTTTGTGTGATTGTTAGTACCAATAGTGTTAAAAATGATGAAATTAGTATAGCTTTGAAATATAGTTTTTTGTTAATACTTAATTTAAATATAGAAAAAAACATAAACCAAGTAAATAAGAATGTAGATATAAATTTGAAAATATCATTTTCATGTAGTGAATTTGCGTAGGTAATTATGACAAAAATAATTGGAAAAACAATAAAAAGTATTAAATATATAAAAAATGATTTATATATGGCTCTACGCTCAGTATTATGAATTTTGTTTACAATGTAGTCATAATCTTTAAAAAACATTATAAAGACAAAAAGCATATATAAAATACCTATAAAACCTAGTTTATTTGAGTTAGAAATATAATTTCTAAGGCTTTCAACAATTTCTGTTGAGTGTGTTGGATTAAGAAAATCAAATAGAAAATTTGTGAATATTTCTATATAAGAGTTAAATTCTGGAAAGCTAGAAATAATTGCAATTCCAAGAGCTATTATTGGTAAAATTGAGAATATTGTAAAAAAGCTTAGAGAAGCTGCATAGTAAGTAGTATCATCATTAAAAAATGAATCTATACTTACTATAATTTTTTTTAAAATTCCAATTTTAGCATTAGTCAAAATTATAATCCCATTTTAAAAGGATTTAAAATGTTATTAGGGTCAAATGCTTTTTTGATACTTCTAAATAGATTCATCTCTGCTTCAGTAAATGCAATATGCATAAATGGAGCTTTAGATGTTCCAATTCCATGTTCACCACTTAAAGTACCACCTAAATCTACAACATATTGGAAAATTTCTTCAATAGCCTTGTGTCCATCTTCCATCTCTTTTTCATTTGTTTTATCTTTTACCATAACATTAACATGGATATTTCCATCTCCTGCATGACCAAAGCATGGAACTTGGAAACCATATTTTTCACCAATTTTATAAATTCCATCAAGTGCAACAGGTAGTTTACTTCTTGGAACAGATATATCTTCATTTAATTTTTTTGTTCCATAAATCATAGTTGCAGGGCTAGCATTTCTTCTAGCGAACCAAAGTTTTTTACCTTCATCTTCATCTTTTGCAACTATAAAATCAATAGAACCATTTGCAGCAAAAGATTCTTTTAGAGTTTTTAGTTGAGAATCAATTTCTGCTTGGCTACTTGCATCAACATCACCAACTAAAATTCCACCAGCATTTTCTGGTAGGCTAACATGAGGAAATTTTTGTCTTAATGCTTTAATTACAAGAGAATCTAAAAATTCCATAGCAACAGGATTCGCACCAGCAGCAAGAGATTTAAATACTGCAGTCATTGCACTATCAACGCTTGGGAAAACTCCCATATATGTTTGTTTGAATTTTGGTTTTGGAATTAATTTTAAAGTGATTTCTGTAATAACTGCTAAAGTTCCTTCACTTGCTATTAAAATACCAGCTGTGTTGTAACCTGCAACGTCCTTTATAGTTTTTTTACCTGCAACTATTATGTCTCCATTTGGTAAAACAGCTCTTAGGGCCATAACATAATCTTTTGTAATACCATATTTTGCAGCTCTCATACCACCAGCATTTTCACTTACGTTTCCACCAAGTGTTGAATACTCTTCACTTGCTGGATCTGGTGGATAAAATAAACCTACTGCTTCAACAGCTTTTTGAAATTCCATATTTACAAGACCAGGTTGAACAACTCCAACCATATTTTCCATATCAATTTCAAGTAGTTTATTCATGTGTCTTTCAAGAGAAAGAATAATTCCACCATTTGCTGGCAATGCACCACCTGTAAATCCAGAACCAGCACCACGAGGTACAATAATTATTTTATGTTCATTACAATATTTTAAAATATCACTAATATCTTGTTCATGTCTTGGAAATACAACTGCATCTGGCTCGAATCTCGTTCTTGTTGCATCGTAACAAAAAGCTATTAGGTGAGCTTTATCACTTTTTATATTTTCTTCACCAACTATTGAAGTTATATAATCTAAATGTTTTTTATCAATCATTATTTTATTCCTAAAATCTTTTTATAGTAATCATTATAAGTTAATTTTTCATCACCAAATATAAATGCAATTTGGTAAAAAGGACTTTCTATATCTTCAACTCTTGTATAGAAAGGAATTTGTTGTTCTTTTTGATCAAATGTAAATCTGTAAGAATCTAAAATTGTAAATGTTTTTGAGTCAACTACAAAAATCTTTCCATCTAATACAAAAAATACTGTTCCTAAATTTTGTTCCATTGCAAATTGTTGAATATCTTCTTTTGTCGGATAAGGTCTATTGTTGTATTTTAATTTAGCTGCAAATATATCTGAATGAATAAAATTATTCTCTTTAAATTCATTTCTAACTGCTTGAAAACTATCGAAGTTTGGAGCAATTAATAAAGATGAATTATACATATAATTTAAAACTAAAACATCATTTATAGATACATTTCTATTTGTGATTGGAAGAGCATCTTGTTTTAAGTCATCAAAACTGAAAAATTCAACTACAGAAGAGTTTGGGTTTGAGCTAATAACTTTTGCATTTGCAACAATAGATCTTTTATCATTGTCATAAATATGAACAACAATTCCTGTTTGACCAACAATTAAATTTCCAACATTGATTGTACTTTTATTGTTTTCTAAATTCATTATTTTTGTACCAATAGGTCTTACAGAAAATTCAGCTTTTTCATTTACAGAATTAATTTTTGGAGCGGCCTTCAAACTATCTATTTTATAAAAATAGTATGAATAATTTAATTTTCCATCAACTGTTTTAATTTGAATATCTAAAACATTCCATCCATCTTTTTTCATATCATTAACTGATAGCTGATTTTTACAAACTATACCATTTAAAGGAGTTGTTTCTATTTCAGAAGGTGATGTAACACCATTTTTATAACAAATTGTCTCTTGTGCAAATAGATTATTTGCAAATAGAGAAATAGCACCAACTAGTAAAACCTTATTTAAAAACTTTCTCATTATTTTTCCTTTGATTGTAACTCTTCTAATTTTTCTCTTACTTCATCAACATGTAAAATTTCTACTTTTTCACCTTTTACAGTTTTTGTTTTTCTTACATTTACTTTATCCCAAATATAAGCAATTTCTCCTTTTGGATTAATAATAAAAGTAGTCCTAACAACTCCCATAAATTCTTTACCCATAAACTTTTTTAGTTGCCAAACACCGAAATCTTGACACATTTGTTTATTTGTATCTGCTAAAAGTGTGATTCCTAAATCATATTTTTCAATAAATTTTCTATGTTTTTCACTATCATCAGGACTTACACCAATAATCGTTGCATTTAAATTGTCAAATAAAAATTGATTACTTGTGAAATCACAAGCTTCTGTTGTACAACCTGGTGTCATGTCTTTAGGGTAAAAATATAGAACTATCCAATTACCGACAATATCTCTTAAACATATCTCTGTATCATCTTGATTAAAGGCACAAAAACTTGGAGCCATATCACCTATTTTTAACATCTCTCTCCTTTATTTAATTGCTATAAATGTAGCAAAATTAACCCACTTGAAAATCATTTCACAGTGTGAAAATCCAGCATCTTTTATCATTTTGTTATTTTCATCTTCTGTATAAGGAATTAGTACATTTTCTAAAGCTTCTCTTTTCTGAGATATCTCGAATTCACTATAACCTTGCGCTTTTTTAAAACTATAGTATTCATCTATAAGCTGTTTATTTAAAATACTATTTTGAGAAACAAGTTTTTCACTAAATATAAAAACTCCACCCTCTGTTAAACCATCATAAATTTTTTTTACTAATTTTTCTCTTTGAAGTGGTCTTATAAATTGTAAAGTATAGTTAGAAAATATAACTTTTGCATCTTTTAAATCAACATCAAAAATGTCATTACAAATAAATTTTATATCTACTCCAAAAGCTTTTGATTTATTATTAGCTCTCTCTAGCATAGCTTTTGAGTTATCGATACCAATTAACTTTAAATCTTTGTTACAATTTTTTGATAATTCAATTAAAGTTGTAGCTGTTGAGCAACCTAAATCATAAACTCTTGAGCCATTTTCTAAAAAATTGTTTGCAAAAACTATACTGAGTCTTTGCATCTCTTTATAAAAAGGAACAGAGCGATCTAGCATATCGTCAAATACGCTAGCAACCTCTTCATCAAATTCAAATTGTTTGGAAATAGTTTTATTAAATACTTTATCTGTCATTCTTTATTTTATCTAAAAATTAATAAAAGTATTTTTTTGCATAGTTTATATCTTCTAATATTTGATTCTTTAGCTCAATAAAATCATTAAATTTTTTATTATCTCTTATTTTTTCTATAAATTTAATAGATATATTAATATTTTCAAAATGAATATCTTTATTTAAAATATGAGTTTCAATTGCAAAAGAGTTATCTGTTGTTTTTCTATTACCAATAAAAGTTACTGAATTGTGTTCAATATTATCAATGTAAGTTTTTGTTATATATACACCATCTTTTGGAAGTAAAAAATCATCTATTCTTAAATTTATGGTTGGTACAAAATCACTTTTTCCTAAACCTTGTCCTTTTATAGCTACTCCATAAATTTTATACTCTTTGCCTAAAAATTTATTTGCTTTTTGTATATCTCCATCTTTTATAAATTCTCTTATATGTCTTGAATGAATTGGATAATTGTCAAATTTTATTTCTGAAATAACTACAACTTCTCCATCAAAAATTTTTTTAAGTTCATCTATACAGTATTTTCTATTTTTTCCGAAACAAAAATCAAATCCAATAACTATTTTTTTCAAAGATGTGAACTCTTCTTTTAATAGTTTAACAAACTCTATTCCTTCTAATTTTTTAATATTTTCCAAAACATAATAATAGATTGGATAATTTGTATATTCTTGTCTATAACTTTTTGGAGTAAGGTTTGCATAACCTGTTTCAATACATACAATAGCACCATTTTTACCTAAATTTTTAAATAATTCCTGATGAGCAATATGCATTCCATCAAAACCACCTATTGCTATTGTATCAATTGTGTTTTTATTTACTAAAGTAGAAGAACTCTTCATAATTTCCATCTTTCCCTTGAAGCTTACTAATATTATTTTTTTCTAATTTCCACTTTAATTCTAAAGTTTTTGCTAAAAAGTTACTTCTTGCTTTTTCTATTGCATCTTTGTCTTTTACAACACCTTTTTTATCTCTTTTTACATTTATACCAACTTCAAATTGTGGTTTAAACAAAATTATTAATTTTTTAAAATCTAAAGAGTCTATTGAATTAATAATATTTAAAATAGAGATAAATGAAACATCACATGTTACAATATCGAAGCAGATTTCACTTTTGAAATCTCTAATGTCACAATTTTCAAAAAATTCAATTCTCTCATCATTTTTTATTCTTTCGTGAAGTTGATTTGAACCAACATCTACACAAATTACCTTTTTTATCTGGTGCTCGAGCAAAATTTGAGTGAAACCGCCAGTACTTGAACCAATATCAAGTGCTATTTTATCTTGTAAATCAATTTTAATTTCATCTAAGAAATATTTTAATTTATAAGCTGCTCTTGATACATAAAAATCCTCTTCAAGTAGTTCTATATTCATATTTTCTTCAACTATAAATGAAGCTTTTGATATAATCTTGTTATCTACTTTTACTTTTGAGGCTTTTATTAATTCATTTGCTTTATTTCTACTTTGAATGTTAAAGTTTTTTGTAAGGTATAAATCTAATCTCATGGGAGGAATTATATTTGAAATTTGTTCAAAAAGAGTTTAGTGCTGTTTTAGAAGAAAAAAAATCAAAATTTATATCTTATTTAGTTCCATATAATGATTTTTTAAAAACTATGCAAAGACTAAAAGAAGAACATCCAAAAGCTGTACATCATGTTTATGCGTATCGATATTTAAATGAATTTGAGCAAATTGTAGAAAATTCAAGTGATGATGGTGAACCTAAAGGAACTAGTGGTAAACCATCCTTAGCTGTTTTAGCTGGTGCTGAAATTATTAATAGTGCTGTAATAATTGTTCGTTATTTTGGAGGCATAAAGCTTGGAACAGGAGGTTTAGTAAAAACTTATTCAAATAGTGTAAATGAGGTCATTAAAATTGCTGAATTTATAACTTACAAAAAGTTAGATAGTTATATTTTAGAGTGTGAATATAGTAGTTTATCTCAGTTAGAATATCTTTTAAAAGAACAAAAAATAGAAATTTCGAATAAAGAATTTTCTATAAATATTAAATTAGAAATAAAAGCATCTATAGAAGAATTTGAAACTTTAAAATCTTTACTTTCAAGGGATATTAAGATATTATAATAATTTTAAAAATTATTAATAAGATCTTTTATGAAAACAATTACTTTTATACTTTTATCCCTTGTTTTAGTGTCAACTCTTTTTTCAAAAGAACTAATAGATATAAATTTTGAAAATTTAAAATTAAATGAGTTTGTGGTGATTGTTTCAAAAGTTTTAGATAAAAATATTCTTATAAATGAGCCACTTGATGGAACAATAAATTTTTCTTCAAATAAAAAGTTATCAAAAGATGAATTATTTAACTCAACTTTCGCAGATAAAACCTAACTGTTTTTTAGTGTAAAGCCTGAGCATTAGGATAATCTGTTCCAAATCTTTATTTCTCTTGACAATTTCTTGGACTTGAACTAGTTGTTCTAATATTTTTATAAATAGTTCCATCGAAATTGCAAGTGTTTCTAGTTGACATTCTAAATCTCTAAAAAGTTCTCCTAATGTTTGTGGTTCATTATTGATACGATTTATATAGCTTGTAAGATTATAAGATAAAAATGATAGAGTGATTCTAGTGCGTATAACAGATTATTTGAACAGTGTTTCAAGAAATACTTGAACACTTTTGATAATAATATTTTCTGAACTTTAATTATAACACATAGTGTTCAAGTGTTATAAAAAATTACTCATAATTCTCATTTATTTTTTCATATTTTGGTCTTAAGGAGTCACCTTTTAAATCTATTCTATGTGATGATTTTTGATAATATCAATCCTCAATAAATTTTAATAAATTATCATATAATTTTAAGGAGCTTATGATAGAAGATTTTTCTAAATTTGAATCCATAATTTTACTACAATCTGCACAAAGAGTTAAAATATTTTCAAAATTATATCCTCCACCTTCTTTCACTGGACGTACAAAGGATGTATATACTTCATTTAAACTTTCTAAGTTTTGACCACATCTTTTACAAGATTTATTATCCCTTACGTATGCAAACTCTTTTCTTTGAAGCCAATCATTAGGATATGATGAAGAAAGAGGATTATCTATGTATGTGGCCCATAGTTTTTCTTTAGGGATTATTTTTTGAGTTTTTTTAGTAAAATTGAAGTTATAAAATTGAGAAACAATATCTTGAATTACTAAAGTTTCTTTAATTTTCTCATTTTTCTCATTTTTTACTAGTTCAACAATACTGTAATTTATACCAATATTTGGATGAACTCTTTTCATATAAATTTCTATATTTTTTATAAAAAAATCAAATTTAGTATTTTTTTTTTCAAAAACATTTAATAGTTTTACTGTAAAAAATATTAAAGCTATTACAACTAAAAAAAGAAATACGTACAATAAGATTTGCATCTAAATAATCCTTGGATTTATTTTGTGATTTTTAAAACTTTTTTTGGCTTTATCAAAATCTCCAGATGCCAACATTTGTAATTCACTTATATGAATTATTGGAAGAGGAATTTCTCTATTTGATATTCTTTCTATTTCTTTTAATTTGTTATTAAAAATAAAAAAATCATCATTATTAAAAACTACTAAAAAATCGGCTCCTTCATCAAAAGCACTTAGTAAGATCTGAGAAGCTACAAAATATGTTAATTTTGGATTTATAAAAAAACTCTTTATTGCTAAATCTAAATTTTCTAAATTTATAAAATTTGCTTCAAATTTTTCTAAAAATGTATCAAATTTACTATCTTTATTATAAAGGGTAATATTAAAATTCTTAAAACTATTTTTTAAATTAAAATCTATTTGAATATCTTCAAATTTTATGGTTTTTTCATTAAAATCTTTTAAAAAATTTAACTCTTCTTGAATGGATTTTATATTGTCTTCTATATTTGTATCAAAATTTAGAACTCTATTCTTTAGATTTGTATGAAAAGATGCACCATATTTTTGTTCTTTTAAAATTTTTAAAATATCACTTCTTTTATCAGAATTTTCATCTATAAGTTTTGAAGCCAAAAGGAGTAAAGCATCTCCAATATATTTTTCTTTATAGCTTAAAGTATTTGAAGCATAATAATATATTTTTTGATTGTTATAAAATGTGTTATCTTCAGAACTACAAAATCTTTCTAATATTTCAAATTTTGAATAAAAATCATCTTCATTTATTAGAAAATCTTTATACGCTCTTTTTATAGATATTGGTTCTATTATCAAATCTTTTCCAAATATTTTTATGATATCTTCTAATGCAGTTAAACCAAATAAAAACTTTTTATTTACTACAAAAATAGAATCTTTTGAGTCTAAAAAAGAGAATTCTTCATTTTCATGAATTCTCTTTAAAATATCTAGAAGATTTTTTTCATCTTTTAGAGTTAAAAAGTGTTTTGTATAGTATGGAAGATAGTCACTATCTTTATCAAATCTAAATAAAGATATTTCTAATTTCATCAATTTTCTTTTAATCTTTTAACATCAGCTCCAATATTTAGAAGCTTTCCTTCTAAATCTTCATATCCTCTATCTAGATGGTAAATTCTATGAATATTTGTCTCTCCAGAAGCTACTAAAGCTGCAAGAACAAGAGCAGAAGAAGCTCTTAAATCTGTTGCCATAACATCAGTTCCAGTTAATGAACCTTTTTTCCCATTAATTGTTGCAATATTTCCATTTAACTGAATATCAGCACCCATTCTTAAAAGTTCACTAACATGCATGAATCTATTTTCAAAAAGTCTTTCATCTATTGTGCTAGTTCCTTCAGCTTGAGTTGCAAGTGCCATAAATTGAGCTTGCATATCTGTTGGAAATCCAGGATATTCTGTTGTTATAATATTTACAGGTAAAATTTTCGATGTTGGAAATATTGTAAGTTCATCTTCTTTTACATCAATTTCAAAATTCATCTCTTCAAGTTTTGATGTAACAGCTTCAAGATGAGCAGGAACAATATTTTTAATAGTTAGTTTTTGGTTTGTAATTGCTGCAGCACACATGTAAGTTCCTGCTTCAATTCTATCAGGAATTACACTAAATGATTTAATATCAAGTAGTTTTCCACCAGTTCCTTCTATTATAATTTTAGATGTACCAATTCCATCTATTTTTACTCCAGCACTTGCAATAACTTCACAAAGTTGAACAATTTCTGGCTCTTTTGCTGCATTAATAATTGTCGTTATTCCAGAAGCTAAAGCAGCTGCCATAACTGTATTTTCAGTTCCTCCAACAGTTACTTTATCAAATACTATTTTTGCACCTTTTAGTCCATTTGGAGCAGTTGCTTTTATATATCCTTGTAAAATTTCTATTTTTGCACCCATTGCTTCCATTGCTTTTAGGTGTAAATCAACAGGTCTTTGTCCTATTGCACAACCTCCTGGAAGTGATACTTCACAATGTCCAAATCTAGCAAGAAGAGGGCCAAGTACTAAAATAGAAGCTCTCATCGTTTTTACAATATCATAAGTTGCTGTTGTATTATCTATTGTTTTAGTATCAATTGTTGCACTATTTTTATCTTTAGTGAAACTACCACCAAGCATTTTTATAAGTTTTAGAAAAGTGTTTATATCAGCTACATTTGGAAGATTATTAATTGTAGTCTCATTCTTTGCCAAAATAGTACAAGCTATTAAAGGAAGAGCTGCATTTTTTGCTCCAGAGATAGATATTTCACCGCTTAATTTTTTGTTTCCAACAATTCTTAAATAATCCATAAATTTCCTAAATAATATTTTAAAATAGTTTTTATAATACCTAAAAATTGCTTTATTTTATCAATCTTACTATACTATTTTCTTTTTTAAAAGGAGTGTATTTGGAAGAAAATGTAAACAAAGGTATAAAATATATGCTTATTGCTTCATTTTTATTTGCGCTTATGGGAGTTGCAGCTAAAGAGTTAAGTAATACTTTAAGTTCAATAGAAGTTGTATTTTTTAGGAATGTTTTTGGTGTATTATTTATTTTATTTTCTATTTATAAGTCACCTCTTAAACAGTTAGGTGGTAAATTTTGGCTTCTTGTTTTTAGAGGAACAGCTGGATTTATAGCTTTGCTTTTCTTTTTTTATAATATTGCAAATATTCCTTTAGGAGAAGCTATGACTTTTTCTAAAACTTCTACAATATTTACGGCTCTTTTAGCGTATTTTTTTCTAAAGGAACAAATTGGATTTAAAGGTTGGATTGGAGTATTTATTGGATTTATTGGAATTTTATTTATAACAGAATTTGATGGCTCAAGTTTAGAAAAAACTGATTATTTAGGAATACTTTCAGGTGTTGGAGCAGCTTTGGCCTATACTTCTATTAGAGAACTTAGAAAATATTACGATAGTAGAGCAATTGTTTTATCATTTATGACTGTTGGAACAATTTTACCTTTGATTTTAATGATTATTAGTGAGTTTTATACAAATCCAAATTTAGATTTTATGTTGGGAACTTTTGTGTTACCACAGTCTAAAGATTGGATTTTTATAGTTTTATTAGGAATTTTTTCAACTTATGCTCAAATATTTATGACAAAAGCTTATTCATTTGCAAAAGCTGGAATTATAGGAACAGTATCTTATAGTAATATTGTTTTTTCAATTATTTTAGGTCTTTTTATGGGTGATGCTTTTCCTTCATTTATAATAGTTTTAGGTATAATCTTAATCGTATTTAGTGGAATTTTAGTAAGTAAAAAATAAAGGAAAATATAATATATGTTAACAGTTATGACAGGACCTTGTGTTTTAGAAGATATGGATACAATTTTAAAAATAGCGGAGAAATTGAAGCCGTTAAGTGAAGATAAAAGAGTTGATTTTTATTTTAAAGCTAGTTTTGATAAAGCAAATAGAACAAGTTTAAGCTCTTTTAGAGGACCTGGACTTGATGAGGGATTAAAAATATTTGAGAAAATAAAAAAAGAGTTTGGATATAAAGTAGTAACTGATATTCATGAATCATATCAAGCAGCACCTGCGGGAGAGGTTATGGATATACTTCAAATTCCTGCATTTTTATGTAGACAAACAGATTTACTTGTTGCTGCAGCTGAAACAAAAGCTAAAATAAATATTAAAAAAGGGCAGTTTTTAGCAGCGGATGCTATGAAACATCCTGTTGAAAAAGTTTTAAATACTAGAGGAATAACTGAAGTAAATTATGAAAATAGTGAAAAAGCTGGTGTTTGGCTTTGTGAAAGAGGGAATACTTTTGGATACGGTGCTTTAGTTGTTGATATGAGAAATTTAATACTTTTAAGACAGTACGCACCTGTTATTTTTGATGCAACACATAGTGTTCAAATTCCAAGTACTGGAGGAACAACAGGGGGAAATAGTACTTTTGTTCCTTATATGGCAAGAGCTGCAGCTAGTGTAGGAGTTGATGGATTTTTCTTTGAGACACATATTGACCCAAAAAATGCAAAAAGTGATGGGCCTAATATGCTTCATATTGATGATTTGTATAAAACTATGAATGAAATTTTTGCTATTAAAGAGGCTTTAGGTAACTAATTTTTTAAGATAATTTTGAGTATAATCGATACTTATATAAAAAGATTTGGAGTATAAAATGAGAATAATAGAAGGTGTTTTACGATTAAAAGGACACGAAAAAGTTGCAATAATAAATGGAAGATTTAACCATATTATTACTGATAGATTGGTTGAAGGTGCAAAAGATGCATTTAAAAGACATGGAGGAAATGAAGATAATTTAGATTTAATATTAGTTCCTGGTGCTTTTGAAATACCTTTTGCTCTTGAAAAAGCTCTTGCAAGTAAAAAATATGATGCTGTATGTTGTGTTGGTGCAGTTATAAGAGGAGCAACACCTCATTTTGATTATATAAGTGCAGAAGCAACAAAAGGTATTGCAACAGTGGCTTTAAAGTATGGAAAACCTGTTTCAAATGGTGTTTTAACAACTGATACAATTGAGCAAGCAATTGAAAGAGCTGGTTCAAAAGTAGGGAACAAAGGTGCTGAAGCTATGGTTACAATAATTGAAATGCTAGATTTATATAGCGAAATGGAAAAATAATTTGGCAACAAGAACACAAGCAAGAGAGTCTGTAATTGGACTTCTGTATGCATATGATTTAGGAAATGAAGAAATTGCGAAATTTGTTGATGAGATATTAGAAGAAAAGAAAATTAGAAATAGTCAAAAAGAATTTGCATTAAATTTATTCAATGGAACAATAAAAAACGTTGAAGTAATAGATGAGCAAATTATCGCTTTTATAACACAAGGAACTATTGATGATGTAGGTAGTGTTGAGAAATCTATTTTAAGATTAGCTATTTATGAAATATTGTTTGAAAATTTATCAAAAGCTATTGTAATAAATGAAGCGATAGAATTAGCAAAAAGATTAGCAAGTGATGGTGCTCCAAAATTTATAAATGCAATTTTAGACCAAATAAAAAAGGTATAGATATGAAAAAAGATATGAAGCTTTGTGTATCTTTAGACCTTGAAAGTTCAAGTGAAAATTTAGAACTTGTAGAAAAAATAAAAGATTTTGATGTTTGGTTAAAAGTAGGTTTTAGAACATATTTAAGAGATGGAAAAAAGTTTTTAGAAGATATAAAAAATATAAACCCAAACTTTAAAATTTTTTTAGATTTAAAACTATATGATATTCCAAATACTATGGCTGATGCGGCTGAAGATATATCAAAATTTGGTTTAGTTGATATGTTTAATGTTCATGCAAGTGCAGGAAAATTTGCTATGCAAACTGTAATGAATAGAATCAAAGATATTCCAAATCGACCTTTGGTTCTTGCTGTTACAGCTCTTACTTCTTTTGATAATGATAGTTTTAAAGAGATTTATGGAGAGAATATAGATAAAAAAGCAAGAGAATTTGCAAAAAATACTTTTGAAGCAGGACTTGATGGTGTTGTTTGTTCAGCTTTTGAAAGTTTAGATATAAAAGAAAATACATCTAATGATTTTATAACATTATGTCCTGGTATTCGTCCTTTTGGTGAAGATAGTGGAGATCAAAAAAGAGTTGCTGATATATCTTTTTCAAAAGAAAATTTAGTGAATTTTATAGTTGTAGGAAGACCTATATATAAAAGTGAAAATCCTAGAGCAGTAGTTCAAAAAATTTTAAATAATCTATAAAATAATTAGAATAATTAAGGTAAATTTAAGACATTTCCTCTTATAATTCCCGTCCTGATTTTATGAATTTAAAATTAGAACGGACAGTTGGGTGAGTGGCTGAAACCACCTCCCTGCTAAGGAGACGTACTGGCAACGGTACCGAGGGTTCAAATCCCTCACTGTCCGCCACTGGGTCGTTAGCTCAGCTGGTTAGAGCACTCGGCTCATAACCGAGTGGTCGAAGGTTCGAGTCCTTCACGACCCACCAGCTAAAAAATATTAAGTTTTATTTAATATTTTTTTAGATATTATTTCAATCCTTTTTATTTAAAGGTTTTATGCGGGAGTAGCTCAGTTGGCTAGAGCTTCTGCCTTCCAAGCAGACTGTCGCGAGTTCGAGTCTCGTCTCCCGCTCCACTTTTTAGTGACGTTCTTTTATTTTATCGCGGAATAGAGCAGCTAGGTAGCTCGTCGGGCTCATAACCCGAAGGTCATAGGTTCAAATCCTATTTCCGCAACCAACTTAATTCTTATGTCAAAGTAGCTCAGCTGGCTAGAGCGCTGGTCTCATAAGCCGGAGGTCGAGAGTTCAAGTCTCTCTTTTGACACCATATAAATAAGATAAAAGTGCTGGTGTAGCTCAGTTGGCTAGAGCAGCTGATTTGTAATCAGCAGGTCGGGGGTTCGACTCCCTTCACCAGCTCCACTTTTACTTTAAAATCCTTCTGGGGTATCGCCAAGCGGTAAGGCAACGGTTTTTGGTACCGTCACTCGAAGGTTCGAATCCTTCTACCCCATCCACAAAGTCTTAAATTATTTCCTTTTGTTGATTTTTTAAATTTACTTTATGAATATATTTTTTTGTTTATTATCGCGGAATAGAGCAGCTAGGTAGCTCGTCGGGCTCATAACCCGAAGGTCATAGGTTCAAATCCTATTTCCGCAACCAATTTTAATATTTATCAATTTATAATAAATACAATTAATTCATTTTTGGACTCATTCTTATTCAAAGTTGTAAGATAATATTTTGATTCCATTACTTGAAAATTGAAATTCTTATGTTCCATTTTTAAAATTTAAAAATAATCTTTTTTACGCTAGAATAAATAAGTTTAACAAATAAAAATAATTTATCATTAAAGTGGTTTTATGCCTTCTATAGAGTTAGTTTTACCTGAAAAATTGCTATTTATATTTTCTAATATTTCTTTAATATCTTTTTGTTTTTTTATTAGTTTTATCTTTTCTAAATTATTCAAAAGTTTTTTTGTATTTTTTTTAACTTTATTTCTACTTTTTTCATTTTTTTATGGTGATATTATACTTAAGCATACAGTCAGAACTTACTATATTTTGTTTAAAATGGATAGCAAAATTCTAATTAGTGCTCAAAAAAATTTAAGTGGAAAAATAGATAGTCTAGATATAACTGAAGTTTATTCATACCCTTTGATGAATTCATCAAATTTTAATTTAAAAGATAGGTATAATATCTCAATAACTCACCAAAAATATATTGATAAGTTTATAGATATAGGTACATATTCAACACGTTTTAATAGATATGTTTATGGTATTGAAAGAGTTTACTTAAATGGTAATAGTAAAACTTTAGATGAAAAACCTAGATATGAAATTACGAAAAAGTTTACAACATCATTTTTTGATACAATTTATTCTAAAGAAGAGTTTTTATTTAGAGACAAACTTAATAATATCGTTATAGCAACAGCTTTTAAAATAAATTTTAAGCTAAGTAAGGAGAGTTTTAGAAACAAACATCTTTTCTGGAGTTTAGAAAAGGAAGAGGAGTTTAATCCAAAACCTATTCAAAATTTTGATAATATTTATAAAAAACTATTTATTAATTAAATGAAACTTCCTAATTCATCACCTAGGTATTCATCAATTTTTTTTACTAAATCTTCAAATGATTTTTCACCTTGTCTATTAAATACTACAATTTCTTCACCAAAATTATTTTGAATAAAATGTTCTTTTTTTATAACTTCATTGTATAATTTTTGGAGTTCTTCTTCACTTTCGTCTTTGTTAAATAAAAACCAATTACAAGTAGTATCTTCAACTCTTAATAAACCATAAGTCTTATCTTTATCTATATAATCTTGAATTGTTCCATTTTCAAATCTAGCTCCAACTACCATATCATCTTCGTTTAAAATCATCTCCATATGTCTAACCTTTAATTTTTTGGCAATTATATTTAAACTATTTTTAGTAATCGATTATTTTGCTATAGTTGGTTACAATTCTGAAAAAATAAGGAATAGATATAAAAAAATTTAAGAAAGTTCATATAGAACTTACAAATATTTGTAATTTAAAATGTACCTTTTGTCCACCTAAATTGATGCCAAATAAAATTATGGATTTGGATACTTTTGATAGATTAAATTTTGAGTTAAAAAATTTTACAAATGAGCTAGCATATCATATTGTAGGAGATCCTTTAGTTCTTACAAATTTGGAAGAGTATCTAAATATTAGTTTAAAACATGGATTAAAAGTAAATATTACGACTACAGCAAATAATATAAATGTCAAACACTATAAGGCTTTGTTAAATCCAGCAATTAAGCAAATTAATTTTTCTTTAAATTCCTACAATGCTAATTCACATAAAAAAAGTTTTGAAGAGTATTTAAATCCAATTTTAGATTTTGTAAAGTTTGCACAAGAAAATAAACATGAATATTTTATAAATTTTAGAATTTGGAATTTAGATAATGAAAAAACAGCATTTGATTTTAATAGTAAAACTTTTGATAAATTAAATAGTTTTTTTGATTCAAAATTAAATATTAATGAGATTTATGAGACAAAACCAAAAAATATAAGAGTAGATAGAAAAATATTTATAAATTTTGATGAATATTTCAGTTGGCCAAGTTTGAAAAATGAAGTTGTTAGTTTAAAAGGTTTTTGTTATGGATTGAGTTCACATTTTGGTATTTTAGCAAATGGAACAGTAGTTCCTTGTTGTTTGGATTTAGATGCAAATATAAATCTTGGAAATATACATGAATTTTCAATAGAAAAAATTTTAGAGAGTCCTAAAGCTAAACAAATGATACAGGGATTTAAAAACAATATTTTAATTGAGGAACTTTGTCAAAAATGTGATTATAGAAAAAGATTCGATTTTTAAATATATAAATAGTAGAATAATTGGAATTTAATATAAAGATGTAATATGAATGAAATAGAAATTTTAAAAAGAAGTATAAGAGATTTTTTTAGTTCTTCAATGCTAAAAATTGCATTGGTACCTTTAATTGTTACAATGATAGTTTTATATGCGCTATTTTTTGGTTTTGCTAGTTTTGGAATAGATGCTTTAAAAACAGTTGCTGAAACTTCTCAAAATGGAGGAGAAGTTATAATTGATGAAAATGCACCATTTTATTTTGTTTGGCTCACATACTTGATTGTATTTTTATTTAAATACTCTATTACTTCATGGTTGGCAGGGTTTTTATTGTATACTGTGGGTGTCGTTTTTATATTTCATCTTAGTGTTATTTTAACTTTAATAATAATTGGTTTTTTAACACCTTTTGTTGTAAATTATCTTAAGAAAACACATTATAATAGTTTGAATTTAAAGCCATATGGAACTGTTTTAGGTGCTTTTTGGGTCCTTACTAAGTCATTATTTATAATGATACTTTTATATATATTGTTAGTTCCTTTATACTTTATTCCTTTGGTAAATTTGATAGCTCTTTATTTACCTTTGTATTATTTTTTCCATAAACTTTTAAATTATGATGTATCATCTACAATTTTAAGTAACGAAGAATATAAAATAATTTATTCAAAAAATTCTAACTCATTTAGAATTAGAACATTTTTTCTTTATTTTATATCTACGGTTCCATTTTTTACACTTTTTATAGCAATATTTTACGTAATTTATTTATCTCATGCTTATTTTATGGAACTTGAAAAAATCCAAAAAGTAGAAATTAATACAAATGAAAAAGATAACAATCTTAGACAAATAGATTATAAAGAGAGTTTGTAATTTTGAAAAATATAGAAAATGCAATAATAAAATCAAATATGGAAATATTTGAATATATAAGAAATAATTTAAAAAAAGAGGATTATTTATATACTAATCAGATTGGTTTTGGAGGAGATAATTCTCTTAAAATTGACATTATATTTGAAAATATATTTATAAAAAATCTAAAAGAATTTGGAAATATTTTCAGTGAAGAGTGTGGATTTTTAGATTTTCAAAAAGAATTTACATTTGTAATTGATCCGCTTGATGGAAGTAATAATTTTTTCTCAAATCTTCCATATTATGGAACATCTGTTGGAGTAAAAAAAGGGGAAGAAACAATTGCTGGTTTTGTAGCAAACTTAGCTTCAGGAGTTTTAATTTATAAAATTTTTAATGAAGATATAAAATATTTTTGTTTAAATAGTAAAAAAGAATTAAAACAAAATCTAAATAGTAATTCAAAAGTTGCAGTATTTGAAAGAGGATACAAATATCCTAATATTTGTAAAGTATTAAATGATAAAAATATTAAGTTTAGAATTTTAGGAGCTACAGCTCTAAGTTTAGCAAATGCAAAAGATTATGATTTTGTTTTATTTGCTGGAGATTTAAGAGTTTTTGATTTAGAAGCAGCCTTATTTATAAGTAGTGGTTTATATATTTATAAAGATGAAAATCTTGTTTTTATATCAAAATATAAAGATAAATTTCATTATTTTAAAGAAAATATTAAAGATTTTTGGGTATAACTCCAAAACAATAAATTATACTAGGAAAATATATGGCTTTAATAATTATGGATGAATGTATTGCATGTGACGCTTGTAGAGAGGAGTGTCCTAACTATGCGATAGAAGAGGGAGATCCAATTTATGTAATTGATCCAGATAGATGTACTGAGTGTGTTGGACACTATGAAGAACCGCAGTGTGTTGAGGTTTGTCCAGTAGACTGTATTATTTTAGATCCGGATAATGAAGAGACATTAGAAGAACTAAAATTTAAATATGAACAGTTAATGGAAGAAGAAAACTAATATGTCAAAAATCACAACAATCATTGATATTGGGTCAAACTCAATGAGAATGGTTGTTCTAGAAAAGAGTAGTAGGTTTGCCTTTAGTCTTATAAATGAGACAAAAAGTAAGGTTAAAATTTCTGAAGGTTGCTATGAAAATGGCGGTAATCTTCAGGAAGTTCCAATGCAAAGAGCCTATGAAGCTTTAAAATCATTTTTAAATATTTCAAATGCTTTAAAATCAAGAAAAATTTTATGTGTTGCAACATCAGCTTTAAGAGATGCTCCAAATTCTAAGATATTTTTAAATAGAGTTAAAAAAGATTTAGATTTAAATATCAAAATCATAAATGGAGAAAAAGAGGCATATTTTGGTGGAGTTGCTACTTCAAATCTCCTACCAGATGATAATTTTGTAACTGTTGATATTGGCGGTGGTTCTACTGAGTTTTGTTTTGTAAAAGATGGAAAAATAAAAAAATCTATATCATTAGATGTTGGTACAGTAAGATTAAAAGAGTTATATTTTAATAAAAACAATTTAGATGGTGCTAAAAAATATATTTTAGATAGCTTAAAAAAAGTTTATGATTTAAATGAAGAAATTCCTTCTAAAGTTGTAGGAATTGGTGGAAGTATTAGATTTCTATCAAAATTAATTATGCAAAAAAACTGTTATCCTTTAGATGCAATTCATGGGTTTACTTATAGTGTAAAAAAGGAAGAAAAACTTTTTGTTGATATATTAAAAACAAAAACAGTTGAAGATTTAGAAAGACTAGGAGTTAAAAAAGATAGGTTTGATACTATAAAAGAAGGAACTTTTATTTTTAAAACGATTCTTGATGAGTTAGACACAAAAACTGTTGTAACTTCTGGAGTAGGTGTTCGAGAGGGAGTTTATTTAACAGATCTTCTTAGAAATTCAAATCATAAATTTCCAGAGAATTTTAATGTAAGTGTTAGAAGTTTACTTGATAGATTTCAAATTGATGCAAAACAAAGTGCTTATGTGGGTACTAATGCAAGTAAAATATTTGATGTATTAAAGCCAATTCATAATTTAGATGAAAAGTATAAAACACTTTTAGTTGTTGCTTCAAAGCTACATTCAATTGGAACTACTTTGAATTTTTATAAATCAAATGATAATGCTTTTGAGTTTATTTTAAATGGGCTAAGTTATGATTTTTTTCACTCTTCAAGAGTTATAGTAGCTTATATATTGAAATTCTCAAAGAAATCTCTACCAAGACAGAGAGATTTAGAAGAATATGAAGAACTTTTACCATCTTTGGATACTATGCAATGGCTTTCGTTTATGATAGCACTTAATTTAGCTGTAAATATTGATTTTAGTAGACCTAAAGTGAAATATGTTTTGCTCAATAATACATTGCATTTAGAATTACCTAATAAATCATTTTTGGTTGAATCATATATTGAAAAATTAGAACTTCCACAAAAACTATTTTTAGAGATTTTATAGTGGAAAAGATAGCTATTATAAAGCTATCTGCAATGGGTGATATTATTCACTCTATGGTAGCTTTAGAATTTATAAAAAAGTACTATCCAAGCATTAAAATTGATTGGTTTGTAGAAGATGCTTTTTCTCAAGTTTTGGAATATAATCCAAACATAAATAAGATAATAAAATTAAACCTTAAATCTATAAAAAAATTAAAAAAAAATATTTTTTCTCAAATATCTTTTATTAAAGCTTTTAAAGAAGAGAATTACGATCTTATAATAGATGCTCAAGGACTTATTAAATCTGCACTTGTTGCTAGAATTTTGGGAAAAAATATTGTTGGATTTTGTAAAAATTCTACAAGAGAAGGATTTGCAAGTTTTTTTTATACAAAAAAAGTAAGTATAGCTTACGATAAAAATGTAATAGAAAGAAACTGTTTTTTAATCTCTAAAGCTTTAAACTTTGATATATCAACAGAGGATATTTTAAATAAAAAACCATTTTTATTTTTCAAGAGTGAGAATAAAGTAGTCTATGATTTTTTATCTAAAGATAAAAAGAATATATTATTAATAGTTGGGGCTAGTTGGAAGAGTAAAATGTATTCTAAAGAGAAGTTTGCTAAAATAGTGTCAAATATTGATGAAAATTTTATAATAGCTTGGGGAAATGAAGAAGAAAAATCTATAGCTTCTTTTATATCAGATAATTCAAGTGCTAAAGTTTTACCAAAAATAGATTTAAATAGTTTAAAAGCATTAGTATCAAAAGTTGATTTAGTAATAGGAAATGATACTGGACCAACTCATATGGCTTGGGCTTTAAACACTCCAAGTATTACAATATTTGGAAATACCCCAGATTATAGAAATACATATCTTACAAATATAAATAGAACAGTAAAATCTAAATCTTTTGTTAATCCATTTAAGTTAAATAAAGAGGATTTTTCTATAAATGAAATAAATGAGCAAGAGATTATAAAAATAGCGAAGGAGCTTTTATGTATAGAGTGATAAAAGATTATTTTAGACTTTTTTTATATAACACTTTTATCTTCTTATTTTTAATTACTCCTAAATTTATTATGGAAAAGTTTTTAAGATTTTTAGCATTTTTAGCTTATAAATTAAATAAAAAACATTTAAAAGTAGCAAGAGCGAACCTTGATTTAGTTTATAAAGATTCTATAAGTAAAGATAGAAAAGAAGAGATAATTTATAACTCTTATAAATCTTTAGTTTTTAATATGTATGAATTTATTGAAAATCAAACTATTTCAAAAGAAGAACTTTTAAGTAAAGCAAATATTTTAAATAAAGAGATAATAGAAAAAGCTTTTCAAGATAATAGAAAAATTATTTATATGACTGCGCATTATGGCGGTTGGGAGATAACTTTACCTTATATTGCACTAATGTTTGGAGATATTGCGGTTGTAAATAGAAGAATGGATAATCCTCATATTCAAAAAAAATATGAAATAGCTAGAAGTAAAAATAGAATTACTATGCTTGAAAAAGAGACTGCTGCTAAGGGGATGCTAAAAGCTTTTAAAGAAAATAAAAGTGTTGCAATTGTTATAGATCAACATATAGGTAGCGGAATAGAAGTTGAATTTTTGGCTCAAAAAGCTTATGCGACAGATTCAACTTCTCGGTTGGCTTTAAAATTTGGTGCTATTATTATTCCAATTTTTACAGTAAATAATGGTTTTAGAGATTGGACAATTAAAGTTTGTGAGCCAATTGATGTTAAAACTTTTGATTTTAAAACAGATGATAAAGTTAAAGAGTTAACTCAAATTCAAAATGATATTGTTTCTAAACAAATTTTTGATAAACCCGATTTTTGGTTATGGCAACATAAAAGATTTAAAAAATTTCATAAAAATATTTATAAAAAGTAGAAATTTGAGTAGTATAGAAATAATTGCTAAAAAAGAATTTGATTCTTCACGAAGTGATATATTCCCTTTTGTTTTTGAAAACAGAGCTTATTGGTTAAAAAAAGCTAGAGCCACAAAACCAGATAGAATACAGGAATTTTTTTATAAATTTTTACCTTTTGAACTATTAATTCCTCCTTTAAAAAAAAATAAAAAAGAGGCTTTAGATTTTGAAGTTTCTAAGCTTGAAAAATTTTATAGTTTAGGAATAAATGTTCCAAAAGTGGTTGTTAAAAATAACGATTATTTTGTTTTGGAAGATAGTGGGAAAAGTGTAAATAGAATTTTAAAGAATAAGAATATTGTAGAAAAAGATTTTTATTATTATATCGATTTAGCTTTATTTGAACTTGTAAAAATACACAATTGTAACTCCTTTCATGGTGGTAGTCAATTGAGAAATTTTACTTTTAAAGATGGTAAAGTTTTTGCTATTGATTTTGAAGAGAGTTTTCAAGATAATGTAGATATAAAAAAACTACAATATAGAGATTTTTTGTTGTTTCTATTATCATTTTTAAAATTAAAAAAGCTTAATTTTAAGATAGATTATGAAAGAATAATTAATAAATATTTAGAACTTTCCTCTAATTTTGAGTTTAAAAATAAATTAATAATTTTTAGTAAAAGACTCAGATTTTTTTCGTGGTTATATGAAAAAGATTTTATAAAAAAAAGAGTTGGAAGTGACGTAAAATATTTTTTTGAATTAATAGAAATTTTAAATAAAATGAGAAAAAATGCAAAATAAACCGAAATATCATCTTTTTAAAAATACAAAATATGCATTAGATGGATTAATAACAGCAATAAAAACGGAAAGCTCTTTTAAGCTAGAGTTATTTTGTGCAATTTTTATAATTGCTGGGATAATATACATTGATACTAGTTTAACGAACAAACTAATATTACTTATAACTGGGATTTTGGTTTTGATTGTAGAGTTATTAAATTCTGCAGTTGAAAATGTAGTTGATTTATGTACAAAAGAGATACATCCTTTAGCTAAAAATGCAAAAGATATAGGTTCAACTGCTGTTATGTTTACAATAGGATTACATACAGTTTGTTGGGTTTTAATACTCTTATTTTAAGGTATTTAGATGAGCTTTAATAAAATCTGGGTTTTGGATATTGTAAAAAAACTATTTTTCGTATATATAGTATTTTTACTTTTTATGACTATTTTTAGAGTAGTTTTTTTTACATATTACAGTGAATTAGATAATTTCAGCAATTTTAGTTTTGATATACTAAAAATGTTATTTTTAGGTTTTAGAATTGATTTAACTGTGATTGGATATATCCAAGCTATACCAACTTTTGGAATAATTACCTTATACTATTTAAATAATGATAAACTTTTCAGAATTTTTCAGAATTTCTTGGTTTATTATATTTTTCTATTCTATTTTATTGTAACTATACTTTTATTTGCTGATTTTGGTTTTTACTCTTATTTTAAAGATCATTTGAATATATTGTTTTTTGGACTTTTTGAAGATGATACTGTAGCTTTATTAAAAACTTTTTGGGAAAATTATAGTGTTGTTCCAATTTTATCAATATTTACTTTTTATTTAATTTTTCTTTTTTTTATCTTAAAAAAAATATTTAAAAATAACAGTGAAAATTTAAAGTTGATTTTTTTAATAAAAATTCCATTTTTCTTTTTTCTTTTTTTAATAGTATTTAATTTTTTTATAATTCGTGGAACTTTTGGAATGTATCCTTTAGGGAAAATGATTCCAAATGTTTCAACAAATGAATATATTAATAAAATGAGTCAAAATGGTGTTAGAGCATTTATAACTGCGTATGATGTGAGAAATAAATTTAAAAAAAGTAAAATTGATTATATTAAAGAAACTGGATTTGAAAACAATATAGCAGAAGCATTTAAAATACACAAAAAATCTTCTAATATTGATGAACAAAATCTTTTAAATAATATAACTTATACAACAAAAAAAATAGACAATCAAGATTATAATGTTGTTGTAATTATGGTTGAAAGTTTTGGAATGCCAATATTAAAATATCAAAGTGAAGAGTTTGATATTATGGGAAATTTGAAAAAACATTTTGAAGAAGATATTTTGTTTACAAATATTATTAGTGAAGGTGATGGAACAATTTCTAGTTTAGAAGCACTTTTATTAAATATTCCATATAGGCCAAATAGTTTTCCATTTTCTCAATCAGATTATGCACAAACAAGTTTTTCTTTTACTCCTGCATTCTTATATAATAATGAAGGCTACAATACAAGCTTTATTTATGGAGGAGATTCTACATGGAGAGATTTAGGAAAATTTATTAAATATCAGGATTATAAAGCGGTAGATGGGAAACAAGATATTTTTTCTTCAATAAAAGTTACTAAAGAAGAGAGTGAATATTTTCATCCATGGGGAATTTATGATGAGTATTTATATGATCATATTTTAAATAAACTTGAAAAATCAAATGGTAAAGAGATGATTGTAGCACTTAGTACAAATAATCATCCACCTTACAATATTCCAAATGGATATAAGAGCAAGATTTTAAGTTATAGTGAAGATTTGAGAAATCATATAACGGGAGATTTTGCTTTAGCAGAGCAAAGATTAAAATCTTATGGTTATGCCTTAGATAGTGTAGGAACTTTTTTAGATAAATTTAAACAAAGTAAATTTAAAGATAATACAATTGTAGTTATAACTGCAGATAACAATACAATTGAAGGAATTATGAAGTATGATAATAATCCAATTTTTACAGCAAAAAACATTCCAATATATTTTTATTTACCAAAAAACTTAAAAGAAAAGTTACAGATTGATACTACAGTTGCTGGAAGCCAAAAAGATATTTTTCCTACTTTATATAATTTGACTTTAAATGGTGTGAAATATTTATCAATAGGAAATAATCTTTTTGATAAAACAGTTCAACATTATGGATTTAATGGATCTATGATTGTAAATAATGGAAGTAAAGTTAGAAAATTAAATAGTTTAAAAGATAAAAGTAGTGATGAAATTATAAATTATTACAAAGCTAGTTTAGCAGTGACAGAATATTTAATAAAAAATTATAAAAATGAGGAGTAATAAATTATGGATAAACAAAGTAAGCAAACAATTAAATGTAAAATTGCCATCGCAGGAACAGGATATGTAGGTTTATCAAATGGATTACTCTTAGCTCAAAATAATGAAGTAGTTGCTCTAGATATAATTCCAGAAAAAGTAGAAATGATTAACAATAAAATATCTCCTATTGAAGATAAGGAGATAGAAGAGTATTTAAAAAAAGATAATATAAATTTTAAAGCTACTTTAGATAAAAATGAAGCCTATAAAGATGCTACTTTTGTAATTATTGCTACTCCTACTGATTATGATCCACAAACTAATTACTTTAATACAAAAAGTGTTGAAGCAGTAATTAAAGATGTATTAGAAATAAATCCAAATACAACTATGATAATTAAATCAACAGTTCCTGTTGGATATACAAAAAGCTTAAAAGAAAAGTTTAATACGCAAAATATAATTTTCTCCCCAGAATTCTTGAGGGAAGGAAAAGCTCTATATGATAATTTATACCCAAGTAGAATAATTGTAGGTGAACAAAGTAAAAAAGCAGAACTTTTTGCTTCACTGCTAGCTGCTGGTGCTATTAAAAAAGATATTCCCATTCTTTTTACAGATTCAACTGAAGCTGAAGCTATAAAACTATTTTCAAATACATACCTTGCTATGAGAGTTGCATACTTTAATGAATTAGACTCTTACGCTCAAACTCATAACCTTGATACTAAACAAATTATTGATGGTGTAGGATTAGATCCTCGAATTGGAACTCATTATAATAATCCAAGCTTTGGGTATGGAGGTTACTGCTTACCTAAAGATACAAAACAACTTTTGGCAAACTATAGTGAAGTACCAAGTAATTTAATAGAAGCTATTGTAAAATCTAACTCTACAAGAAAAGATTTTATTGCAGATAGTATTATAAAAAGAAACCCAAAAGTAGTTGGTGTATATAGACTTGTAATGAAAAGTGGAAGTGATAACTTTAGAAGCTCTGCAATTCAAGGTATAATGAAAAGAATAAAAGCAAAAGGTATTGAAGTAGTAATATATGAACCAGTACTAAATGAAGAAACTTTTTTTAACTCTAAAGTTATAAAAGATTTAGATGAATTTAAAAAGATGTCAGATGTAATAGTAGCAAATAGACAAAGTGATAAACTAAAAGATGTAGAATCAAAAGTTTATACTAGAGATATTTTTGGTAATGATTAAATAGGGAATAAAAAGTATATGAAGATATTAGTAACAGGAACAGCTGGTTTTATAGGTTATCATTTAGCAAAAAAACTACTTAATCGAGGAGATGAAGTAGTAGGATTAGATAATATAAATGACTACTATGATGTAAATCTGAAATATGCAAGATTAAATGAACTTGGTATTTCAAAAGCAGAAATAATAGAAAATAAATTAATCTCTTCAAAAACTTACCCAAAACATAGATTTGTAAAAATGGATTTGTCTAATACAAATGAGATGTATAAACTTTTTGAATCTGAGAAGTTTGATGCTGTTTGTAATCTTGCAGCTCAAGCAGGTGTTAGATACTCTATAGAAAATCCTCATGCATATATAGACTCTAATGTTAAAGGATTTATGAATATACTTGAAGCTTGTAGACATAATAATGTAAAAAATTTATGTTATGCAAGTTCTAGTTCAGTGTACGGACTAAATAAATCTCAGCCATTTAAAACAAGTGATCATACAGATCATCCAATAAGTCTTTATGCTGCTACAAAAAAATCAAATGAGATGATGGCACATACATACTCTCACTTGTATAATATATCAACTACAGGACTTAGATTCTTTACTGTTTATGGACCATATGGAAGACCTGATATGGCTCCTATTCTTTTTGCAGATGCTATCTTAAATGATAGAGAGATAAAAGTATTTAATTATGGAAATATGAGTAGAGACTTTACATATGTAGATGACATAGTAGATGGAATAATAAAAGTAATAGATAATCCAGCAATATCATCTAAAGATTTCAATCCAGAAAATCCAAAACCAGATATTTCAACAGCTGCATATAGAATATATAATATAGGAAATAATGCACCTGTACAATTACTAGATTTTATAGAAACATTAGAAAAAGCAATTGGAATTGATGCAAAGAAAAACTTTCTTCCAATGCAAGCAGGAGATGTGGTAAGCACTTACGCTGATGTAAGTGATTTAATAAAGGATTTTGATTATAAACCAGATACAAAGTTACCTGATGGAATTAAAGAGTTTGTTAAGTGGTATAAAGATTTTTATGGAAAATAATAGTTGGAGGAAAATTTGAAAGATAAGATATGTATAATAGGATTAGGGTATGTAGGGCTTCCATTAGCTCATGCTTTTTCTTCTAAATATCCTGTAGTTGGGTTTGATATTAATGAAAAAAGAATTGAAGAACTAAATAATGGCTATGATAGAACTGAGGAATTGAGTGAAACTCAAGTTAAAGAAACAATAAAAAATGGTATGAAATTTTCTTTAGATATAAATGATATTAAAGATTGTAATATATTTATAGTGACTGTACCAACTCCAATTGATAGAAATAATAAACCAGATTTAACTCCACTTATAAAATCATCTCAAACAGTTGGAAAAGTACTGAAAAAAAATGACATAGTTATATATGAGTCTACTGTTTATCCAGGTGTTACAGAAGATGTATGTGTTCCTGAATTAGAAAAAGTAAGTGGATTAAAATTCAATGTGGATTTTTTTGCTGGATATAGCCCAGAGAGAATTAATCCAGGGGATAAAGAGCATACTGTAACCAAAATATTAAAAGTAACATCAGGAAGCACTCCAGAAATTGCAGATAAAGTAGATAACCTTTATAAATCTATAATATTGGCAGGAACACATAAGGCAAGTTCTATAAAAGTAGCAGAAGCTTCTAAAGTTATTGAAAATACTCAAAGAGATGTAAATATTGCTTTAATTAATGAGTTGTCTTTAATTTTTAATACAATGAATATTAATACAAGTGAAGTTATAGCAGCAGCGGCTACTAAATGGAACTTTATAAAATTGATGCCAGGATTGGTTGGTGGACATTGTATAGGAGTAGATCCTTATTATCTGACATATAAAGCAGAGGAATTAGGTTATAAACCAAACTTAATTTTAGGTGCAAGACAAATAAATAATGGAATGGCTAAATATATTGCAGAGCGAACTATAAAACTTATGATAAAAAAAGGTATTCAAATTAAAGACTCAAAAGTATTAGTTTTAGGAATAACTTTTAAAGAAAATTGTCCAGATGTAAGAAATACAAAAGTAATAGATATAATTAATGAAATGAAAGAATATGGATGTTTTGTTGATGTATCAGATTATTGGGCAGATAAAAATGAGGTAAAACATGAATATGGATTATCTTTAATTGATAAATATAATTTTGATGATTACCAAGCAGTAATATTAGCAGTTAGTCATGATGAATATAAGAAATTAAAAATATCAAATGAGAATAAAGTGATATTTGATATTAAATCTATATTACCAAATTCAGATGGAAGATTGTGAAAATGAAAGACATAATATTAGCAGGAAGGATTGGAACAAGACTTTATCCAGTAACAAGAAGTATTATAAGTAAGCAACTGCTTCTTACATATGATAAACCTACGATATATTATCCACTTTCAGTATGATTTAGTAAAGGATATATATGTTCAATAACAAAAATAAAACAATACTAGTAACTGGATGTGCTGGATTTATTGGTTCAAACTTCGTACCATACTTCCTAAATAAATATAAAAACTATAATCTAGTAAACCTAGACCTTTTAACTTATGCAGGTAATCTAGAAAATCTTAAAGAGTGTGAAACAAATCCTAACTATAAATTTATTAAAGGTGATATCTGTAATAGAGAATTAATAGAGTTTATATTTAATGAATATGATATCTCTGGTGTTATTCACTTTGCAGCAGAATCTCATGTAGATAACTCTATTAAAAATCCAGGTGTGTTTGTTCAAACAAATGTAAATGGAACATTCACTTTAATTGATGTAGCTTATAAATATTGGATGACTAAACCATTTAGTTATAAAGATAAATATAAAAACTCAAGATTCCATCATATATCTACTGATGAAGTATATGGAACATTAAGTGAAGATCCAAATGATCTGTTCACTGAAAAAACACCTTACGCTCCAAATTCTCCATACAGTGCAAGCAAAGCTTCAAGTGATATGATAATTAGAGCATATAATGAAACATATGGATTAAATACAGTTATTACAAACTGCTCAAATAATTATGGTCCAAAACAACATGATGAAAAACTAATCCCTACAATTATTAGAAATGCTCTTAAACAAAATCCAATTCCAATATATGGTGATGGAAAAAATATAAGAGATTGGTTGTATGTACTTGATCACTGTAGAGGTATAGACTTAGTTTATCATAATGGAAAAACTGGAGAAACATATAATATTGGTGGAAGAAATGAAAGAACAAATCTTCAAATAGTTGATAGAATTACAACTATTTTAGATGAACAAGTTTCACTTCCTAACTTTTCATATAAAAGTTTAATAACTTTCGTAGAAGATAGAGCTGGACATGATAGAAGATACGCAATAGATGCAACAAAGTTAGAAGAAGAACTTGGTTGGAAGGCAGATGAGAATTTTGATAGTGGAATAGTTAAAACTATTAAGTGGTATTTGAATAAATATGGAATAAATAAATGATAAATGTAACAAAAACTTACTTACCAAATAAAGAAAAATATAAAGAATATGTAGATGAAATATACGCAAATGGATGGCTTACGAATAATGGTCCATTGGTACAAAAACTTGAGAAAAGACTTGCTGAGTATTTAGGAGTAAAAAATATAGTTCTTGTATCAAATGGTACAGTTGCTCTTGAGATAGCTTATCGTACACTTGATATAAAGAGTTTTGCTATAACTACTCCTTTTAGCTTTGTAGCAACTACAAGTTCTCTTGTAACAAATAATATTTTACCAATATTTGCTGATATAGATAAAAACACATTTAATCTTGACCCTAAAAGTATAGAAAAAATTATCACTCCAAATACAAGTGCTATAGTTCCTGTTCATGTATTTGGAAATGCTTGTGAAGTAGAAGAAATAGAAAAAATAGCAAAAAAGAGTAATTTAAAAGTTATATATGATGCAGCTCACGCTTTTGATGTAAAATATAAAAATCAAAGTGTATTAAATTATGGTGATATTTCCACTCTTAGCTTTCATGCTACTAAACTTTTTCATACAATTGAAGGCGGAGCCTTAATAATAAATGATGATGAATTAGTACAAAAAGCACGATATCTTATAAACTTTGGTATTAAAAACACTGAAGAAATACCACATCTAGGTACAAATGCAAAGATGAATGAATTCGAAGCAGCAATGGGACTTTGTGTACTTGATGATATAGAAAATATAAAAGAAAAGAGAAAAGTTGTAGTAGAAAATTATAGAGAAAAACTAAAAGATTTAGTTCAATTTCAAGAACAAAATATAAATGCATCTGAGAACTATAGTTATTTTCCAATTGTTTTAAAAAGTGAAGAACAACTTTTAAAAGTACAAAAAGCTTTAAATGATGAAAATATATTTCCAAGAAGATATTTTTATCCATCCCTTGATACTTTAAAATATATAGAACCAAAGCAAGAGTGTAAAATATCAAGAGACATTAGTAAAAGAATTCTTTGTTTACCAGTTTATGTTGAATTAGATTTTGATAACCAGAAAAAAATTATTGAAATATTAAAGAGTAGTATTTAGATGATAGAAAATAGATTAAGCATTTTTAATAAAATTTATAATATTTCTAAAGATAGTCAAGATAAAGTCACTCTTTGGATGAATCATTTATTAGTAGTTTATGCTTTTTTAATTCCTATTCATAATAAGGCTAAGACTTCGGTTTTTTTTTGTATTCTACTTCTATTTTTATATAGAAGAAATTTTATATATTATTTAAAAATTGCTTTTAAAAATTATTTATTAAAATACTTTTTATTATTATATTTGTTATTTGTAGTTGGTATGTTATATACAAGTGATTTGGAATCAGGTTTTTCTTTTATGGATAAAGCAAAATTGCTATTATATCCTTTAATATTTTTAAGTTTTTTAGATGAAAGATTCTCTTTTAGAATTTTGAATGCTTTTATTTTCGGGGTTTTATTATCTGAAATAGTATCTTATTTAATACATTTTCAGATGATTCCTCCTGAATTATTTATAGGAGAATATAAAATTTATAAAAGTATTCTAGAAGATCCAAGTCCATTTTTTACTCATGGAATACATAATATGTTTTTATGTATAGTAATAACAATTCTTATATATAGAATATTAGTTAAAGATATAAAGAATTATAAATTTAAAATATTATCTCTTATTTTTATAACAACGGCCTTTTTAAATATTAGTTTGATAGGTGGAAGGGTAGGATATGTTGTATTATTTTGTTTGATCTTCTTTCTAATATTTTTGATTTATAAAAAAGAGATATTAAAAGGAATTTTTATTTTACTATCAATTTTTTTTATAATGTTTACATATCTATATAATTTCTCAGATCAGTTTGATAAGAGAATAGAAGATGGAAAAAATGATTTAGAGAAAATTATTACTGAAAAAAATTATAATAGTTCTATAGGACTTAGAATTATTACTGGATATTATGTATTAGAAATTATAAAAGATAATTTTCTAATAGGTGTAGGTACAGGTGATGTAATGCAGGAAGTTGATGAATTAGCAAATCAAAAACATTCTTATATCAAACTTATTTCTCATCCTCATAATCTTTATTTGGAAATATTAGCACAGTTAGGAATAATTGGTTTTTCTATGATGTTACTAATGTTTTATAAAATTTTATGTTATGAAGCAGAAGATAGGAAAAGAAGTGATATAGCTAAAATTATTACTGTTGCTTTTTTGATATATGTATTAACAGCATCTTTTTGGTCACATCTAGCAACTTTTGTTACATTAATTAGTGCTATGATATGTGTTCAAAAATTTGATGTTCATGTTAAAGAAATAGATAAAGAATCTATATTAAAATATATTTTAGTTATTATTATTTTCTTAATAATAGGAATTACAAAATGAAGTCATTAAAAATAGTATATATTTGCCGTTCAATAATACCTTCACGAACTGCGAATAGTGTAAATGTAATGAAAATGTGTGCAGCTTTTGCTTCTTTAGGTCATCAAGTAATTCTTTTTGCTCCTATTACAAAAAAGCTTGAGGAAAAGAATGTAGAGAATATTTTTGAATTTTATGGAGTTGAAAAGAATTTTGAAATAAAAAAGTTATTTTCTCCAAATATAAAATTTTTAAAAAAAAGAATATATTCTTTTAGATGTTTAAGTCAGGTTAAAAAAATAAATCCAGATTTAGTTTATGGTAGAGATGATATTTTGTCTTTTTATTTGGCGCAAAAATTTGGATATAAAACTCTATTTGAAAGACATGATAGTTTCAATAAAAATAGTGTAGATGAAAAGTTATTTAAAAAATTTATTGATAATAATACTAATGAATATAAGTTGGTAACTAACACACAAAAATTAAAAGAGTATTATTGTAAAGAGTACAATTTAAAATGTGATCATGTTCATGTAGCATCAAGTGCTACAGATGTGCCAAATGACTTTGATACAATACCTGATGATTGTGAGAAATTTAAAAATACTTTTAATGTAGGATATATAGGTAAGCTAGCTAAAATGAGAGGACTCGAGATAATTATAAAGTTAGCTAAAAGTCTTCCAAATATGTATTTTCATATAGTGGGTGGTGATGAAAGAGATATAAAATATTGGAAAAATGAAGCTAGAGATCTTAATAATATAATTTTTCATGGATTTATAAATCCAAGAAATACATACAAATATAGAAATTTATGTGATGTTCTATTGGCTCCCTATATAAATGCTGATGAACTCTTTGATTATATGTCTCCTATAAAAGCTTTTGAATATATGGCTTCTAAAACTCCAATGATTTGTTCAGATTCAAAAATTATAAGAGAAACTATAAATGAAAATTGTGCTATTTTGGTAGATAATAATGATATAAATTCTTGGATAAACGCTTTAGAAAAACTACATAATGATTTAGAATTTACGAAAAGATTAATTGAAAATGCTTATCAATATTGCTTGGAAAATTTCACTTATGAAGCTAGATCTAGAAAAGTATTAGATTTTATAGAGAGAAATAATTAGGAATCAAAATGAAAAAAATAATTGCATCTTTAACAACATATGGTAGCAGAATAAATAGTGTTGACCTAACTTTAAAAACAATTCTTAATCAGACAAAGAAAGCAGATAAAATAATTTTGTGGTTGGCTGAAGATGAGTTTAATTTCGATAATATACCTAAAGACTTATTAGCTTTACATACTAATAACTTAATAGAAATTAAGTTTTGTAAAGATTTGAAATCTTATAAAAAATTAATTCCAACTCTAAAATTATATTCTGAAGAGATAATTATTACATTTGATGATGATATTTTATATAAGGATGATTTAATAGAAAAATTATATGCTGAGCATTTAAAATTTCCAAATACAGTTATTTGTGGAAGAGGGCATAAAATACGTTTTAATATTAACAATAGTTTAAAGAAGTATAGTAAATGGGATAGAAGAACACAAGATTTCTCAGAAGATTATGATATTCTTCCTACAGGTGCAGGAGGTGTTTTATATCCACCTAATTGCTTTTATAAAGATATATTAGATGAAAGTTTATTTTCTAGATTAGCACCAAATGCAGATGATATATGGTTTAAAGCTATGACTTTAATGAACAATAAAAAGTCTAAAATACTTTTTCAAAATAAAAAAGAATTTACAAGATTAGAAACAATTGAAGATACTCAGAATGAAACTTTATATAGTAAAAATAAATATTCTAATGATAAATATTTAAAAAACGTTTTTGATAGCTATAACTTATATGATAAATTTAAAATGCCTATTTCAAAGAGAATATTTACTAATATAAAAATATTTTTAAAAAGAAAAATTAGTTTATAGGAATTTTATATAATGATTATTGAGTTAAAAGAAGATTTTTTGTTGGGTGAAGGTGGAGAAAGACTAGTTTATATACATCCACATGATGATAATAAAGTTATAAAAATTTTGAAACCAGGATTAAGTAAGCATAACTTCCAAAATGAATTAGAATTTAAGTATTATGATTTCTTAACTAAAAAAAATAGAGATTTTTCCAATATAACAAAATGTTTTGGATATATAGATACAAATTTAGGAAAGGGTTTAGTATTTGAAAGAGTAATTGATTATGATGGAAAAGATTCAAAATATTTTAAATATTATTTAAAAAAACATTTTTTTTCAGAAGATCAAGAAAAAAAATTATTAAACAATTTAAAGAATTTTTTAGAAAATAATCAAATATTATTTATTGACTGTAATACCCAAAATTTATTTTGCAAAAAAGTTAGTGAAGATAAATATACATTAATAATTTATGATGGATTAGGAGCTAGAAGAGATAGTATAAAACTATCTCTTTATATGAAAAGTAAATTATATACCAAGTATAAGATAAAAAAACAGTGGAAGCTTTTTATCAAAAACTGTGAAAAATCAAAAGCTTCAACTTTAAAAAACTAGTTTAAATTATCAATTTTTCAAATATCTTTTTCTAAATCTTCTAATTAAATAATTTAAGTTTATTTTCTTTGCAAGTTTAGATTTTGAATTTTTGAATTTATTTAAATAATTCTCTTCATTTTGAATAAAAAACTTCTCTAATTTATTTAAGTATTTTGTTTTATACATATTATAATCATCTATATATTTATTTGTGAACTCTTTATTTGCTAATATAAGTTCGTAATATGATACTAATCTATTGAAAATTAAACTTTTTATAAATCTTTTAATACCTTTATCTTCTTCTAAATCATAATAATAAGTATAAGTTTCTAATATTTTTTTTGTACTGATAATATATTTTTCTGTTTTTTCACCAGTCATAACAGAATTTGGTCTAATCCTATAAACATAAGCATAATTATCTATGAATGATACTTTTTTAGCATCATAAAAAAGTCTTAATAAAGATTCTGCATCATCAGAAATAACCCCAGAAGTGTAACCAAAGTTAATTTCTTTTAAATAACTTTTTTTTAAAAGTTTATCCCAAGGAGTATTAGTAATATTTCCTTTTTCCGCAGTTGAAAGATATTCTTTTCCTGTATAGATTTTGTTATTTTCTCTATTTATAGAGAATTTTTTTAAAGAGTTATTTTTTAAAATTAAATGATTAAAGTTAAGGATATCTAAAGATGCTTTTTTTGCAATTCTGTATAACTCATTTAAACAATTATCATTTGCTAAATAGTCATCATTGTCTACAAAGTATACATATTCTCCATTTGCTATTTGCAGTCCATTATTTCTTGCTATTGCTGAACCAGCATTTTTTTGATCAATTATTATCATATTTGGAAATTTTGTTTTGTACATATTTAAGATATCTAATGAACTATCACTGCTACCATCATTTACACAAATTAACTCTATATTTTCAACTATAGTTTGTTTTAAGATACTTTGTAAACATTCATCTATGTATAATTCAGAATTATAGACAGGAATTACCACACTTATAAAAATTTCTTTATTTGACATTTTTTACTCTCTTTCAATTTTATACTAATAAATTCATATACTCTTTTTTTTCTCTTTCTGGAGCAAAAATATTTAATGCTTTTTCATGATTATCTTTTGCTTTGAGTTTTTCTTCCTCAAAATTTATTACAACTTTTAATAGAATTTCTTTTAAGTTTTCAACATTATTTTCTTTTGTTAAATGAATATGAAATCCTAAGTCTTTAAATTCACTCGAAGAAGTATCGTCATAAATTATAGGAATAAGACCAAAGCCTAAACTTTCAATTATTGCATTACTCATTCCTTCTCCTAAGCTTGGAAAGATGAAAATATCACTTTTTTGTAAATACTCTTTTACCTCTGAAGTATAACCAATAAATTCAACATGATTTTTTAAAGAAGAATTTTCTAGATAATTTTTCATAGTTTCAAAATAATTTTTATCTTGAATGTCTCCTAAAAATTTTATTGTAAAAGGTACATTGTTTTCTTTTAAAATTTCACATGCTTTTATTACTTCAAACTGACCTTTTCCCTTATTTATTCTTCCTACATGAACTAAATCTATTGTATTGTTTAAAGCTTTAAAATTTACATTTTCTTGCAATTTTAAAGATGAATATATCCTTGTAACAGTTGCATTCTTAGGGATTGGAAGAATATTAATAATATTTTTTCTCATATATTCACAATTTCCTACAAAATAGTTTACATTGCTATAAAGAAGTTTATGAAAAAAATCTTTTTTTGAAGTTGTTTTTTTTGAACCTTGTCTAATTATGAAATTAATATTTAGACCTAAAGTAGCAAAATATATTGATTTCATTTCTGAGGCACCTAGAAAAATTACATTTTTAATATTATTTTCTTTTAGGATTTTTCGTATTTTAAAAATAAGTTTAAAACTAAAATTAGATGAAAATTCTACAATATGAACTTTTACATTGTAGTTTTCAAAATGCTCTTTTCTATTAACTATATAGCTATTATCTCTGGCGATAAATTCTACTTCTAAATCTTGGCTTAGAAGTCTTGCTAATTTTACTGATGCAAGTTCCATTCCTCCATTCACTCTTGATAGACAAATAATAGCTGTTTTTTGTTTCATAATCACCTCATAAAATAGGGATTGTATCTTAATTAAATTAAATTTTCTATATAATATAAACTATATTAATAGTACAAAGGTTATTTTTGAAAATTACAGCAAATATTATTACACTCAATGAAGAAAAAAATATTGAAGCCGTTATAAAATCAGTTCAAACTGTATGTGATGAAGTTTTAGTTGTTGATTCTTTAAGTAGTGATAGAACTTGTGAAATTGCAGAAAGTTTAGGTGCAAAAGTTATAAAGCAAGCTTATCTTGGAGATGGGCCACAAAAAGCATTTGGAGCACCTTATGCTTCAAATGACTGGATCTTAAGTATAGATGCTGATGAAAGATTAGATTTAAATGCTATAGAAGAGATAAAAAAATTAGATTTAGAAAACAGTTCTTATGATGGATACTCATTTGCTAGGAAAACGTTTGTTGGGAAAAATTATATAAAGCTTTGGTATCCAGATAGAGTTGTAAGACTTTATAATCGTAAAAAATGTGGTTTCTCAACTGCAAAGGGTCATGCTAGAGTTGAAACAAAAAATGTTTGTAATTTAAAAGCTGATATGTTACATTACTCTTATGATGATTATATACACATGATAAGAACAACTGAAAAATTTATAAAAAGAGGGGCAATTTTAGCTCATGAAGAAGGCAAAAAAGCATCAGTTTTTGATCCAATAATTCATGGCTTAGGTGCTTTATTTAAAGCTTTAGTATTAAAAGGTGGTGCATTTCATGGTATTAATGGTTGGAATGTAGCTGTAATTTCAGCATATAGTTCATATATGAAGTATGCTATTATGTTGGATATGCAGAGAAATGGAAAATAAAAATATTTTAGAAGTTTGTTTGTCTCCTGATTTAGGTGGATTAGAACTTTATATGCAAAATTGTTCAAGAGAACTTTCAAAAGAGTTCAATGTTCTTTGTACTATTTCAAATAAATCTAAGTTGAAACCTTTTTTAGATGATTTAAAAGTTGTAGAGATAAAAAGGAAAACTGGTTTTTCTTTTTTTTCTTCAAGAAACTTAGCTAGTATTATTGATGAAAACAAAATTGATCTAATTCATATTCACTGGACAAAAGATATTCCAATTGTGGTATTTGCAAAACTTCTATCAAAAAGAAAACCAAAAATTGTTCAAACTAGACATATGACAATGACAAGATTTAAGAATGATTTTTACCATAAGTTTTTGTATAAAAATATAGATATGATAATTTGCGTTACAAAGGCTTTAGGAAATCAGATAAATAAGTTTATTCCAGAAAATATTAGACCTGAAGTAAAAGTACTATATTTAGGTGCTAAGAATGTAAAAGAATTTGCAGAAGATGAATTAAAGGTTTATAAAGAGAAATTAAATACAGAAAATTCTTTTATAGTAGGTTTTGTAGGTAGAATAAATGAAGCAAAAGGGCAATATCTTTTGATTGAAGCTTTAAAAAGATTAAAAATAAAAAACTTAGATATAAAAGTTTATTTTGTTGGACATGCAATGAATGAAGAATATTTAAACTTTTTAAAGCAAAAAGTAAAAAGTTATAATCTTGAGAAAGAAGTTAATTTTTTAGGTTTTGTAAATGAACCTAGTAAATTTATGCAAATTTGTGATGTTATTGTTGCTGCTTCAAAAAATGAAACTTTTGGTTTAGTTGTAATTGAGGCCATGAAGAATCAAACGGCTGTTATTGCTTCAAAAAGTGGTGGTTTTTTAGAAATAATTGATGATGGTTTAAATGGTTTGTTATTTGGAAATGAGAATGTGGAAGATCTTTGTATGAAAATAGAAAAACTTTACCATGATAAAAAATTAAAAGATACTTTAGTTTTAGAAGCAAAGAGAAAAGTTGATTTAGAGTTTGATAGCCAAAAACAGTTTAAAAAATTAATTGAAGTTATAAAAGAAGTTTAAATAAAGAGTTATAAAGTAGCAAAAATTTACTACTTTATAAAATTAAAATCTTTAGTTAGATTATTTTCTTTATCAAAAGAAATTTTTAGAATTCCATCAAATCCTGATATATCCGCACCACAAACATAATAATCCTCTTTTGTATTAAAATATTCATATTGTTTTTGATATCCTAAAAGATAACTTATTAAATTCCCAATTTGATAATGTGAAATGTATGGAAAATCTTGAAAATAATTACTTAAATTTTCTGGATTATTTATTCCATAAACAAAAAATGGAATTTGCCAAACAGAATCAAAATCTAATCTTCCATGCCCATTTCGATTTTTCTCCATACTTGTACTATGATCTGAAGTAAATATAAAATATGTTGGACGATTTGTTTTTTCACTAATTTTTTTAATTATATTTTCTATAACATAGTCTGTATAACGAACAGAATTTAAATAATTAATAAGATTTTGATTTAATGTTTTATCTTCAATATTATCTTTGTTATAAATTTCAAATTCTTTAGGATATGTATCATAAAATGGACTATGAGAAGCTCTTTGATGCAGTGCTATAAAACTAGGTTTTGAAAAATCAATATCATCTATTTTTGTGATTAAATACTCATCAAATGCTGGAGTTCCTGTATCTTTAGTTAAATTAGTACCATCAAAATAATCATCAATAAAATTAGTACATAAATAGCTTTTTAGCTGAGCTAATTGATCTTGTGCTTGTGCAGAGTAGAAATATGTTTGGAAACCATTTTCTTTTGCCATTTTAAACATACAAGTATTTTGAGATATAGCTTGAGGAACTCCATCTGGTTGTTTTATCATATTAAAAAAATTAGGAATTCCTACATCTGTTACTACTCCTGAAGATATAGCATCTTTATAAATAAAATTTTTATCATTTTTTAAACTTTCTAAATAGGGTGTAGATTTTATATGATAACCATATAAAGACATGAAATTTCTATTTGCACTTTCTCCCATTATTACAACTACATTTATGTCTGGATTATTTAAAATAATATTTGGAGTAGGAACAACAGGTTGTTCTAATCCACTGTAATTTGATAAAAATTTTTTAGGTAAAATAATTGCAAAAAGATGACTAATTGATAAATATGAATTTTTTATTTGATAATATTCTACTGATGGACGATGACCTTTTCTTGTATTGTCTTTTAGATATAAATTAATTGGATTTATGAAAATTGCAATAATCAAGATGTAAGATAAATAACGAATTTTTAATCTTTTTTCTTCATACTTTTTTAGTAAATAGTAAATAGAAATCAATAATATAAAGAACATAATTGTTGGGATAATAGTTATATTTGTAACAGATTTAAATGTATCAAATACTTCTTTGAATTTTGTAAAGAATAACATATATTCTAAAGGAAAAATCCAAGTTCCAAAATATGAGAAGTGTAAAAGTTGAAACCATACAAATGTTGCTAATATTATATAAACTACAAAAATAGCTCTACTTTTAACAATGGAAACGATTAATAAATTTATAAAAAATTGTTCTAAGAAAGATTTAAAATCTAAATTAAAAACTAAAATATTATTATAGAGTCTAAATATTTGGTCAAAACTTACAAATAGTAAAGTTATAATAAATGCTAATAAGATATTGTAAGTAAACTTTATAAAATTATTTTTCATTGATAATCCCTTCTACAAATAAAAGCAAGAATTATTATAAATATATATATAATATTTCCTTAAATAAAAGAAAATGGATTCAAAAGATATAATTTATTTTAGAGATTATAAAGTTCAAATGAATAGTGGAAAAGATATAATTAAATTCTAAATTTCACATAAAATATGATATGTTTAATAGTTTAAGAAGGGAGAAGTAATTGATAGTATTAAAAGATGAAAATTTTATTGGAAAAGGAAATGAACGAGCTTGTTATGTTCATCCTGAAGATTGTAATAAAGCAATAAAAATTACTTATGAAAATAATAATAGAAAAGAGAGTAAACAAACAAAATTAGAAGTAAAGTATT
This sequence comes from Aliarcobacter cibarius, assembly GCF_013372265.1. Lineage (NCBI taxonomy): Bacteria > Pseudomonadati > Campylobacterota > Epsilonproteobacteria > Campylobacterales > Arcobacteraceae > Aliarcobacter > Aliarcobacter cibarius. The sequence continues at coordinate 753,673 of NZ_CP054051.1, forward strand.
ATAAAGAATTAGAAAAAAGAAAAATGATAAATTTTAAACATCTTCCAAAATATTTTGGTGAAGTAGAAACGGATAAAGGAAGAGGATTTGTAGTTGAGTTAGTAAGAGACTATAATGGAGAAGTTTCTAAAACATTTGAGTTTTATTTAAAACAGAACGGAGTTTTTAAATATCAAAAAGAGTTAGAGACTTACAAACAATATTTTTTAGATAACTATATAATATTTAATTATGGAATGATGCCTAAAAATATTCTTCTTAGAAAAAATAGTGAAACAGATTTCGATTTAGTATTAATTGATGGATTAGGTGATGTTACTTATTTTACTTTTTTAAATAAAATTAAATATTTAGCAAGAAGAAGAATAAATAGAAGATGGGATAAATTTGTTAAAAAATATTTAGAAAAGTATAAAACTTCTAGTTTATAAAATTAAAAATATTATTTTAATTATTAGGGCATATAGTTTATGAACTTGTATGACTAGATAGATTAAATATAAATTTTGATAAGATATGTTTTTTAATGAAAAGGAAGAAATTGAGTATAAAGTATCAACTAAATAAGAATTATGAAAATATTAAAGATTTTTTACTAAATATTAAAGATTATTTTAAAAATAATTCAAACACTATACATAAAGCTAGAAATGAATTAAAAGTTATTGAATATAAAGGTGTAGAAACAGTTGTAAAAGCTTTTAAGGTACCAAACATTGTAAATCAAGTTGTTTATGCCTATTTTAGAGATTCTAAAGCAAAGAAATCTTATCAAAATGCTATAAAACTTAAAGAGCTAAATATAAATACACCTAATCCTATAGGGTACATTGAATTTTATAGAAATTTTTTATTTAAAGAAAGTTTTTTTATTAGTGAAAAAGTAGATTATCTATTTACTATTAGAGAACCACTAAGAAATGTTGATTTAAAAGATAGAGAAGAGATTATTAAAAAATTTGTAGCATTTACTTATAATCTTCATAAAAATTGTGTTTATCATAAAGATTATTCAGCTGGTAATATTCTTGTATTTAAAAATGAAAAAAATGAGTATGATTTTAGTTTGGTGGATATTAATAGAATGGAGTTTAAACCAATAAATTTAGAATTGGGTTTAGATAATTTTGCAAAATTATGGTTAGACTCTGATAATTTACAAATAATTGCAAAAGAGTATTCTTTGTTAGCTAATGTAGATGAGAATAATGCAATAAGCATATTGAAATCTTGTGATAAAAAATTAAAAGATTTTGTAGAAATGAAAAGAAAAATTAGAGGTAGAAAATAGTGAACTTATTGATCACAAGGCATGATAAAATAGGTGATTTTGTAGTAACTTTACCATTATTTAAAGCAATAAAAGAACAATATCCAAAAACTAAATTAACAGCACTTGTAAGTAAAGTAAATTTTGAATTTGCAAAAGAGATAGGGTTTATAGATGAGGTTATTTTATTTGATAAAAATGATTTATCTAAGACACAAAAAGAGATAAAAAGTAAGAAGTTTGATGCAAGTATTAGTGCTTACATTGATATTGCTCTTGGAAAATTACTTTTTAAAAGTAAAATAAAAAAAAGAGTAGCTCCAGCAACTAAAATAGCTCAACTTTTTTTTAATAAAAGAGTAAAACAAAAAAGAAGCAGGGTAGAAAAAACAGAATGGCAATATAATCTTGATTTAGGAAAAAAACTTTTTCCAGATATAAAGCTAGATTTTACAAGACCTCTTTTAAATGTTAATGTTGAAAAAGAGAAAAAAGTGATTTTTCATGCTGGATTTGGTGGAAGTAGCGATGGTAATTTAAGTTTAGATGATTATATAAATCTGGCTAGAAGTATTAAAGATAGTGATTATGAAATAATATTTAGTTTCGGACCTGATGATGAAAAATCAAAAGAGTATATAAAAGATAAATTAGATTTTGAAGCTACTATTTTTGATTCAAAAATTTCTTTATGGAAGTTTACAGAATTTATTGCAAGTAGTAATTTATTTGTTAGTACTTCAACAGGACCTATGCATTTAGCTGGTGCAACAAATACAAAAACTTTATCTTTTTTTGGAGATACACTGTTTGCAAGTAGTAAAAGATGGGCAACTATAAGTGATGAAAAATGTCAAAATAATTTTATGATAAATAAAGATTATTCAAAAGAACAATATTTACAAATAGAGAAAAGATTAAAAGAGATTTTGGATGTCCAATAGTCATTTTATTTGGGATAATTACTCTGACCAGCCTCATGTAATTAGAGATAAAGCTTATAAAAAAGCTATGAGAAAAAAGGAGTTAAAAGATAATTTAAAACTTCTTTTAACATCTCTCTTTATTTTACCAATTTCAATTATTTTTATGAAATTTTTTCAAGGAAAAGCTAAACCTTCAAAAAAAGATTTTATTGGAATTGGTGTAAATCTTGATAAAGATGATGGTAAAAATGTTCAGCAAGAATTAGTTGATGAGTTAGGTGTTAAAAATCTAATTATTCGAGTTCCTTTAAATGATATTAAAAATCTTGACTTATATGTTAAATTTGCTCAAAGTTTTAATAAAAATGAGAAAAAAAATATTTTAATTAATGTAATTCAAGATAGATTAAATATTGAAAACAAAGAACTATTTAAAAAAAATATTGATTTAATTTTTCAAAAGTTTGAAGGTATATCAAATGAATTTCAAATAGGAACTACAATAAATAGATTAAAATGGGGTTTCTTTAGTACAGTAGAATTTATAAATTTTTATATGGTAGCTCAAAATTTAAAAGAAGAGAAATACCCAAATATAAAACTTTTAGGACCTAGCGTTATAGACTTTGAATATTATTATAATGCAAGAGCTATGTTTAATCTAAAAAAACTAAAATATGATATAACTTCGGCACTTCTTTATGTTGATAGAAGGGGTGGCCCACAAAATACTCAATATGGAATATTTGATTTAAAAAATAAAATAGATATGCTTTTCTCTTTAGTAAAGCTAAGTCCTAAAGTAAAAAGCGAAGATATTTATATAACTGAAGTTAATTGGCCAATTTCAAATACAGCTCCATACGCACCTACAAGTGAAAAAGAGTGTGTTAATTGTGATGACTATACAAAATATATGTTGGAATATTTTAAAATTGCATATGAATCAAAAAAAATAAAAAGAGTCTATTGGCATCAATTAATTTCTCCTGGATATGGATTGGTTGATAATAGAGATGGAAAAATTTTAAAATATCCTCAATTTTATGCTTTTAAGGAAATGATTAAGAATGATTAAGAAAATATTTATTGAAATCCCTTCATGGCTTGGAGATGCAATAATGGCAACTCCAGCTATACAAAATATAATAAAAACATATCCAGAAGCAAAAATTACTCTTTTAGGCTCTTTTGTTTCAACGCAAGCTTTTCAAGGTTATCCAAATATTGAAAAAATTATAGTGGATAATACTAAAAAAAGTGGTAATAGATATAAAAATTTAATTTCTTTGGCAAAATCGATTGGAAAAGTTGATTTGGCAATATCATTTAGAAGAAGTTTCTCTTCAAAATTTATGATGTTCTTTATAAAAGCAAAAAATAAATTTAACTATAAAAGACTTACAAAAGAAGAGATACATTTATGTATAAGATACAATGATTTCATAAATAAAGTTTTAAAACTTAAAAATGAAGTAGGGGATCTGAAATTATATTTTAAACCATTTTTGTATTCAAAACCAACTTTAGGAATAAATCCTGGAGCTACATATGGAAGTGCAAAAAGATGGTATCCAGAAGAGTTTGCAAAGGTTGCAATAACTTTAGCCTCAAAGTATGACATTGTAATTTTTGGAGGACCTTCAGAAACTGATATAGCAAAAGATATAGAAAATGAATTAATAAAAAACAATATTTTAAACTATAAAAATTTGGCTGGTCTTACAACTATTCCTGAACTTATAGAAAAAATTGCAGGTTTAAGTTTATTTATTACAAATGATAGTGGTCCTATGCATGTTGCAGCTGCTTATAAAGTAAAAACTGTAGCAATTTTTGGACCAACAAAGTTTACAGAGACAAATCAATGGAAAAATGATAAAAATGGTTTGATTGTAACAAAAAATTTAGATTGTGCACCTTGTATGAAAAGAGAGTGTCCGCTTAAGCATCACAATTGTATGAAGTTAGTTACAGCTAATGATGTGATGAGTTCAATTTCAAAACTAGAAGAATAGATCTTCTAGTCTACTTAAAAGTTTTATTTTTATACATATCATCTAAAACATAAATCAAAGCCAAAGCTTCTTTTTCTAAGATAGGATTTTCTTCTATTTCTATTAGTTTTTTCTCTTTGTATAAATAAGTTTTTATTGGCATATTTGGTACTAAAATGGCTACTTTATCTTCTTTCCTATAAGCATAAATTTCATCAAATAACATTAGGTTTATATCTTTCTTATTGTCTTTAAATATTGAATTTCCAAGAATAGGATAAGATAAATCAATACCTATTAAATCTAATGCAGTAGCTAAAACATCAGGTTGAGAAGTTAATCTACTAAATATTTGAGGTGGAATGTTATCACTTATTATTACAGCTGGAATTTGAAACATATCAATTGGAACTATTTGATCTCCATATACTCTTACATTATGGTCAGAAATAACTACAAAAACAGTATTTTTAAAATAAGCCTCTTTTTTAGCAAGTTCAAAGAATTTTCCTATTGCAAAATCAGCATATTTTATAGCATTTTCAACACTAGCTTTAGGAAAATTTTTTTCAAACTCAATTTTTCCTTCAGGAAGTTCAAATGGCATATGATTTGAAGAACTAAACATTACACTTACAAAATTTTCTTTATTTGCATAGTGAGATCTAAATTTCTCATTTGCTTTTATAACTAAATCTTCATCACTAACTCCCCAAGTACTAGTAAAAATTGGGTTTTCATAATCTTTTTGTTCTATTACTTCATCAAAACCATTTCCTAAGTACCAACTTTTCATATTGTCAAATCTAGCTTCTCCACCATATATGAAACTTGATTTATAGCCATAAGGTTTTAGTAAACTAGCTATTGTAAAATAGTCTTGTTGTGATTTATTTCTTTTAATTACTTCAACACCATGAATAGGTAATGTTCCACTAGTAAGTGCAGCTAATCCTCTTACACTTCTTGTACCATTTGAATATAGATTAGTAAAAGATATATAATCTTTAGCCAATTTATCTAAATTTGGAGTAAGAGTATTATTTCCTATAAAACCTGTGAATTGTGCACCCATACTTTCTTGTATAAATATTACAAGATTTTTTTGTTTTTTTGAATCTAGTTTGGATTTAACTTCTCTATAAAAAGGTCTTTTTTCATCTTTGTATTCAACTCCAATAGCTGATGAAACAAGTTTATATGCTTCTTTAATATCAATTTTTCCATATTTTGCAATATTGTTTTCAGTTTTTTTATTTGAATAATAAGCATAGCCAAGAGAGTGTAAAGAGTTTTTTGTTATTTCGTTTATAACTCGATTTGTACTATAAAGAGCATCAGATATATTTACTGGTCTATGCCCAAGTGATGAACGAATTCCTATAAATAAAACTAGTAAAATTGGTAAAAGCATTAAAATTCTTGATAGATAACTTTGTTGAAAAACATTTTCAAAATTTATAAATTTAGATTTTATATATAAAGTTACTACTAAAGAGATTATTAGAAATGCTCCAATAAATTGGAATTTATAATCTTTAAAAAGTAAAGAGCTTACTTCTTGGGGATATTCCAAATACTCTATAAACAAATAGTTTGGTCTTAAATCATACTGCGCAAAAAAAGGAAAAGAGGCACACTCTATGAAAACAGCCAAAATTAAAAAAGATAAAATATAAATATTTAATAATTTTGAAATAAATTTAGAAAATATCTTAGGTGATAAGCATAAAGCTAATGTAGGGATGGCTAACATAATTGATATAATAATAGTATCCATTCTTAAACCATAAATGAATGTTAACATCGATTCAGAAAATGATATATCGTTAAATCTTTCCATATGTAATAAGTAGAAAAATAATCTACCAACAAAAAAAACTGCAACAAAAACAAAATAAACTTTTATAAGTTCTTTAATAAGTTTCATAAAACCTCTTATTTAAAATGATAAGTATCAAATAAGATTATATTATTTGATACTTTGAAGAAATGAATTTTAATTTAGTTACTTAATTCATTATCAATAATTTGACAAATAGTATGAGCAAAAAGAATATGCATCTCTTGAATTCTTGGTGTATCATTTGAAGGAACAACTAAGTTTATATCACAAAGTTCATTCATAGCTCCACCATCTCTTCCTGTTAATCCCAAAGTTTTACATCCAATTTCTTTCGCAACTTTTAAAGCATTTATTACATTCTTAGAGTTTCCAGAAGTAGAAATTCCTATTAATAAATCACCTTTATTTGCTAATGCTTCAACTTGTCTATCAAAAACTCTATCATATCCATAATCATTTCCAATAGCTGTTAATGCACTTGTATCTGTTGTAAGAGCAATTCCAGGAAGACCTCTTCTTTCAGTTTTATATCTTCCAGTTAATTCTGCTGCAATATGCTGTGCATCGGCAGCACTTCCACCATTTCCACAAAGTAAAATTTTATTTCCAGCTCTTAAAGTTTCAACTGCAAGTTTTGAAGCTTCTAAAAGAGGTTCTTGCATAGTTTCTATTACAGTTGCTATTGTTTCTTGATGAGCTAAAAATTCTTTAATTATTGCATTTTTCATTTTCTTGAATCCTTTTTATTGTATTTGTTGTACTTTTACCATCTACAAATTGAACAAGTTTTAATTCATCTGCTATATCTTGCCCAACAACTTCTTTTCCTTCATAATCTCCACCTTTTACTAAAACATGAGGTTTGATTAGTTTTATTAATTCATATGGAGTTTCTTCTTCAAAAATAACTACATAATCAACACTTTCAAGTGAAGCTAAAATATATGCTCTATCATCTTGCGTATTTATTGGTCTTGAAGGCCCTTTCAACTTTCTTACACTACTATCTGCATTTAGTCCTAAAATTAAAACATCTCCATAACTTTTTGCAACTTCTAAATATTTAACATGCCCAACATGTAGTATGTCAAAACAACCATTTGTAAATACTATTTTTTTACCTTGAATATGAAGTTTTGAAGCTAAAGCTTTAATTTCTTCAAAAGTTTTTATGTGTGAAGTAGAGTTTGACTTATGTAAACTGTATTCATATTCATAAATTTCATCAAGTGTTGCAGTTGCACTTCCAATTTTTCCTACAACAACTCCTGCTGCTAAGTTTGCAAAATATATAGCATCTTTTATATCTAAATCATTTCCTAAAGCAAATGCAATTGAAGCAATTACTGTATCTCCAGCACCAGTTACATCATAAACTTCTCTTGCAACTGTTGGTTTAATAATTAGTTCATCATCAAAAATTGCAATACCTTGTTCACTCAAAGTTATTAGAGAAACTTCTAAGTTACATTGCATTTTTAAACTTTTTAAAGCTTCAATTAAAGAACTTTCATCTTTTATATCAATATTTGTAGCTTCCATAGCCTCTTTTTTGTTTGGAGTTAGAGTATATGAACCTTTATATTTACTATAATCTTTTCCTTTTGGGTCAACTAAAACTTTTACATTGTTTTTATTTGCAATTTTTATAATATCTTTTGTTAAATTTGTAGTTAAAACACCTTTTCCGTAATCAGATAAAATTATTGAACTATATTTATTTATATTTTTTTCTAAAGTTTGAATAATTTGTTTATAGCTATTTTCATTTATGTCATCGATACTTTCCATGTCATATCTTAGAACTTGTTGTTGAGATGCTATAAGACGGCTTTTTTTAGAAGTTTTTCTGTCGTTTTCAACTATTAAATTTGAAGTTGAAACATTTATATTTTTTAATAAACTTTTTAATTCATTTGCAACATTGTCATTTCCAATTACACTTATTACATCAACATTACTTCCAAGTGCAACTAAATTATTTATTACATTCCCAGCTCCACCTAAAACAGAGCTTTCTTTTTTTACATTTACAACTTGGACAGGAGCTTCAGGTGAGATTCTATCGCAACTTCCCCATAAATAGTGATCTATCATAAGATCGCCAATAACAAGAATATTTGTTTCTTTATTTAATTTCATTTTACCTCTTCAGTAAATAATCTTTTAATTTCTGGGATATAAGCTTTTATCCCATCTTCTAAACTAAATTGAGGTTCATAATCTAAGAATTTTTTAGTTGTTAAAATATTTGCTTCAGTGAAAAATTGGTAAGAGCCAATATAAGGATTTGGTATATAATCTTTACCATTGTTTATTTCAAGCTCTTTTTGCAATATACTTACAATATCTTCAAAACTTCTAGCACATCCTGTTCCTACATTATATACACCTGATTTTTTAGGTTTGCAAGCTTTGATATTTGCTTGAATGATATCTTCAATATATATGAAATCTCTTAATATCTTATCACTTCCTTCAAAAAGTTTTGGAGTAAGTCCTTTTAAAATTTGATGACCAAATTGAACTACCATTGATGCTGTTTTATTTTTAAAATATTCTTTTGGACCATAAACATTAAAATATTTTAATCCAACTATAGAAATTGGTAAATCTTTTTTTAAATATTCGTAAGTAATATTATCCATCATAACTTTTGAAAAACCATAAACATTATTTGGTTTTTCAAAACCAACTTCAAACCTATCACTATCTCCATATGTTGCAGCACTTGAAGCGTAAATCATATTTGCTCTATGTTTAATCGCAATTTTTAATAAATCTTCATAAGCATTAACATTTGTTTTAATCATAATGTCTTGTTCTATTGCAGTTGTATCAGAAATTGCTGCTTGATGAAAAATATAGTCAAATCTATAATTATTTTCTAAAGATTTTAACAATTTCTTATCATTTATATCTCCGCTAATAACAACTCCATTAAATCCTATTAAGTTTTTGAAATGACCAAAACTTTTTAAGTTTCCATTTGAAAAAGTTTCACCACTTCTAAAACAATCTAAAACCACCACTTTTGATTCAGGGTAATTTTTTTGAAAATAAAAAGCCAAATTTGAACCTATAAATCCAGCACCACCAGTTATTAAAATCGTTTTTTTATTAAAATTTATATTGCTATATTTCATATTTTCCTACTTTTATTAAATATTTTAAACTATCTTTTAAGTTTTTTGCCGTAAAAAACTCATCACTTTCCTGTTCTTCATTACTTATTAAAATTTTATTCTTTATTTTACCATTTTTTGCACATTCTATGTCACTTGGTTTATCACCAATAAGCCAAGAATTTTCTAAATCTATTGAAAAATCGTTTAAAGATTGTAAAATCATTCCTTCTTTTGGCTTTCTGCAAAAGCAATTTTCATCTGGACTATGAGGACAAAAATAAACTTTTAAAATATCAATACCTTGTTTCTTAAACTCATTTAGCATGTAGCTTGTTAAAGTATTGAATTCTTCTTTTGTGTAATATCCTCTTCCGATACCAGATTGATTTGTAACAATAACTATTTCATAACCCAGATTTAAAAATGTTTTACAAGCTTCAAAAACACCATTCACAAATCTAAAATTATCGCTTTTATAAACATAACCAAAATCTTCATTTATAACTCCATCTCTATCAAGATAGATTATCTTCTTTTGCATTCTAAAAATCCTTTATTTGTTCAGTTATATATTAACATAAAGCTCTTTTAACTATAATAATGTTCTTGAAAAAATGAAATAAAGAGATTATATGAAGCAAAAAACGATATATTTTAAAACAGAAAATAGTTTAATAAATAGTATAAAAAAAAGTGAAGATATAAAAATTTTAAAGAAACCAACCGGTTTATTTAAGCTTTTTTCTAAAAAAAATTATGCTGACATATATTTTCATACTGGAAATTTAGATGAAGATTCTATAGAAGAAATTAAAAATTCAAAAATTACTATAGCAAATTCTTTTTCATTTATGAATTTAATTTTAAAAAAAACAAATATTGACCATAAAAAAGTTAAAGTTATTTATCCTAGTGTAAATATGGTTTATAAGGAACCTAAATTACTAAAAAAAGATTTTCTCGAAAGATTTTCTCTTCCTATAAATACGAAATTGATATTTTTTACAGCAAATAATTTTAAAAATAGTGGAATAAAAGAGTTTCTAGATATTGTTTCAAATTTGAGTTTTATGGATTTTAGTGTAATCATTGCTGGAAGTAAACAGCAATTAGCAGCTTTAGATTTTACTTTGACTAAATATCAAAAGTTAGAAAATAAAATTATAAAAATAGATGTAGCAAAACATAATGTTGATGAATTATATTTAATAAGTGATATATTTTTACTTCCTACACATAATAAAAACATTGCTTCATCTGTTATTAAAGCGATGTTTTGTGAATGTGTTGTTTTCACAACAATGAATAATGATGCAAAAGAGATAATAGATGTATATGCAACAATGGAACAACCTAGTGATCCTAGCACTCCGTTTAAAATAGATGCTATATTATTTGATGAAAAAGAGATGAATAGTATAAAAAAACAAAATAGAGAAATAGCAATTGAAATGAGCTTAGATAAAAATATTGAAAAATTTAATGATATTTTGTTAAATATTTAAATATAACTTAAGATATTTTAGATACAATACCCGAATATTTTTCACTATAAAAAAGGAAGACAAATGTCAAGAAAATGTGCAATTTCTGGAAAAGGACCAATGGTTGGAAACAACGTAAGTCACGCTAAAAACAGAACAAGAAGAAGATTTTTACCAAATATTAGAACGGTAAGAGTTACACTAGAAGATGGAACAACAACTAAATTAAGAATTTCTGCAAAAGAGTTAAGAACTCTTAAAAAACACTCATAATTAAGCACATAAAGTGCTTATATGAGCTTCTTTACGGGCTTTAAAAAAACTTTCGGCTGGGAGATTAGAACAGCCAAACCTCAATATGATTTAGACCCATTAATTTATTCAAAATTAAAACCTTTACGATTACCTTTAATTCTTTTACAACTACTAATGATGATTGGAACATTAGGATATGTATATCTTGAAAATTATACAATTATGCAAGGAATTTTCCAGGCTGCTTATACTTTAACCAATACAGGTTTTGGAGCATTAAACGAATCAAATTTTAAAAATGAAACAATTATTTTTACTGTATTTTTGATGATCGCTGGCTTCTCAGGTCTAATTTTTGCAGTGGGTATTGTAATTGACGTATTTACTAATGGTAATTTAAGAGAACTTTTAAGGGAGAGAAGAATGCTTTTCAAAATAGCAAGGTTAAGAAAGCACTTTGTTTTGTTTTATCACAACGAATATACAGCACAAGTTGCTAGACAATTTAGAGAAAATCATATACCATTTGTTGTTGTTGATCCTAGTGATAATATTGATGAAATTGCAAAAGAGAATGGTTATCCATATTTTGTAAAAGAAGAACCATATAAAGAGGTTGCATTTTTAAAATCACACTTAAGTTCTGCAAAAGGTGCAATATCATTATCAAAAAATATTTCAGATAATATTACTTTAATAGCATCTGTAAGGCTTTACGAAAAAGAACTTGAAAGAGCACCTTTTTTGATAATATCTAATGCTGAAACTTTAAATGAGAAAATAAGATTAAAAAAATTAGGTGCGGATAAAGTTGTTGCTACTCCTTCTTTGATGGCAAAAAGAGTAAGCGCTATGGCTATTAGACCTGATATGGAAAATATTTTAGATGAATTCTTATATAAAAAAGATAGTCCAATTGCCATGGAAGACATTTTTATAAAAGATGGTGCATGGATTATTGGTAAAAGTTTAAGAGATTTGGATTTAAGAGAAACTTTAAAAATTTCAGTTATTGGGGTTACTGAGGAGAATGGTTTTTTTACTCAGTTGCCAAAAGGGGATAAAGTAATAAATAAAAACTCAAAACTTTTAATAGTTGGTTCAGAAAAAGGGCTAATTAGAGCAAAAAGAGTTCTAAATTTAATTAATCAACCAAAGGAGATATAAATAATGTTTACAATTTTACCAATAAAAGGTTTTATAGATCAAATAGATGGATTTTATTGTGATGGAATTCATGCTGGTCTTAAACCAAATGGGAATAATGACTTAGGATTTATTTATACTAAAGAAGCATGTACAGTTGCAGCAATTTTTACTGAAAATAAATTTCAAGCAGCTCCTTTAAGACATTTTTTAGCATATGAAGAAGGATTTAAAACAAATTTTGTTTTGATAAACTCAAAAAATGCAAATGCATTAACTGGTAGAAAAGGTATAGAGTCGATAAATACATTATTTTCACAACTTGATTTTGATTTAATAAATCCAGTTATGAGTAGTACAGGAGTTATTGGGAATCCTTTACCAATTGAAAAATTAGTTGTAGGAGCTAAAAGATTTGATTTAACAGCTAAAAATGGAGAAAATTTATCTCGTGCTATTATGACAACAGATGCATATCCTAAAACTTGCATGTACGAAGTAAAACTTGAAGATGGTAGTTCCTTTAAAATTGGGGCTGTTGCAAAAGGTGCTGGGATGATAAATCCTAATTTAGCAACTATGTTATGCTTTATTTGTACAGATGCTGCTGCGCCTTATTCAGATATAAAAGAAGCTTTAAATACAAATAAAGAGACTACTTTTAATGCTATTTCAGTTGATGGGGATACATCAACAAATGATACAGTTATGGTTTTAGCAAATGGGAAATCAAATGCTTATAATAAAGAAGCTTTTATTGAAGCTTTAAGACTTGTAATGTTTGATATGGCTATGTTAATGGTTGCAGATGGTGAAGGTGCGAAAAAAGTTGCCGCTTTTGAAGTAAAAAATGCTTTAACAAAAGAAGATGCTATAAAAGCTGCAAAAGCTTTATCAAACTCTCTTTTAGTAAAAACAGCTCTTTTTGGTGAAGATCCAAATTTTGGAAGAATAGCATCTACAATTGGAGCATCTCAAATAGCTTGTGATGACGAAAAATTAGTAATTTCTTATAATGATGTTGTAGTTTTTAATAAAGGTGAAATTTGTTTTGATGCAAATATTGAAGCAAAAGCAGCAGATGTTTTGAAAAAAGATAAATATAAAATTATTTGTGATATCGGTCTAGGAGAAGAAAGTTTTACGGCTTATGGATGTGATTTAGGGTATAAGTATGTAGAAATAAACGCGGATTATAGAAGTTAATTTTAAGAACTTTTTATATATAATCTTGAAAATTTAAATTTTAACCAAGGATAGATAATGCTTCACGAACATAGAGATGCAATCGCTGAATTAAGACAAAAAGATGCTCATTTTGCTAGAGTTTTTGATAGACACAATGACTTAGATCACGAAATCACTAACTTAGAAAATGCTCATGCTGATCAATTTACGATTGAAACTAAGAAAAAAGAGAAATTAAAATTAAAAGATGAAATTTACTCTATGATAGTAAAATATAAAGCTGAAAAATAATCTCAAAAGCTTTCAAATTAAAGGGCTAGAAGTATAACTTCTAGCCCTTTTTTTGTTAATATACAATTTAAAATTATAATAACAACTATTACTAAGCCAACTTTGGATAAAATCTCTCTAATTTTATTTAACAAAGGCCTTTTTTTATGGAAAACCTTTTCGAAAATCAAGACATTATAAATGTAAATATTGAAGATAGTGTAAAAGCTTCATATTTAGATTACTCAATGAGTGTTATTATTGGTAGAGCATTACCAGATGCTAAAGATGGACTAAAACCAGTACACCGAAGAATCTTATATGCGATGCATGATTTAAACGTTACTAGTAAGGCTGCTTATAAGAAGTCAGCAAGGATAGTTGGAGATGTTATTGGAAAGTACCATCCACATGGTGATAGTTCTGTTTATGATGCTTTAGTTAGAATGGCTCAAAGTTTTTCAATGAGAGCACCTCTTGTAGATGGTCAAGGTAACTTTGGATCAGTTGATGGTGATAATGCTGCTGCTATGAGATATACAGAAGCAAGAATGACTAGAATTGCTGAAGAAGTTTTAAGGGATTTAGATAAAGATACTGTAAACTTTGTTCCAAACTATGATGATACAATGAAAGAACCAGCCGTTCTTCCTACAAGAGTTCCTACGCTTTTATTAAATGGTAGTGAAGGAATTGCAGTTGGTATGGCAACAAAAATTCCTCCGCACAATCTAGGGGAACTTTTAGATGCAATTTTGCATTTAATTGATAATCCTAGTGCTGAAGCCCTTGATTTGATGGAATTTATTCAAGGTCCAGATTTCCCAACTGGTGGGACAATCTTTGGTAGAAGAGGTATTATTGATGCTTATACAACTGGAAGAGGGCGTGTAAGAATCAGAGCAAAACATCACATAGAAACTAAAGCAAAAAAAGAAATAATTGTAATTGATGAACTTCCTTATCAAGTAAATAAAGCTAGATTAATTGAGCTTATTGCAAACTTAGCAAAAGATAAACAAATAGAAGGAATTTCTGAAGTTAGAGATGAATCAGATAGAGAAGGTATTAGAGTTGTAATTGAGCTTAAAAAAGAAGCTATGGCAGAAATAGTTCTAAATAATCTTTATAAATCAACTCCTATGGAAACAACATTTGGAATTATATTACTTGCTGTTTATAATAAAGAACCAAAAGTATTTAATCTTCCAGAAATTTTAAATATTTTTTTATCTCACAGAAAAACTGTAATTATTAGAAGAACAATTTTTGATTTAGAGAAAGCAAAAGCAAGAGCACATATTTTAGAGGGTCTAAAAATTGCTGTTGACAATATTGATGAAGTTGTAAAAATAATAAGATCTAGTTCAAATGATGCCGATGCAAAAGAGAGATTAGAAGTAAGATTTAATTTAAGTCATATTCAATCACAAGCTATTTTAGATATGAGACTTGGAAGATTAACAGGTCTTCAAAGAGATAAGCTTGATGCTGAATATAATGAATTAATGATTTTAATAGCTGAACTAGAAGCAATTTTAAGAAGTGAAGAAAAATTAAATGAAATTATAAAAGAAGAATTAACTGAAATAAAAGAGAAGTTTTCAAATCCAAGACGTACAGAGATTGAAGATTCTTATGATGAGATAGATGTTGAAGATTTAATACCAAATGAGCCTATGGTTGTTACAATTACTCATAATGGTTATGTAAAAAGAGTACCTATAAAAGCTTATGAAAAACAAAAAAGAGGTGGAAAAGGTAAAGTTGCCGTAACAACTCATGATGATGACTTTATTGAAAGATTCTTTGTAAGTAATACTCATGATACCTTAATGTTTGTTACAAATATGGGGCAATTATATTGGTTAAAAGTTTATAAAATTCCAGAAGGAAGTAGAATTGCTAAAGGAAAAGCTGTTGTAAATTTAATCAATTTAAGACCTGATGAAAAAATTATGGAAATTATTCCAACACCTGACTTTGATGAATCTAAATCTTTAGTATTCTTTACAAGAAATGGTATTATAAAAAGAACATCATTAAATGAGTTCTCAAATATTAGAAGTAATGGTGTAAGAGCAATTGTTCTTGATGATGCAGATGAAATTGTTACTGCAAAAATTGCTGATATACAAACTCAATATATAATGATATTTACAAGTCTTGGTCAATGTATTAGATTTGAACTTGATAAAACAAGAGACCAAGGAAGAAGTACAAGAGGTGTTAGAGGTATTAAATTTAAAATTGATACAGATTTTGTTGTAGATGCAGATGTTATTAATAGTGAAGAACAAGAGATTTTAACAGTTTCTGAAAAAGGGATTGGAAAAAGAACAACTGTTGAAGAATATAGATTAACAAATAGAGCAGGTTCTGGGGTAATTGCTATGAAATTATCTCCAAAAACTGGAAATATTGTTGGTGAAGTTCTGGTTGATGATACTCAAGATTTAATGCTTTTAACTTCGATTGGAAAAATGATTAGAGTTGATATGCAAACAATTAGAAAAGCTGGAAGAAATACTTCTGGAGTAATTATTGTAAATGTAGATAAAGATGATAAAGTTGTATCGATTGCAAAATGTCCAAAAGAAGATGAAGAGATAGAACTTGATGAAAATGGAAATGTGATTAGATATAACGAAGATGGTGAAATAATTGAACATGAAGAAAAAGATTCAAATCTTTTAAGTTTATTAGATAATAATGAAAATTTAGAAAATAATGAGGAAGAATAATTATGAGAAAATTTAATGTTGCTGTTGTTGGTGCTACAGGTGCTGTTGGAGAAGAAGTATTTAGAGTTATGGAAGAGTTAAATTTTCCAGTTAATAAAGTAGTACCACTGGCAAGTGCTAGAAGTGCTGGAAGTACAATAGAATTTAGAAATAAAGATGTTGTAGTTTTAGAATTAACACCTAAAGTTTTTGAAGAGCAAGAAGTAGAAATAGCATTCTTCTGTGCTGGAGGAAGTGTATCTGCTGAGTTTGCAAAATACGCAGTTGAAGCAGGGGCTGTTGTAATTGATAATACAAGTCACTTTAGAATGGATCCAAAAGTTCCACTAGTTGTTCCTGAAGTTAATCCTCAAGATATAAAACTTTGGAGAGAAACTGGAATTATTGCAAATCCAAATTGTTCTACAATTCAAATGGTTCAAAGTTTAAAACCACTAGATGAGTTATATGGAATAAAAAGAGTTGATGTATCAACATATCAAGCTGTTTCAGGTGCTGGAAAATCTGGTATGGAAGAGTTAGTTAAACAAATGCAAGATTTCTTTGCATTTAGATTAGATGAAACAGAAATAAAAGCGTTTGCACACCAAATAGCTTTAAATGTAATTCCTCAAATTGATGTTGCGATGGAGAATGGATTTACTAAAGAAGAAATGAAAATGGTAAATGAAACTCAAAAAATTATGCACAAAAATTTTGAAGTTGCAGCAACTTGTGTAAGAGTACCTGTATTAAGATCTCATAGTGAATCACTAACTGTTACATTTAATGATTGTGTTGACGTTGATGTCGATGAAGTTAGAAATGTTTTAGAAAACTTTGAGAACGTAAAAGTAATTGATGATTTACCAAATAAAAAGTACCCAATGCCAATAATTTCAACAGATACTGATTATACATATGTTGGAAGAATTAGAAAAGATGTTTATGCATCAAATGTAGTTCATTACTTCAATGTTGCTGATCAAGTAAGAGTTGGAGCTGCTACAAATGCAGTTAGAATTGGTTTAAAATGGATTGAGTTAGAAAGCGATATTTAAATGTTCGAAAAACTTTTTGAAAATGCCCTTTGGAAAAGCAGATTTATTGTAATTCTTGCAGTAATTTTTGGCTTTTTGGGATCTGTGATTTTATTTATTGTTGCAAGTGTTGATGTAATTAATGTAGCAAAATTTATTTTTACAACATTTATTGAAGGAACTCATCCAGAACATTTTCATGAAGATATAGTTGCAGGAATTATTGGGGCAGTTGATTTATATTTAATAGCAGTTGTTTTATTAATATTTTCTTTTGGAGTTTATGAGTTATTTATATCAAAAATTGATGCTGCTTGTACTCCAGAAGAGTGTAATTCAATCTTAAATATTAGTTCACTAGATCAATTAAAAGATAAAATAGCAAAAGTAATTATAATGGTGTTGGTGGTAAATTATTTTCAAAGAGTTTTACATACAAAGTATGAAACGCCATTAGAATTGTTGTATTTTGCGTTAGCTATTGTTGCATTAGCTGTTGGACTTTACTTTACAGGTAAAGTTGGAAAAAAATAAAAGGAATTAATTATGTCAAAAATTTTTGTGGATGCATGTTTTAGAAGACCAACTCCATATACGCCAGTTTGGATGATGAGACAAGCAGGAAGATATTTAAAAGAATATATGGAAGTAAGAGCGAAAGCTGGTAATTTTTTAAATCTTTGTCATAATCCTGAGCTTGCTGCAGAAGTTACAATACAGCCATTAGATATTGTTGGAGTTGATGCAGCTATTTTATTTAGTGATATTTTGGTTATTCCAAATGAAATGGGAATGGATTTAGATTTTGTAAAAGGCGAGGGTCCTAAATTTAGTAAACCTATTGAATCTGAAGCTGATTTAGATTCATTAATTGGTGGAGAAGAAGCTGCTTCGAAATTAACTTATGTTTATGAAACTATAAAAATATTAAAACAACGTCTTCCTGAAGATAAAGCTCTAATTGGATTTACAGGCGCACCTTGGACATTAGCTACATATATGATTGAAGGTGAAGGTACAAAAACTTATAACTTATCTAAAAAAATTATGTATGCAAATCCTGAATTTTTACATAAAATTTTAAGAAAATTAACAGATGTTATAAAATTATATTTAGAAAAACAAATTTTAGCTGGTGCTGATGTTGTACAAATTTTCGATTCTTGGGCAGCAGCAATTGAACCTGCACGTTATGATGAATTTTCATGGAAATATATGGTTGAAATTGCAGAGTATATCAAAAATAAATATCCTCATATACCGGTAATTATGTTTCCCAAAGGAATTCCTTCTTTTATTGAAAGAGGACTTGTTTATGGAAACTTTGATGTATTTGGGGTAGACTGGGGTACTCCTATGTCACTAGCAAAAGAGAAGTTGGGAAGTAAATATGTTCTTCAAGGTAATATGGAACCATGTAGACTTTATTCTAAAGAAGCAACAACAGCCTGTGTTGAAGCAATACAAAATCTTATGCAAGGTGAAGGTCATATATTTAACTTAGGGCATGGAATTTTACCTGATGTTCCTGTTGAAAACGCTATTCATTTTGTAAATGAATGTAAAAGAATTAGTAAAAAGTAGAAGGCAAAAAGCTTTTACTTTTGACTAAATTTTATAATTTTATAAATTTACTAAAAAAACTCTTGACATTAAATTGAATTTTTACTATAATTCCATCCCATTAAAGACGGAAACTATATTCCGGCATAGCTCAGCGGTAGAGTAGATGACTGTTAATCATTTGGTCCCTGGTTCGATCCCAGGTGCCGGAGCCACACGTCTTTAATAAATTACAATAATATTCCGGCATAGCTCAGCGGTAGAGTAGATGACTGTTAATCATTTGGTCCCTGGTTCGATCCCAGGTGCCGGAGCCACTTTAAAATAAATCAACAAAACTTCTGAATCATTTTAAATTTTAATAGCATTAGATTGGTATGTTAATCGAATTGGTATAAAAGCCCTAATCTAAAGTAATTTTTTCCTTCAAAAATAGCGATAAAACAAACTTCCAAAATTTAAGCGATATTTAAGCGTATAGCTCTTGACAACTAAGAAAAATCCTATTATAATTCCCGTCCAATTTGACCAAGAGTGGTTAAGTTAAGATCTTTAAAAAATCAAGTAAGTTTGTAAAGATAATAATCTTTGTAAACCGAATATGTTAATCTTAAATATTCAATACAAAAAAATAATGAACAAGAAGTCAAATTCTTGTCTATAAATTTGAGTGATAATTTTGTAATTTAGTAATAAAAAACAAAAATGTCAGTTTCATGCACTACATAATGATTAATTAGATTAATCAATAATTTATGGAGAGTTTGATCCTGGCTCAGAGTGAACGCTGGCGGCGTGCTTAACACATGCAAGTCGAACGAGAACGGGTTATAGCTTGCTATAATTGTCAGCTAAGTGGCGCACGGGTGAGTAATGTATAGGTAATATGCCTCTTACTAAGGGATAACAAATGGAAACGTTTGCTAATACCTTATACTCCTTACTAACTAAAGTTAGTAAGGGAAAGATTTATTGGTAAGAGATTAGCCTGTATTGTATCAGTTAGTTGGTGGGGTAATGGCCTACCAAGACAATGACGCATAACTGGTTTGAGAGGATGATCAGTCACACTGGAACTGAGACACGGTCCAGACTCCTACGGGAGGCAGCAGTGGGGAATATTGCACAATGGACGAAAGTCTGATGCAGCAACGCCGCGTGGAGGATGACACATTTCGGTGCGTAAACTCCTTTTATATAAGAAGATAATGACGGTATTATATGAATAAGCACCGGCTAACTCCGTGCCAGCAGCCGCGGTAATACGGGGGGTGCAAGCGTTACTCGGAATCACTGGGCGTAAAGAGCATGTAGGCGGATTAATAAGTTTGAAGTGAAATCCTATAGCTTAACTATAGAACTGCTTTGAAAACTGTTAGTCTAGAATGTGGGAGAGGTAGATGGAATTTCTGGTGTAGGGGTAAAATCCGTAGAGATCAGAAGGAATACCGATTGCGAAGGCGATCTACTGGAACATTATTGACGCTGAGATGCGAAAGCGTGGGGAGCAAACAGGATTAGATACCCTGGTAGTCCACGCCCTAAACGATGTACACTAGTTGTTGTGAGACTTGATCTTGCAGTAATGCAGTTAACACATTAAGTGTACCGCCTGGGGAGTACGGTCGCAAGATTAAAACTCAAAGGAATAGACGGGGACCCGCACAAGCGGTGGAGCATGTGGTTTAATTCGACGATACACGAAGAACCTTACCTGGACTTGACATAGTAAGAACTT
This sequence comes from Aliarcobacter cibarius, assembly GCF_013372265.1. Taxonomy (NCBI): domain Bacteria; kingdom Pseudomonadati; phylum Campylobacterota; class Epsilonproteobacteria; order Campylobacterales; family Arcobacteraceae; genus Aliarcobacter; species Aliarcobacter cibarius. Next base: position 774,247 of record NZ_CP054051.1, read on the forward strand.
TCTAGAGATAGATTGGTGTCTGCTTGCAGAAACTTATATACAGGTGCTGCACGGCTGTCGTCAGCTCGTGTCGTGAGATGTTGGGTTAAGTCCCGCAACGAGCGCAACCCTCGTCCTTAGTTGCTAACAGTTCGGCTGAGAACTCTAAGGAGACTGCCTACGCAAGTAGGAGGAAGGTGAGGACGACGTCAAGTCATCATGGCCCTTACGTCCAGGGCTACACACGTGCTACAATGGGATATACAATGAGCCGCAATACGGTGACGTGGAGCAAATCTTATAAAATATCTCCCAGTTCGGATTGTAGTCTGCAACTCGACTACATGAAGTTGGAATCGCTAGTAATCGTAGATCAGCTATGCTACGGTGAATACGTTCCCGGGTCTTGTACTCACCGCCCGTCACACCATGGGAGTTGAACTCATTCGAAGCGGGGATGCTAAAGTAGCTACCTTCCACAGTGGATTCAGCGACTGGGGTGAAGTCGTAACAAGGTAACCGTAGGAGAACCTGCGGTTGGATCACCTCCTTTCAGAGAAATAAGTTAAGATTTGTTTCTTAACTATTCAGAAGAACAAAGAAGATTTAAGATAATATGTTCGGTTTATAAAGATTATTTGAAAAAATAGGTGAAGGGGCCTATAGCTCAGCTGGCTAGAGCGCTCGACTGATAATCGTGAGGTCTCAGGTTCAAGTCCTGATAGGCCCACCATAAATAATCTGGGGAATTAGCTCAGCTGGGAGAGCGCCTGCTTTGCACGCAGGAGGTCAGCGGTTCGATCCCGCTATTCTCCACCATCTATTAAACTTAAGAGTGTAAGAGCTTTTAAAGTTTTAATATAAGTTTTATAATATGATTATAAGATTTATATTAGAACTTAATAAAATAGGTTTCTAAATGATATTTAAAAATATAATGTTAAAGTCTTTAAAATTTTTTCGTAAATTTGAATAGCGATATTTAAATTTAAATAAAAAAATTTCATATCTAAAAAATTTAATAGAGATATTAAATATAACTATAGATAACACAACTATATTATTGAACAATATGTTTAATAAGATAGTAGCCAAAGAATATTATCAAATTTAGAAGTTTTAGTTAAACTAGAATTTTTAGGCAAGAAAAAAGGAACCTGAATAAAATCGTAAGATTTTTTTAGGCTCCGTTTATAAGCTATTAAGGGCTAATGGTGGATGCCTTGACTGTAAGAGGCGATGAAAGACGTATTAGGCTGCGATAAGCCTCGGGGAGCTGCCAAAGAGCTTTGATCCGGGGATTTCTGAATGGGGCAACCCAATATAATGAGAATTATATTACCCTACGGGGAGCGAACCTGGTGAAGTGAAACATCTCAGTAGCCAGAGGAAGAGAAATCAATTGAGATTCCGTCAGTAGCGGCGAGCGAACGCGGATTAGGACAAACCCAATGCTTGCATTGGGGGTTGTAGGACTATAATGTGTAGTTAAAGAGAATAGATGAATTAGTTGGAAAGCTAGAGCATAGAAGGTGATACTCCTGTAATTAAAATTCTCAATAACGCTAATAGTATCCTGAGTAGGTCGGAACACGTGATATTTTGACTGAAGCTGGGGGGACCACCCTCCAATCCTAAATACTACTTACAGATCGATAGTGAACAAGTACCGTGAGGGAAAGGTGAAAAGTACTGCAGCGAGCAGAGTGAAATAGAACCTGAAACCATTAGCTTACAATCATTCAGAGCCCTATGATTTATCAGGGTGATGGACTGCCTTTTGCATAATGAGCCTGCGAGTTGTGGTGTCTGGCAAGGTTAAGCCAAGTGCGAAGCCGTAGCGAAAGCGAGTCTTAATAGGGCGACATAGTCAGATGCTGCAGACCCGAAACGAAGTGATCTATCCATGAGCAGGTTGAAGCTGGTGTAAGAGCCAGTGGAGGACCGAACCCGCTGACGTTGAAAAGTCTTGGGATGACTTGTGGATAGGGGTGAAAGGCCAATCAAACTTCGTGATAGCTGGTTCTCTCCGAAATATATTTAGGTATAGCCTTGTGTTGTAGCATATAGGGGTAGAGCACTGAATGGGCTAGGGCTGCTTACCGCGGTACCAAACCCTATCAAACTATGAATACTATATGTGGAATCACAGGAGTCAGGCGGTGGGTGATAAAATCCGTCGTCAAGAGGGGAACAACCCAGACTAACAGCTAAGGTCCCTAAGTTACATCTAAGTGGAAAACGATGTGGAGTTACTGTGACAACCAGGAGGTTGGCTTAGAAGCAGCCATCCTTTAAAGAAAGCGTAACAGCTCACTGGTCTAGTGATTCTGCGCGGAAAATATAACGGGGCTAAGATGTACACCGAAGCTTTAGATTCAATTTTTAATTGAGTGGTAGGAGAGCGTTCTATTCAGCGTTGAAGGTATACCGGTAAGGAGTGCTGGAGCGGATAGAAGTGAGCATGCAGGCATGAGTAGCGTTAAAACAGGTGAGAATCCTGTTCGCCGAAAACCCAAGGTTTCCTACGCGATGCTCGTCATCGTAGGGTTAGTCGGGTCCTAAGTCGAGTCCGAAAGGGGTAGACGATGGCAAATTGGTTAATATTCCAATACCAACATATAAGCGCGATGTGGGGACGCATAGAGTTAATCGAGGTCACGGATGGAAGTGTGGCTCGAAGGATGTAGGTTGTTAAGTAGGCAAATCCGCTTAACGTTAGACCGAGATCTTACAGGCTCTTGACACTCTTCGGAGGAGATGGAGAATCGATGATACTGTCGTGCCAAGAAAAGCCACTAAGTATATTATATGTTGCCCGTACCGTAAACCGACACAGGTGGGTGGGATGAGTATTCTAAGGCGCGTGGAAGAACCCTCTTTAAGGAACTCTGCAAACTAGCACCGTATCTTCGGTATAAGGTGTGCCTACTTTGGTATATGGACTTGCTCCAAAAAGCTAAAGAGGTTGCAACAAAGAGTCCCTCCCGACTGTTTACCAAAAACACAGCACTTTGCTAACACGTAAGTGGATGTATAAGGTGTGACGCCTGCCCGGTGCTCGAAGGTTAATTGATGATGTCAGCGCAAGCGAAGCATTTGATCGAAGCCCGAGTAAACGGCGGCCGTAACTATAACGGTCCTAAGGTAGCGAAATTCCTTGTCAGTTAAATACTGACCTGCATGAATGGCGTAACGAGATGGGAGCTGTCTCAAAGAGGGATCCAGTGAAATTGTAGTGGAGGTGAAAATTCCTCCTACCCGCGGAAAGACGGAAAGACCCCGTGCACCTTTACTACAGCTTGACACTGTAGCTTGGATATTCATGTGCAGGATAGGTGGGAGGCTATGATGACTAGACGCCAGTAGAGTCGGAGCCATCCTTGAGATACCACCCTTGAATATTTGAGTTACTAACTGCGATGAGTTAACCTCATTCAGGACAATGTCTGGTGGGTAGTTTGACTGGGGCGGTCGCCTCCTAAATAGTAACGGAGGCTTACAAAGGTTAGTTCAGATGGGTTGGAAATCCATCGTTGAGTATAATGGCATAAACTAGCTTGACTGTGAGACCAACAAGTCGAACAGAGACGAAAGTCGGTCATAGTGATCCGGTGGTTCTGCGTGGAAGGGCCATCGCTCAAAGGATAAAAGGTACGCCGGGGATAACAGGCTGATCTCCCCCAAGAGCTCACATCGACGGGGAGGTTTGGCACCTCGATGTCGGCTCATCGCATCCTGGGGCTGTAGTCGGTCCCAAGGGTATGGCTGTTCGCCATTTAAAGCGGTACGCGAGCTGGGTTCAGAACGTCGTGAGACAGTTCGGTCCCTATCTTCCGTGGGCGTAGGAAAGTTGAAGAGATTTGTCCCTAGTACGAGAGGACCGGGATGAACCAACCACTGGTGTACCAATTGTTCTGCCAAGAGCATCGTTGGGTAGCCACGTTGGGATGTGATAAGAGCTGAAAGCATCTAAGCTCGAAGCCAACTCTAAGATGAACTTTCCCTGAAGTTCCCAGCAAGACTAGCTGGTTGATAGGCTGGATGTGTAATGGGTGTAAGCCCTTTAGCTGACCAGTACTAATAGAACGTTTGGCTTATTTTAAACAATTTTCTTTGGTTTACTATCTTATTAAGCATATTTATTATGTTTAATTAGTGTTTATTAATATAGATACAAATATGAAATACAAGGCTGTTACCTTGAAAAAACTTTAGTTTTTTTAAGAAGCCAAAAGACTTTAACATTAGATTCTCAAAATCACAATTTGAGTGTTAAGAGTTTATTCAAGCTTTTAACACTCGAATTTGCTGGTGGTTAAAGAGAAGTGGAAATACCCAGTCCCATTCCGAACCTGGTAGTCAAGCACTTCATCGCCGATAATACTGCAGGGTCCCCTTGTGGAAACGTAGGTCGCTGCCAGCTCTTTGAGTTTTTATTTACACAAAAGCTTACCTTTTTACATCTTCACGGTGTAAAGTGGTAAGCTTTTTTTTTACGCCTTCTTCTGTATTACTTATTTCACATTAGGAAAATCTCTTGAATAACAATCCAAATAACCCTTTTCATTGTTTAAAATTAGAAACTATTTTACTAAAATTAGTAGAGTTTTATGGTTGGAATGAATTAGGAAATAAAATTAATATTAGATGTTTTAATTTTGATCCATCTATAAGTTCAAGTCTTAAATTTTTAAGAAAGACTCCTTGGGCAAGAGAAAAAGTAGAAAAACTATATTTAAATACATTTTCTAATTAAATAAATTATAGGAATATATATGATAAAAAAAATTGATCTTAATAGTGAAGAATTTCAAATTGAATTAGAACTTACAAAGCATTTTACTTTAAAAGTTTTAGAAGAACATAATCTTGTATTCAATCCAGATAATGAGGTTAATGAATCAATTCAAATGGGACTTGCTAGAAATAAACTTATATACGGAAAAAGATATTGTCCATGTTTTATGGTTATTGAAGAGACAGAAAGTGAAAAAAATAGATTATGTCCTTGTGAACCAGCTTTAAATATTGAAATACCACAAAATGGTACTTGCCATTGTGGTATTTATTGTACAAAAGTAAAAGCCCAAGAGATTCTTTTAAATATTGATACAAAAGATGCAATAGCAACACATAGTAGAGGTTTAACAAAAGATGAATGTAAAGAACTCTTAAATAAAGATGAGATCAATTCTATAGAATTAGAAGCTTTACTTGAAGCTAGAGAAATTGGTTATGTAAATTTCAATCTTGTTGATACAAGAGAATGGATGGAATGGGTTCAAGCTAGAATTAAAGGAGTTGATTATCTAGTGCCTACAACTAGTTTTTATAGTTCTATTGAGCCTTTAAATAATCAAAAAGAATTACCAACTATTGTTTATTGTCATAGTGGAAGTAGAAGTGCATATTGTCAAAGAATAATGCTTAGTATGGGTTTTAAAAAAGTTATAAATCTTGATTATGGAATTATGAGTTTCAGGGGTGAAATGATCAGTGGGAAAGATTGATTCTTTTTTTATTTTATGATTATAATAATTTGAATTAGAGTGAAACATTAATAATAGTTTTGATAGAATGATTCCTTTTATAGCTTATATATCAAAGGTTTAATTATATGATTATAATTCCTCAAACAAAAGGTGGTGTTGGAAAATCTACTGTTGCTATGCAGGTTATTGCACCATATTTGTATAAAAAACATGGCAAAAAAATTACTTATATAGAAATCGATGATGAGAACAACGATTCAAGATCTTTTACAAGAACAGAGATTGTTGATAAACGAATGTTAGGAACAAATAAAATAACAGATCTTGATGAGCTTATCTTAATGGATGATAATCATGAAGTCATAGTAGATGTTGGTGGAAATAAAACATCATCATTGGTTCTTGATGAAATAAAAAAAGTTGGTAGTTTTGGAAATGTCAAATGGATTATTCCTTTAGGTGATGGTGAACTTGATGGAAAAAATGCTATCGCAACTATGAAAAAAATTAGAAAAATTGAAAAAAATCCAGAAGATAATATGATTTTTGCTTTGACGCGATCTATTTCAATGGATGAAGATTATTATAATGAACAGTTTATAAACTTTTTTGGACACAAATATCTTGATTCTAATTCAGTTATTTGTGATTTTTTAAAAAGTCCAAAGTATTTTCCTGTAAAAAATGACAAAATAATTACAATGAGTAGATATTTGGGAAGTACAGTATGGGAAATGGCATATAATAATACTGATTTTGCAAAAAAAGCTATTGAAGCTAAAGAGCTAGGTGATATTGAAGCTGCAAGAAAGTATCTTTTCTTTAGAAGAATTCAAACAGAAGCAAAAGATTATGTTTTAAATACTTTAAATAGAATCTTTTGTGATTTAGATAGATGGATTGATATAAAAAAATGAGTGATATGAGCTTTAAACAAGCTAAAGAGCTTGTTGAAAGAATGGAATTTTCTGAAATTGCTATAAATAAAGCTTTAGTTAATTTAGAAAGTGCTTCAAGTAATTTTGAAAAAACTTTAGCAGAACAAGAAAAAATATTAAATAAATTACCTTATTCTGATAAAAAACTTTCAATTATGAATATAGCAGTAGCTTTAAATATTGGATTAATTATTGGAATTTTAGTAGGTAAGTATCTTTTATAAAAAATATTAAATGGAAAAATGTATATGGAAAAACAAGAAAAAATAGTATCAATGTTTAATAATATTGCTCCAACTTATGATAAAGCAAATAGAGTTTTATCAATGGGAATAGATAAAAGTTGGAGAGATAAAGCTTGTAGTAAAACTTTTGAATTATATGGTAAAAAAGAAATTCAAAAAATCGTAGATGTAGCTTGTGGAACAGGTGATATGATTATATTTTGGAAACAAAATGCTAAAAATAAAGGTATTGAGTTAAAAAGTATTGTAGGAATTGATCCTAGCGTTGGTATGATGGAAGTTGGTAAAAGGAAACTTCCAGAGGTTGATTTTATTGAGGCTTTTGCTACATCTATGCCTTTAGAAAACGAAAGTGCAGATATAGTTTCAATATCTTATGGAATAAGAAATGTTGTTCAAAGACAAGAGGCTTTTGTTGAATTTGCTAGAGTTTTAAAACAAGGTGGATTAGTAGTAATTAGTGAGTTTACAAAAAATAAAAAAGAGACACCAATTGATTATTTAACATCGTTTTATATGGATAAAATTTTACCTGTAGTTGGTGGAATTATTTCAAGTAATAAAGAGGCTTATAGATATCTGCCTGATTCAATTGACGAGTTTTTAACAACAGAAAACTTATGTAAAGAGTTAAAAAATGCTGGACTTGAACCAGTATATGTAAAATCATTTTCTATGAAAATATCAACACTTATAATTGCAAAAAAAGTTTAATGAATCCAATTAGTGTAACTACTTTAAATACTCAAATTAAATCTCTCTTAGAAACTACTTTTATGCAAGTTTTAGTTTCTGGAGAGATTTCTAATCTCACAAATCATAGTTCTGGACATATATATTTTTCTATAAAAGATGAAAATTCAACAATATCTTGTGTTATGTTTAAAGGAAATACAAAATATTTAAAATTCCAATTAGAAAATGGTCAAAAAGTTCAAGTTACTGGAAATATAACAGTTTATGTTCCAAGAGGAAATTATCAGCTACTTTGTACAAAAATTGAACCAGATGGAATAGGTAGCTTAGCTTTAGCTTTTGAACAATTAAAAACTAAGCTTCAAGCAAAAGGTTATTTTGAGCAAAGTATAAAAAAATCTTTTCCTAAATATCCTAAAAAAATAGCAATAGTTACATCTGCTACTGGAGCAGCTATTGAAGATATGAAAAAAGTTGCAACTAATAGATGGAATTTAGTTGAATTAATTTTAATTCCTACTTTAGTTCAAGGTGAAGGTAGTGTTGAAGATATAGTAAAAAGTATCAAATTTGCTGATAGATTAAATTGTGATATTATGATAGTTGGTCGAGGTGGAGGAAGTATTGAAGATTTGTGGTCTTTTAATAGTGAACTTGTTGCAGATGCTATTTATGAAGCAAAAACACCAATAATATCAGCAGTTGGTCATGAAATAGATTATTTAATAAGTGATTTTGTAGCAGATGCTCGTGCAGCGACACCATCAAATGCTATGGAGATGGCTTTACCTGATAAAACAGAACATCTTTTATATGTTGATTCATTTATAAATGAATTTGAGAATAGATTAAAAAATATATTTCAAACAAAAGAGAATGATTTAAATTCTATGAAAAAATTATTTATGCAAAATTCTATTGAAGCAAAATTTAATTTTATTGATGCTCAAATAAAACTTTTAAAAGATGGTTTTAATAGAACTTTTTATCAAAAAATTGACTTATTTCAAAGTAGTATTAATAATTTAAAACAGAACTACATTCTAAATAATCCAGAAAATAAAGATAAAACAGGATTTGTTCAAATTTCTAAAGAAAATAAAATAATTTCATTAGAAAGTTTAGAAGTAGATGATATTTTAGAGATTCAATCAGCTAAAACTATTGCTAGCTGTAAAATAATAAGTTTAAAAAAACAAAAATAGAGTTTAAGTTTACAATGGATAAAATAGTCCAAAATAAAGTTGCATAAAAGGAATTTCATGGAAAATAAAGATACTAAAGTTGCAAATTCATCAAATATAACTGAATTTATGACATTTGAACTTGGAGCAATGAAGTATGCAATAGAACTTCCAAAAATCAAAGAGATATTAACTTACCCTGATAATATTACAACCTTACCAAACACGGAAGATTGGGTAAAAGGGTTGATAAATTCAAGAGGAGAAGTTGTTCCTATTTTAGATATAAGAATAAAATTTCATACAGGTGAGATAGTTTATAACGAAAGTACAACAATTATCACTGTTATAACAGAAGATAAAAGAATGATAGGAATTGTTGTAGATAAAGTTGATGATGTTCAAAAACTTGACACGAGTCTTTTAGCTACAGTTTCAGAAATGGGTTCAGGTATTCCTGCAAAATATCTAAAAGGGTTTATTAGATTAGATAATAATCAAATGTTAGTAATTATGGATATAGAAAAAGTTGTTGCAAAAAGTGAGCTTGAAGATTAAGACTTACTATGAATTTAAATAGGGAACTTCTTAAAAAATATACTATTTTATATATAGAAGATGATGATGTAATAAGAACAGAATTGTCTTCTCTTTTAGAAAATTTTTTTCATTCTGTTATAGTCGCTTCAAATGGTAAAGAAGGGCTTAGAACTTATCTTACAAATCAAAATAATATAGATATTATTGTTAGCGATATTAATATGCCAGAGTTAAATGGTATTGATATGGTTAAAAAAATAAGAGATATAAAAGATGATGTTCCTATTATTTTTGCAACAGCTCACTCTGATAGTGATTTTTTAATTGAAGCTATTAAACTAAGAGTAAAAGAATATGTTGTTAAGCCGCTTGATATAAGAAAACTTTTGATTTATATTGAGGATATAGCAAAAAGTTTAGAACTTGAAAAACTTTTGAAACAACAAAAAGATGAGTTAATAAAATTTAGAAATATACTAGATTCAAATAATTTACTTTTAAAACTTGATAAAGAGTTTAGAATAACTTACGCAAATAAATTATTTTGTAAAGCTACAGGATATAAAAAAGAAACTTTACTAGGAAAAGAGTTAGTTACTTTTAGACATAACAATAATGCAAAAAAAATCTTTGATGATATATATGAAAAACTTTTAAATAAGAATTCTTGGGAAGGAAATCTAAAAATAAAGAGAAAAGATGATACTACTTTAGATACAAAAAGTAATATTTTTCCAGATCTAGATGATTTTTTAGAGATGCTGGGAGTTATTTTTGTAGCTTATGATACTACAAAAGAGCAAGAGTTAAAAAGACAGATGCAACTTGCTTTGATTAAAGAAAAAAGTGAAAATTTACAAAAAACAAAAGAACAAAATTTAGAGCAGGAGACTCTTTTAATAAAAATAAAAGATGAACTTGAAGAGACAAAAAAAGAGTTAAATATTTTTAAGCTTAACAACAATGACAAAACGAATGAAAAAATATTAAAAAAATTGGAAGAAGAAAATAATTTTTTAAATCAGCAAATAAGATCTCTTAAATTTGAAATTGAAAAACTAAATGAGACTTTAAATAATAGTGAAACAAATGAAGTCTTAAAAGAAAAGTTAGATTACTGGAAAGAGCGTTCAGCTCAAGAAAGTCAAAAGCTTGAACTTTTAGAAAAATCAATAATTGCAAATGTAGAACCTGCAATTATTGAAAAGATTTTTAATTAAATAAGATTTACTCTTCGATTGTAATCTTATTTATAATTACATCTTTTATTGGTTTATCTCCACCGTATCTTCCTGTTGTCTCCACGCTCTCTATATCTTTTACTACATTTGTACCCTCAATTACGTATCCAAAAATAGTATGAGCTCCATTTAACCAATATGTTGGTACTGTTGTTATAAAAAATTGACTTCCATTTGTATTTTTTCCTCTGTTTGCCATTGCTAAAATAAATGGTTTATCAAAAACAGCATTAGCAGAAAATTCATCTTCGAAAGGTTTTCCCCAAATAGATTCTCCACCAGCTCCAGTTCCTGTAGGATCTCCACCTTGAATCATAAAATTTTTCATAACTCTATGAAAAATTAAACCATTGTAATAACCATTTTTTGAATGAGTTATAAAATTTTCAACAGCTTTTGGAGCCATTTTTGGTCTTAGTTCTACTTTAATGATTCCTTTGTTTGTATCAAAAACGGCAATTGGATTTTTTTCTGTATTTTGGCTTGCAAATAAAATAGTTGCAGCTAAAGAAAAAAATAAAAATAATATTTTTCGCATAATCTCTACCTTTAATTTAGTTTTATAATAAATTAGTATAGTATAATAGCTTTGAAAAAATAATAAAGGATTTTCTAAATGACTTTTGAAATGTTATACAGCAAAATTCACAGAGCCACTGTAAGTGACGCGAATTTGAACTATGTTGGATCAATAACTATTGATGAAGAGTTAATGAAAGCATCAAATTTACGAGTTGGTCAAAAAGTTGATATTGTAAATATAAATAATGGTGAAAGATTTCAAACTTACGTAATAAAAGGTGAGTTCGGAAAAAGAGATATGTGTTTAAATGGAGCCGCAGCTAGAAAAGTAGCTATTGGTGACAAAATTATAGTAATTGCTTATGCAACTTATAGTGAAGAAGAATTAAAAAATTATAAGCCAACAGTTGTATTAGTTGATGAAAAAAATAATGTAGAGCTTATTACAAATGAGCTTGTAGGGAGTGATTATGTTTGATGGGATCGATTTAAAAAATTTAAATCTTGGTGATATGATAAATAAATTCCAAGATATGGCAAAAGAACAAGAGGAGAAAAATGCTTCAACACTCTTTACAGCAAAAGCTGGTGGAGGAATGGTTGAAATCTCAATTAATGGTAATTCGGAAGTAGTTGATTTAAAAATAGAGGATTCTCTTTTAGAAGATAAAGATTCTTTACAAATTTTATTAATCTCTTGCATGAATGATATTATAAAGCAAAGTGAAGAAAATAAAAAAAGAATGGCTATGAGTCTTATGGGAAATTTAGGAAATTTTGGTCAAAAATAGATGAATACACTTCTTAATAAATTTGAAGATTATTTGTTAAATAATCTTCCAAAAATAGAATCATTTCACCCACATTTTGAAAATGCATTACAAGATATGTTGAAAGCTGGAGGGAAAAGATTTCGTCCGATGCTACTTTTAAGTGTTGTTCAATCAAAAAAACCTTTACTTTTAGATAATAGTATGAAAGTTGCTCTTGCTGTTGAGTTTTTACATACATACTCTTTAATTCATGATGATTTACCTGCGATGGATAATGCATCTTTAAGAAGAGGATTTCCAACACTTCATACAAAGTATGATGAAGTTACAGCTATTTTAGTAGGTGATGCACTAAATAGTGAAAGTTTTAATTTGATAGCAAATTCACCTTTACACAATGATGTAAAAATTGAATTAATTAAACTTCTATCTTCAAATGGTGGAATTGATGGAATGATAATTGGACAAGCAATAGATTGTCACTTTGAAAAACAAAAAATAAATCTTGAAAAATTAGAATTCTTGCATACAAATAAAACTGCAAAATTAATTGCTACTAGTCTTAAAATGGGAGCTTTAATAGCAAATTATAAAGAAAATATTCAAGAAGAGTTATATAAATTTGGACTTGACTTAGGACTTTTATTCCAAATACAAGATGATATTATTGATGAACTTGAAAGTAGTGAAACTGCTGGTAAAACAACGCAAAATGATGGTTTTAAAAACTCTTTTGTAAATTTATTGGGACTTTCAGAATCTATAAAAAGTGCAGATAATTTGGCTGAAAAATGTTTGGAAAGTTTAAATAATTTTGATACTAATCTTAAAAATTCACTCGAAGAACTCTTAATTAATTACATAAATAGACATAAAAAATACAAATCTTAGTTAATTTGACTAAAGGTTTATTGACAAAAAAGAAAAAATTTATTAGAATTTAGCACTTGGAATTTACAAGTGCTAAATTCTAAGCTATAAAAGAAAATTAAATACAATAAAAGGAATAAATATGAATTTCAAACCACTAGGTGAAAGAGTTCTTGTTGAAAGAACAGAAGTTGAGAACAAAACAGCAAGTGGAATTTATATTCCAGATAATGCAAAAGAAAAACCTCAAACTGCAAAAGTTGTAGCTGTTGGAAGCAAAATTGAAGACGTAAATCTTGGAGATATAGTTGTTTTTGAACAATATAGAGGTACTGAAATTAAACTTGATGGTAAAGATTATCTTGTTTTAAATATTGAGAATGTAATTGGAGTTATGTAATTAAAAGTTTGCGTAAGTAAATTTTTTTACAAATGTAATAAATTTAAATTAATATAAAAAAAGGAAAAATACTATGGCAAAAGAGATTATATTTAGTGATAATGCAAGAAATAAATTATATTCAGGTGTTGAAAAATTAGCAGACGCTGTAAAAGTTACAATGGGACCAAGAGGAAGAAATGTACTTTTACAAAAATCTTTTGGAGCACCTACAATTACAAAAGATGGTGTTAGTGTTGCTAGAGAGATTGAGCTTGCTGATACTTTAGAAAATATGGGAGCTCAACTTGTAAAAGAGGTAGCTAGCAAAACTGCTGATGAAGCAGGAGATGGGACAACAACTGCAACAGTTTTAGCTCATTCAATTTTTAAAGAAGGATTAAGAAACGTAACAGCTGGTGCAAATCCTATATCTTTAAAAAGAGGTATGGATAAAGCAACTGAAGCTATTTTAGTTGAGCTTAAAAAAGCATCAAAAGTTGTAGCTAATAAAACTGAAATTGAGCAAGTTGCTACTATTTCTGCAAACTCTGATAGTGCAATTGGAAAAATGATTGCTGAAGCTATGGAAAAAGTTGGAAAAGATGGAGTTATAACTGTAGAAGAGGCAAAAGGTATCTCTGATGAACTAGATGTTGTAGAAGGAATGCAGTTTGATAGAGGATATTTAAGTCCATATTTTGTTACAAATCCTGAGAAAATGACAACAGAGTTTAATAATCCATTTATTTTACTTTATGATAAAAAAATCTCTTCATTAAAAGAGCTTTTACCAATTTTAGAAGGTGTTAATAAATCAGGAAGACCTCTATTAATTATTGCTGAAGATGTTGATGGTGAAGCATTAGCTACATTAGTTGTGAATAGATTAAGAGGTGCTTTACAAATTGCTGCAGTTAAAGCTCCAGGATTTGGTGATAGAAGAAAAGCAATGCTTGAAGATATCGCTGTATTAACAGGTGCTACAGTTGTATCTGAAGAGATGGGAATGAAACTAGAAACTACTGATTTAAGTGCTCTGGGAGTAGCTTCAAAAGTTGTAATTGATAAAGATAACACAACAATTGTTGATGGAAATGGAAGCAAAGATAGTGTAATTGCTAGAGTAAATCAAATTAAAGCAGAAATTGCAAATACAACAAGTGATTATGATAGAGAAAAATTACAAGAAAGACTTGCAAAATTAAGTGGTGGAGTTGCTGTTATTAAAGTTGGAGCTGCAACAGAGACTGAAATGAAAGAGAAAAAAGATAGAGTTGATGATGCTTTAAGTGCAACAAGAGCTGCTGTTGAAGAGGGAATTGTAATTGGTGGTGGAGCTGCATTAATTAGAGCTGCTGCTAAAGTAAAACTAGATCTTTGTGGTGATGAGCAAATTGGAGCAAATATTGTTTTAAGAGCTATTAAAGCACCATTAAAACAAATTGCTTTAAATGCTGGATTTGATGCTGGTGTTGTTGCAAATGAAGTTGAAAAATCTCAGAATGAAAACATTGGATTCAATGCAGCAACTGGTGAATATGTAGATATGTTTGAAGCTGGAATAGTTGACCCTGCAAAAGTTGAAAGAGTTGCAATGCAAAATGCTGTTTCAGTAGCATCTTTACTTCTTACAACAGAAGCGACTGTTACAGAAATTAAAGAAGACAAACCTGCAATGCCAGATATGAGTGGTATGGGTGGTATGCCAGGAATGATGTAATCATTACCACTTTTCTCTAAAACTCCCATTTCTTGGGAGTTTACTACTTTTATAAAAATTTCTTAATTTATTTTTAACCAAACCTATTTTTCTAATTAAGCCAAGAGTTTAAAAAATTAAAAGATGTATTAATATATTTTTGTGTAAATAATGGTTACAATCTTTTAAATGATATTGAAAGGTGTACATAGTGATTAATGAAATTTTAATTTGATTACTTATTCTGTTAAAATTTAGAATTAATCATTATTAGGTTATATATTGGGACAGTCTAAAAATATTGAAATAGAGTATGATTTAATCAGATTACTTTTAAAGTACTATAAAAAAATACTTTTTGGTGATAATGTTGATATAAAAGTAGAAAAGATAGAAGGTCCAGATTTTATTTTATCAACTAGTTCAAAAAAAGTAGGTGTTGAAATAACTAGATCTTTAAATGAAAATGATAAAACAATTTTTTCTCACAAGATAGATTTTGGACCTCTTTATACAAATTTTGAAGAAATAGTTTCTTCTCAGATAATAAAATCAATTAATAAGAAGATAGATAAGTTTGAATCATATAAAAAATTTGATGAAAATATTCTTCTAATTGATTCAGAGAGTTATTCTTCAACAAATACAGAATTAGTAACTAGGCTAGTATTTAATTTTTTAAGAAACACAGAATTTTTTTATAATAAAATTATTTTGAAACTATCAAACGAATTGATTATATTTGAAAAAGATAGTATTAATAAAATTCTTTTAAATTGAATTTTTTACGTATATTTAGAAATCTTTTGAGCACTTTTTTATTTAGCTAGTTTATGAAATCTTTTAGCTTTAAAAGTGAAAGTCTATGAAAATCTAAATATTTGGATTTTTTATCTCCTATATATTTGTAAAAATTCATATTTTTTATAGATAAAATCTTCTCAAAATCTTTTAATTCAAGTTTTTCAAATTCAAGATGAGTTTTTATATATTTATTTTGATAGTTTTTAAATATATTACTCTCTAAATTTAGATTATTTTTACCTTTAGAAATCTCAGGACAAGAGATATCTAAATATATTTTATTATCAATATTTGGGCTTAGAGGATAAATTTTACAAACATTTGGACGATTATTATAAATGGAGCAAAGATTATTTTTTAAATATGGACAAGAATCAAAGCCATTTGAAAGTAATATGACAGGTTTTATAAATCCTAAGTTACCAAAAATAAATAAAATAGGAAAGTTTTCATAGACATTTTCAAATTCATCTTTTAGAATCTGAGAAAATATAGAACCAAAAGAACCCTTACAACAATGAGCTTCACAATTACTACAATCACCAAAACTAATTTGGCTATTTTCAAGTTTTACAAAATTTTTCATTAAACAAATATTAGCAGTTTAGGCTTAAA
Organism: Aliarcobacter cibarius; assembly: GCF_013372265.1. Taxonomy (NCBI): domain Bacteria; kingdom Pseudomonadati; phylum Campylobacterota; class Epsilonproteobacteria; order Campylobacterales; family Arcobacteraceae; genus Aliarcobacter; species Aliarcobacter cibarius. Next base: position 790,230 of record NZ_CP054051.1, read on the forward strand.
GTATATAGTTTATATAAAATAGAAAAATAAAAATGTAAAATGGTAAATAAAAATTTACATTTTTTTTACATCCATTGAGTATAATATAACATGAAAATTTTAATTATAGAAGATGATATTCAATTAAATACCACTATTACAAATTTTTTAAAATATAAAGGGCATGAGACGACATCTGTTGAAGATGGCGAAGATGCTTTGGAATATATAGATAAAAACTTTTATAATTTGTTTATTATAGATATAAATATTCCTAAAATATCTGGTTTAGAAATTTTAAAATATATTAGACAAAGAGATTTAAAAACACCTGTTATAATAATAACTGCTTCTTTAGAGTTAGAAAATTTAAAAGTAGCATATAAAGATGGCTGTGATGAATATATTAAAAAACCATTTTATTTAGAAGAGCTAGAAATAAAAATTGATAAAATTTGTCAAAGTTATAATAATCAGAAGATTATTATAATTTCAGAGAATATATCTTATGATACAAGTTCCGAAGAACTTTTTATTGATGGTGAAGTAAAAAGGCTTAGAAAAAAAGAGAAAAGGCTTTTATCAATCTTGTTAGAAAATGTAAATAAGACGGTTTCAACACAAACTTTAGAGAATTATGTTTGGGAAAATGAGATAAAAGAGTCTTACCCACTAAGGCAACTTGTAAATGGTTTACGAAAATATTTTGAAAATGGTGAAAAATTCATATTCTCCGATGCGGGAATTGGTTATAGGTTCGAAACAAAAAAGATTTAAACAATGAAGCTAAGGTACCAGCTATATCTTTTTTTACTTTTTTTATCTACAATTTTATTTTTTGTTTTAAGTTTAAATTATATTTCTTATAAGAAACAATATGAGAAAGACTTGAAAAATTTTGTAAATAGTGAAGTAAGGCTTCATAAAAAAGCAATTTCAAATTCTATTCAAAATAAAAATTTAGAATTTCAAGAAGGAAAAGAGTTATTTTATAATATTTCTAAAGATGCTTTAGAATTATTGAAGAAAGATAAAAATCTAAATTTATCTGCTTTAAAAAATGTTTTAAAAGTAAAATATGATTTAAAAAATTATGATTTTGATTTATATTTAATAGATGATTCTTATACAATTTATAAAACTACTTATATCAAAGATTTAAATTTAGATTTAAAAAATATAAGTGATGCAAAACTTCTTTTAGAAAAAAGTTTAGATGGTAATATATATTTTTCAAATTTTATAAATAGCGATCCTGTTAGTTTAGAATACAGATTGTATGCTTATGCTTCTATTGCACAAAAGAATTTCTTAGAATTATCATTTATAAATACTCAGTTAAGTAGTACCTCAATGTCTTTTTTAGTTCAAAATCTCCAATCAAATAGTAATGTAAAAGTTTATAGAGTATTTAAAAATAAAGATGGGTTTTCTTATTATGATATGTTGAGAAAATTAGAAAATATTAATAAAGAAGAATATTATAAGTCATTGGAAATAATAAAAAGAGGAGAACTTGCAAAAAATGACATTATGAATTCTGGAATAAATTTCATACAATCTGAAAAATTAAATAATAACATTTTGACAATAACAACACCAATTTTTGATAAAAATATGTTAGAAATCTTGGGATTTGAAAATGTTGTAATTGAACTAGAAATAGATTTGAGTGATAGAATAGAGTTTATGGAAGGAATAAAGAATTTATTTATTGGTTCTTTATTTGTAATTTTTTTCATACTTTTATTGGTTTTTACATTTATTCAAAATAGATTTACAAGACCAATTGAAAGTATTTTGAAAAGTATAAAAGAGTCAAAAAAAGTAGATAAAGAACTTATAAATTATAATAATGAATTATCAAGAATTGCTACAAAGTATAATATTTTATATGATAATTTTACAAATGAATTAGTATTAAATAGTAATCTTTTAGAAGAAAATAAGAGATTTATTGCGGATACTGTACATCAAATAAGAACTCCACTTACAAACATTATGATGAATGGAGAAATGATAAAAAAATTTCAAAAAGATGAAAGTATGAATGTTTTTATAGAGCAAATTGATGCATCTATTAATATGCTTTCAAATTCATATGAAGATTTGGCATATCTAATTACTTCTAATTCTATTTCTTATAAACCAAAAAATATAAATTTATCTCAAACAATAAAAGATAGAATAAAATTTTTTGCTACTATAAGTAAGGTTAATTTTAAAAAAATAGAAGCTAAGATTGAAGATGAAATATATGTAAATATGAATGAAATAGAATTAGAAAGAATAATAGATAATAATCTTTCAAATGCAATAAAATATGGATTTAAAGATAAAACAATAGATGTGTTTTTAATAAAAAATAAAAATGAAGCTATTTTAGAATTTAGAACTTTTAGTAATAAAATAAAAAATAGAGATATGATTTTTAGCAAAAACTATAGAGAAGATGATGCTAAAAGAGGTCTTGGTTTAGGACTTTATATGGTTAGTAATATTTGTATTAAGTATGATATTAAATATGAAATTTTATATGAAAATAAACAAAACATTTTTAAATATATATTTAAAATCTGAAAAAAATAAAAAAATATTACATTTTTATTACATTTATTTTATATAATTTCATATCACAGGAACAGAGTTATCTATTACTTGAGGTTATTAGGGAACGGATTTATTTTACTTAATTTTAAAGCATCTCATTTTTTGGGGTGCTTTTTTTATTTTATAGCCAAAAAAAATCATTTTAGATACAATTAGAAAAAAATATAGGATATGTGGTGAAAAAGAAATTAATAAAGATTATTAAAAAAGCTGGAAAAATTCTAAGAAAAGGTTTTTATTCAAATAAAGATGTGACTTTTAAAGCGAAAAAAGATTTAGTAACAAAATATGATATTGCTGTTGAAGAATATCTTAAAAAAGCATTTACAAAACATTTTAAAGATTTTAATATTATCGCAGAAGAGTCTGATAATAGTAAAGTAGAGTTTGGTAATTCAATTATTATAGATCCAATTGATGGGACAACAAATTTTGTAAATGGTGTTCCTCATACTGCAATTTCAGTTGGTATTTATAAAGATAAAAAACCATATATAGGTATAGTTTATAATCCAATTTTAGATGAGTTATATTTTGCAAAAAAAGGCAAAGGCTCTTATTTGAATGGAAATAGAATATTTGTAAGTTTAGAAAATGATTTACAAAAATCTTTATTAGCTACTGGATTTCCATATAGTAGTAGTGAAAATAAAGAAGATTTAAAAGACGTTATAAAAAAAGTTGAAAATATTTTGCCTTCATGTCAAGACTTGCGAAGATTAGGATCAGCTTCAATTGATTTATGTATGGTTGCACGAGGTGTTTTTGATGGATATTATGAGATGAATTTAAAACCTTGGGATGTTGCAGCTGGAATTATAATTTTGAGTGAAGCTGGTGGTAAAATATCAAATTTATCTAAAGAGGAGTTTGATATGTTTAATGATAAATATCTTGCTGCTACAAACGGTAAAATACATGATGAGCTTTTAGCTAAATTAGATATTTAGTCATTTTTTGTTAGAATAATATACTTTTTAAAGAACAAGGAATTTTTTATGTGTGGAATTGTTGGATATATAGGTAAGTATGATACTTGTAAAATTTTATTAGATGGATTAAAAGAGCTTGAATATAGAGGTTATGATAGTGCTGGAATTGCTGTTTTAAATCAAAAAAATGGAATAGATGTTTTTAAAGCAGTTGGAAAACTTGTAAACCTTGAAGAAAAAGTAAATAAATCTAAAAAAGAGAACTACAATCTAGGAATTGGTCATACAAGATGGGCAACTCATGGTAAACCAACAGAAGTAAATGCTCACCCACACTTAGGAGAATATTCATATGTTGTTCATAATGGAATAATTGAAAATTATAAAGAATTAAAAGATGAATTAATATCTCTTGGACATAAATTTGTTTCTCAAACTGATACTGAAGTTATAGTTCACCTGTTTGAACACTATAATAATAAATTAAAAGATGCAAAAAAATCTTTTAAAGAAACTATTAAAAGACTTGAAGGTGCTTTTGCAATACTATTAATCACAAAAGATGAACCAGAAAAAATATATTTTTATAAACTTGGAAGTCCTATGATTGTAGGAAAGGGTATTGAACCAGATGAGGTTCTTTTTGCATCTTCAGATTCAGCACTAATAGGATTATCTAGTGATGTTGTTTACCTTGATGATAGAGTAGGTGGAGTTGCAAGTAAAGAGAATATTGAATTTTTCTCTGATGATGTAACTTGGTCAAAACTTCCAACTTCAAAACAGTATGCTCAAAAAGAGGGATATAGATTCTTTATGGAAAAAGAGATTTATGAGCAAAGTGTTGTTGTTAGTGATAGTATGCTAGGAAGAATAAAAGATAGCGAAATAAATTTCGATGAAATTGATCCTTCTATTTTAGATGGAATTAATGAAATTAAAATTTGTGCTTGTGGAACATCTTATCATGCAGGACTTACATCTTCATATCTATTTGAAAGATTATCTAAAATAAAATGTAGTATTGAAGTTGCAAGTGAATTTAGATATAAAGAACCACTTTTAACTACAGATACTTTATTTATTGTAATATCTCAAAGTGGAGAAACAGCAGATACCCTAGAAGCTTTAAAAATGGCGAAAAGTGCTGGACTTAAGACTTTAGTAATTTGTAATGTTGATAACTCTTCAATGACAAGAGTAGCTGATTATACAATTTTAACGCGTGCAGGAATAGAAAAAGGTGTTGCTTCAACTAAAGCATTTTCAACTCAAACAGTAGTTCTTTGGATGTTAAGTTTATATTTTGCAAAACAAAGAAGTACAATATCTTCTTCAAAACTTCAAGAAGAGATAAATACTTTAAGAGAAGTTCCACTTGCTCTAAAAGTTTATGAGAATATTCATGAAAAAGCAAAAAGATTATCAAAAAGATATCTTCATGGACATGGATTCTTCTTTATAGGAAGAGATGTATTTTATCCATTAGCTTTAGAAGGAGCATTAAAGTTAAAAGAGATTTCATACTTACATGCAGAAGGTTATCCTGCAGGTGAGATGAAACATGGACCAATAGCCTTAGCTGATCCAGAACTATTTACAATTGCATTAATGCCAAAAAATATGCTTTATGATAAAATCAAATCAAATGTAGAAGAATTAAGTGCAAGAGATAGTACAATTTGTGCAATATCATCACTAGATTTTGAATTGGCAGATGATTTTATAAAAATAAATGATGCAAACCACTATATGCTAGAATTTTTTGAAATGCTAATTGCTCTTCAATTATTATCTATGGAAATATCAATTAGACTTAAAAATGATGTAGATATGCCAAGAAATCTTGCAAAATCTGTAACTGTTGAATAATCTTATAATTCTAAAGTAAAATTTAGTTAAAATAAAAAACTTTTTTCCCTACTTGGGAAAATTGATTTCTTTATATCTTATTTTAATTTCTTATATTTTTTAAAAAAGAAAAATGGAAAACAAAGAATGGAAAACAACTCAAGCAATAGCTTGTGGAAAACAAAGGATGGAAAACAAAATGAAAAAAACTCAATATCTGTTTACAAGTGAAGTTGTAAGCCCTGGTCACCCTGATAAATGTGCTGATATTATTGCTGATAGTATAGTTGATAAATTAATAATTGAAGATAGTAATAGTAGAGTAGCTAGTGAAGTTTTTGTAGCTGGAAAGCATGTTGTTATTGGTGGTGAAGTAAAATCAAATGCAAAATTAAGTTTTCATGATTATGAAAATTTAGTAAAAGATGCACTAGCAAAAATTGGATATGATGGTAAAAGTGCTTTTACAAAAGAGCAAGCACTTCATCCTGATGATGTACAAGTTCAAGTTTTATTAAATCAACAAAGTCCAGATATTTCTCAAGGAGTTGATCAAGAAACTGGAGAAATTGGAGCAGGAGATCAAGGAATTATGTTTGGATTTGCTTCAAATGAAGCAGCTGAATTTATGCCTGCAGCAATTGTATATGCAAGAAGACTTTGTGATAAAGTTTATCAATATGCTTTAAATAATAAAGATAAATTTGGGGTTGATATTAAAACTCAAGTTACAATTGATTATGAAACAAAAGAAAACTTTGAAAATTGTCTTCCTAGAAAGATTCATACAATTGTAGTTTCAGCTCCATCAGTAGAAGGTTTAAAAATAGATGAAGTAAGAGCTATTATTCAAGATTTAATTGATAATGCAGGACTTCCAAGTAAATTGTATGATAAAAATAGTACAATTATTCATATTAATCCAACAGGAAGATATGTAAACCATTCATCACTTCATGACAGTGGGTTAACGGGAAGAAAGCTAATTGTTGATAGCTTTGGAGGATATGCACCAATTGGTGGTGGAGCTCAAAGCAGTAAAGATTATACTAAAGTTGATAGAAGTGGCCTTTATGCAGCAAGATGGATTGCAAAACATATCGTTGCATCTGGACTTGCTAAAAAAGCTATTGTTCAAATATCTTATGCTATTGGAGTAGCTAGACCGACTTCAGTTGCAGTTGATACTATGGGAACATTTACTAAACATAATGATGATGTGCTATCTCAATTTGTAATGGAAAATTTCCCATTAACACCAAAATGGATTACTAATAAATTTAATTTAGATAAACCAAGTTCAACTACATTTTTATATGCTGATGTTGCAGCACGTGGACAAGTTGGTCAACCTGACTATCCATGGGAAAAATTAGATGAATTGGATAAATTTAAAAATATCTAAGTTTTATTATTTTTAAGGATTTTAAATCTTTAAAAATATAACTTTATGTTCCCTTTCTCTGTTTGGGAACTAATTTAAAAGGAGAATAGTATGGATTTAAGAAACCTATTTAGCAAAATTTCATTTGATAATAAAAATAAAGAACAAGCAACAAAAAAAGATGCACCAAGTCACTGGGTTAAATGTCCTGATTGTAATGCTTTAATGTTTTTTAAAGAGGTTGAAAATCAAGATAATGTTTGCCCCAAATGTAGTTTTCATATGAGAGTTGGGGCAAAAAGAAGAATAGAAATTCTAAGTGATGAAGGAAGTTTTGTTGAGTTTGATGCAAATTTAAAACCTAATGATCCTTTAAAATTTGTTGATAAACTTTCATACAAAAAAAGAGTGGAAGAGGGTTATGAGAAAACGGGAAGAGTATCTAGTGTAATTAGTGGTGAGTGTACTATTAATTCTATTCCTGTTCAATTGGTTGTTTTTGATTTTGCTTTTATGGGTGGAAGTCTAGGTAGTGTTGAAGGTGAAAAAATTGTACGAGCTGTAAATAGGGCTATTGCTAAAAGAGAACCTCTTATTATTGTATCTGCTTCTGGTGGAGCTAGAATGCAAGAGTCAACTTTTTCTTTGATGCAAATGGCAAAAACTAGTGCAGCATTAAAAAAACTAGATAGTCACAAATTACCATATATCTCTATTTTAACAGATCCTACTATGGGTGGAGTTTCTGCTTCTTTTGCATTTTTAGGTGATATTATCATGGCTGAACCAGGAGCTTTAATTGGATTTGCTGGTCAGAGAGTAATTAAACAAACTATAGGTGCTGATTTACCTGAAGGATTTCAAAGAGCGGAATTTTTATTAGAAAAAGGTTCTATTGATATGGTTGTAAATAGAAGAGAAATGAAAAAAACTCTTACAGATTTACTTACTATATTTAAAAATGAAGAAAAAATATCTTAAGATGTCTTCAAATTTAGAAAAAGCTTTAGGGTTTAACCTAAAAGCTTTTAATTACTTATATGTTTTATGCGACTATGAATCTCTTTTGAAAAGAGATATATCTCTTAATAAATTTTTAGAAATTTTAAAGAAATATGATGTAAAAATTTTACAATATAGAGATAAGATTTCAGATTTAGATATTCAAAAACAAAATTTAGATTTTTTAAGAAAAAATTTAAATATCCCAATAATAATAAATGATAAAATCGAGCTGATAGATTATGCAGATGGACTGCATTTAGGGCAAGAAGATTTTTCAAAAGTTCACACTGATAAAAAAATTGCTGTAAAGCTTTTAAGAGCAAAAATAAAAGATAAACTTTTAGGTCTTTCTACACATAATGAAATAGAAATATTAGAAGCAAATAGCTTGGAAATAGATATGATAGGTTTAGGAGCTTACAGACCTACAAATACAAAAGATATATCAAATATCTTAGAAGACAAGTTACCTTATCTTGCAAAAATATCTAAACATCCAGTTTGCGCTATTGGTGGTGTAAGAGTTGATGATGTTATAGAAAATGTTCATTTTAATACAGTTGGAAGTGCAATTTTAAATGAAGATTAACATATATTCTATTGTAAAGCCTTCAACTGATAGCTTTGATAAACTTATAAAAGAGTTTATTAAAATGTCAAGTAAATACGCAAAAGTTGAAGTTTTTTATATATTTAATAAAGATATAGCAAAAGCTCAAACTATTGGTGAAAACGAATCAAAAGAGATTTATACAAAAACTTATTTACCATATTTAAAAGGTTATAATATAGCTCTTGATGTGTTAGGTAAAAGTGTAGATAGTTTTGCTTTTTCTAAGTTATTAGAAGATAAAAATGAGGTAAATTTTTTTATTGGTGGTGCATATGGTTTTCAAAGAGAGTTTTTAGACAAATGTGATACTACTATTTCATTAAGTAATTTAACTTTTGCACATAAAGTTGCTACTTTGGTTTTGAGTGAACAGATATTTAGGTCATTAGCTATTATAAACAATCATCCATATCATAAATAATTTATGAACATTTTTGTATAATCGAAAACTGTAAAAATAACTTTTTAACAAAGGAAAGAGAATGGGTCTTAAGAATTATATTATCACATCAATACTTTTAATAATTTTGGTGTTTGGATTTACACATAGTCTAGAGTTTGGAGAGTACACTTTTTCTATGTTTGATTACTCTTTAACTCTTCCTATTGCTATTTGGGTTGTAATGCCTTTGGCTTTATTGGCTTTTGTTACATATTTACACATAATTTTTTATGGACTTGTAAAATATTTTAAATTAAAAGCACTTGATTATGATATGGACGCACTTTTTTCTTTGATTGAATCAAAACTTTTAGAAAAAGAAAACAAAAGTAATTTTAGAACGAAAAGATTTAAAGAATTGTCAAATGTTTTAAATCAGTTAGAAATTAAACCTTCAAGGGAAATTTTTAGTTCATCAAATGAAGAATTAAATAAAATTGTAAGTTCTATTCAAAGTATAAAAGATGGAAAATATGTAAGTGAAAAGAGTATAAAAGTTCAAGAAAGTTCTACTTTAGGTAAACAAAATTTACTTAATAAAATAAATGAACAAGTTGATTTTGCACTTGATGTTGTAAAAAAATCTGAAAATTATGATTTTGATACAGTGAAACAAGCATTTTTGAAAGTACTATCTGAAAAAAGTATGACTACAATTAAAAAAGTTTATAAAAATGTAAATTTTGATAAAGAACTAGTTTCTAAATTGTTTGAAAAAGATAGAGAAAATAGTGAATTTGGTTTTGAAAATAGTGAGATTATAGATATTGTTAAAAATGTTAAATTAACAAAAGATGATTATCTAGAGATGGCAAAAAATTATAAATCAACACTAAATCCAGATAAGATAATTGATCTTTTTGAAAAACTTTCAAATCAAAATGAAGAGGCAACAACAGCTTATTTATTTGTATTAAGTGAATTTGAGATGATAGATAAGTTAAGAGAATTTTTAGCTAATACAAATGAAAACGAGTATGTTTCATTTAAGGCTTTAGTAGATTTAAAAGATTGTGGAAAACATTATAATTTAGAAAGTTTGTCGTATAAATAATGAAAAAAAAATTAGATTTTAGCAAGCCCTTAGTAGTGCTTGCACCACTAGCAGGATACACAGATTTACCATTTAGAAGTGTTGTTAAAAAATTTGGAGCAGATCTTACAATATCAGAAATGATTAGTTCAAATGCTTTAGTTTATAAAAGTGAAAGAACACTTAAAATGATAGAAAAATCTCCAACAGAAGATCCATATTTTGTGCAAATAGCTGGAAATAGTGTTGATTTAGTAAAAGCTGCTGTTGAGATACTAAACGATGTTGAAGGTATTGATGGAATAGATTTAAACTGTGGTTGTCCAGCTCCAAAAGTTTTTAATCACGGTAGCGGTTCTAACTTACTTGGTGATTTAAAAAAACTTGAAGAGATATTAAGTACTATCAAAAAATATTCAAAAAAAGATTATACAAGTGCTAAAGTAAGACTTGGTGTAAATGAAAAAATCCCAGTTGAAATTGGAAAAGTAGTAGAAGCTTGTGGAGTTGATTTTGTATCTGTTCATGGAAGAACAAGAGCAGGAAAATATAAGGCTCCTGTTGATTATGATGCTATAAAACAGATGAAAGAAGCTGTTTCTATTCCAGTTATTGCAAATGGTGATATTAAGGATTACAAAAAAGCAAAAGAGGTTTTACAGTACACTAATGCTGATGGTGTTATGATAGGACGAGGTGCTATTGGAAAACCTTGGGTTTTTTATCAATTAAAACATGAATTAGAAGACATAGATAATTCTATTAAAAAAGAGATTATTCTTGAACACTATGACAAAATGCTTGAATTTCATGGAGATTATGGTGCAGTAATCTTTAGAAAACTTCTTCATGCCTACTCAAAAGGCTATACTGGTGCAAATGAATTTAGAGATTTAGTAAATGGCATTAGTGATACAAAAATTATGAGAGACTTAATAGAAAGCTTCTTTTAATTAAACTCAAAAGTTATTTGGATAAAATATTACACTTTTTATAAGTAAATAAAAATTATTAAATAAAGAAGGTAATATTTGTCTGAATACTATTTTGAATTATCTGTCAAACCAGAAAATCATTACGAACTTTTTTTAGATTTGCTTGAATCTTTAACTGAGGATGCAATCGAAGAAAATGAAGGTGTAATAACTATCAGAAGTGAAGATGAACTTGAAGATTTTCTTGAACCTTTAAATAAATTTTCAAAAGCTTTAAATGCAAAATGCAAAATAAATTATGAAAAAAAAGAGAGTATTGATTGGATTAAAAAATATCAAGACTCAATTCAAGCAGTTGAAGTTGGTAACTTTTATGTAAGACCATCTTGGATAGAAGAAAAAAAAGAAAAAATAAATCTTTTAATAGATCCAGCACTTGCTTTTGGGTCTGGACATCATGAAACAACATCATCTTGCTTGCTTGCTATTGATGAGTTCGTAAATAAAAATGACAATTTACTAGATGTAGGAACTGGAAGTGGTATTTTAGCAATAGCTGCAGCAAAAAAAGGTGCGATTGTTGATGTTTGCGATACAGATGAAATTTGTATTGAAAGTACAATGTCAAATTTTAACTTAAATAGCGAAAAAATTCATTATTCATGGGTTGGTTCTGTAAATAAAGCAGAAAAAAAATATGATGTAGTTGTTGCAAATATTATTGCTGATGTTTTAGTAATGATTGCTAATGATTTGAAAAATGCTACTAAAGAGGGAGGTATTTTAATACTTTCTGGTATTTTAGAGAAACATGAGAAGAGAGTGTTAAATAAATTTAGTGATTTAGAAGAGTTAAAGATTATTCACAAAAATGAGTGGGTAACTATGATATTTAAAAATATTAAGGGGTCAAATTGATAAATAAACCACAACAAAATGATAATAAAAATTCAAATAATAATGGTAACAATTTTTTTAATAACAATCCACTATTAGTATTTGTTTTATTCTCAATGGTAACGATTTTTGCTTTTAAAGCAATCTTCCCTGAAGAACAAGTTACTAATATGGGTGCTAATGGACAAACAATATCAGGTACAAGTTCAAATAGAACAATTCCTTATTCTGAATTAAAAAAATTAATATCTAGTGGAAAAGTTGAGTATGTAGGTATTGGTAGCACTCAAGTTAGAGCTTTGAGTAAAGGTGAAGCAGGACAGAATATAACTTATACAGCAAGAAGAGTTATTCCTGATGATACACTAATTCCTGAGTTAGAGAAAAATGGTATTGGATATGGAGGAATAAACGAAGAAAATCTTTTATCTGATATTCTTTTTGGATGGGTTTTACCAATATTTTTATTTTTTGCTATTTGGATGTTTTTGGTTAAAAGAATGCAAAAATCTATGGGTGGTGGTTCAGGAGGAATTCTTGGAATTGGTTCGTCTAAAAAAATGATAAATTCTGAGAAACCAAATGTAAAATTTGATGATATGGCCGGAAATAAGGAGGCAAAAGAAGAAGTTCAAGAAGTTGTTGATTTCTTAAAAGCTCCAGATAGATATGTTAGATTAGGAGCTCAGATTCCAAAAGGTGTATTACTAGTAGGACCTCCAGGTACAGGTAAAACTTTACTTGCAAAAGCAGTAGCAGGTGAAGCAGATGTTCAATTTTTATCTGTTTCAGGTTCAGCATTTATTGAAATGTTTGTTGGAGTTGGAGCATCTAGAGTTAGAGATTTATTTGAACAAGCTAAAAAAGTAGCTCCCGCTATCATTTTTATAGACGAAATTGATGCAATTGGTAAAAGTAGAGCTAGTGGTGGACCAATGGGTGGAAATGACGAAAGAGAACAAACTCTAAATCAACTTTTAGCAGAAATGGATGGTTTTTCTACTGAAACTGCACCTGTAATAGTCCTAGCGGCTACGAATAGACCAGAAGTTTTAGATCCTGCACTTTTAAGACCAGGAAGATTTGACAGACAAGTTTTAGTTGATAAACCTGATTATGAAGGTAGAATTGAAATTTTAAATGTTCATATTAAAGATGTAAAAATAGCAAAAGATGTAGATTTAAAAGAAGTTGCTAAAATGACAGCAGGTCTTGCTGGAGCTGATTTAGCAAATATTATAAATGAAGCAGCACTTCTTGCTGGAAGAGCAAATAAAAATCAAGTTGAAGCAAGTGATTTTAAAGAAGCGGTAGAGAGACAAATAGCAGGTTTAGAGAAAAAATCTAGAAGAATATCTCCAAAAGAGAGAAAAATTGTTGCATATCACGAAAGTGGGCATGCTGTTATGGCAGAAATTACAAAAGGTGCTAAAAAAGTAAATAAAGTATCTATTGTTCCAAGAGGATTAGCTGCTCTTGGATATACACTTAACACACCTGAAGAGAATAAATACTTAATGCAAAAACATGAGTTATTAGCAGAAGTTGATGTACTTCTTGGTGGTCGTGCTGCAGAAGAGGTATTTATTGGAGAGATTAGTACAGGAGCTGGAAACGACTTAGAAAGAGCGACAAATATTATAAAATCTATGGCAACTGTTTATGGAATGAGTGATATAGCTGGACTAATGGTTCTAGAAAGACGAACTAACCAATTTTTAGGTGGACAAACACAAAAAGATTTTTCTGATGCAATGGCTAAAGATTTAGATGATCATGTTAAGAATACTTTAAATGAAAGATATAGTATCGTACTTAATTCATTAAAAGAAAATAGAAGTGCAATTGAGCAAATGACAGCTGAACTTCTTGAAATAGAAGTAATAACTGGTGAAAGAGTAAGAGAAATTATCAAAGAGAATGGTGGAACTATTTTTGAAGATGAAGATTTACATACAGAAGCTTTGAGTAAAGATGTAGAAGAAAAAGCAAAAGATAAAACAGATGTAGACTCTTTAGAGGATTCTAAAGAAGATGTTACAGAAAATAGTGATAACAATCCAAATAATTAAATTTTAGAAGCAATTAATTGCTTCTAAAATATTTAATTTACTCAAAATTATAATTTAGTTTAAATCGACAGAATATTTTTTTAATAAATACATAATAGAAATAAATAAACTTACTAATGCAGGTCCTATAATCATTCCCCAAAAACCAAATGTTGAAAGTCCAGCTACTATTGAGAAGAAAATTAATAAAGAGTTTATTTTTGTAGGGCTTTTTATTACTTTTTTATTTATATAATTTATTATAAGTGGTTTTATGAAAGTATCTGCTATTAAAGAGATTACTACAATAGAATAAATAGCAATAACCAATGCATTTGTAACAGAACCAGTAGTTGCTTCATAAATCGCTATAGGAAGCCACATAATTGCTCCACCAATTACAGGAATTAAAGAAGCAAAACCATATAAAACTCCAAATAAAAGTGAATCATAACCAAAAAATTTCAAAAAGAATCCAAATAAGAAACCTTGAAAAATTGCAGTTACTAAAATAGAGTAAAAGACAACACTCATTACACTTGAAGATTCATTAAAAAGTATTGTAGAATCTTCATTTTTCATAGGCAATAGCTCTTTTGAGAATTTTGCAATTTGTGTTGAATACAATGTAAAAAAGAAGAAAAATACTAAAATCATAATCATATCAATAACAAATTTTGCAGAATTTTTACCTAAAAATGTGCTAATTGCTACAGCTTCTTGAACACCTTTTCCTATATCAATTTTTGAAATAAAATTTTTGAAAAAATCATTTAAGAATGGAAATTCAATAATTATTCCATGAGCTGTATTTTTTATTTGGTTTAAATTTGAAATTAGAAGGTTTTGATCAAACTGATTGAAAAATGTTGCAAATGAAAAAATACAATACAAAATAGGAATGAAAAATAGTGCAGTCATTCCTAAAGTTATTATAGTTGTTGATAAGATTCTATTTTTTATATTTTTTTCAAGTTTTGTAGTCAAAGAACTAGTTGAAATTGTAAGTAAAACAGAAACAATTAATGCTTTTAAAAAAGGATTAAATAGTTCAACTATGAAGAATAGCAAAACTAAAGCGAGTGCAATTAAAAAATATGTAGGTTTCAAAATAGGCTTCCTTGTTCATCATCAAATTTTTGTTTTGGTGGAGTTAGTCTAAACATTTCATAGGATTTAATACTAGCAACTCTTCCTCTAGCTGTTCTTTCTATGTAACCATTAGCAAGTAAATAAGGCTCTATTGCATCTTCAATAGTTCCTTCATCTTCACTTAGTGCTGCTGCAATAGTTGATAATCCCATAGGTTTTCCTCTATTTGATATAAGTAGTTCTAGAAGATTTATATCCATCTCATCAAAACCATTTTCATTTATACCTAATTCATCTAAAGCATATTTACATCTTGTTAAATTTATCTCTTTGTCATTTGCAACTTGTGAGAAATCTCTAACTCTTCTTAAAAGCCTTAATGCAACTCTAGGCGTTCCTCTGCTTCTTCTTGACATTTCTAATGCAGCATCATCTAGACTTTTAATACCTAATTTTAAAGATGCTTTTTGGATGATTTTTGCTAACTCTTCTTCTGTATAAAATTGCATTCTAAAATGCATTCCAAATCTTTCTCTTAAAGGATTTGAAAGCATTCCAGCTCTAGTTGTTGCTCCAATTAAAGTAAATCTTGGAAGATCTATTTTTACAGTTTGAGCAGCAGGTCCAGAGCCTATTATAATATCTAATCTATAATCTTCCATAGCAGGATAAAGTATCTCTTCTACGGCTGCTGAAAGACGATGAATTTCATCAATAAATAAGATATCGCCTTCTTCAAGATTTGTCAAAATTGCTGCTAAGTCACCGCTTTTTTCTATCATTGGACCAGCTGTTACTTTTATATTTGTTTTCATTTCATTTGAAATTAAATATGAAAGGGTAGTTTTACCAAGTCCTGGAGGTCCATAAAATAGAATATGATCTAGGGCTTCACCTCTTTTTTTCGAAGCATCTATAAACACTCTTAAATTTTTTTTGATTTTTTCTTGACCTATATAATCTTCCCAAGAAGAAGGTCTTAGACTTTGTTCATTACTCTCTTCTTCAAAAGAGATTTGTTCAACTTCCACTAATCTTTGCATTAATACTCTTCTTCTTTATTTGGGAAATTTTGTGTTTGAACATCAATTCTGTATTGCTCAACTGCATTTTTTACTAAAGAAGCACCATTTAAGTAGTGTCTTACAAATTTTGGTTTAAACTCTTCAAAAAATCCTAACATATCAGACCAAACTAAAACTTGACCATTTGTTTGATTTCCTGCTCCAATTCCAATTGTTGGAATATTTACCGCTTGTGTTATTTTTTTTGCAACTTCACTCATAACACCTTCAACCACAATAGCAAATGCACCAGCTTTTTCAACAGCAATTGCATCACGAATTAGTTGTTCTTCATCTTCTAAAGTTTTTCCTCTTACTTTATATCCGCCTTCACTTCTTACATACTGTGGCATAAGACCAATATGTCCCATAACAGCAATAGAGTTAGATGTTAGGTGTTTTATAATATCAGCTCTATCTTCTCCACCTTCAATTTTTACAGCACTGGCATTTGTTTCTTGATAAATTTTTGCACAGTTTCTTAAAGCTTCATCTTTATTTATGTAAGTTCCAAATGGCATATCTGTTATTACAAAGGAATCTTTTGCTCCATTACAAACTGCATTTGTGTGATAAATCATTTGCTCCAAAGATGCACTTAATGTATCTTT
Organism: Aliarcobacter cibarius; assembly: GCF_013372265.1. Lineage (NCBI taxonomy): Bacteria > Pseudomonadati > Campylobacterota > Epsilonproteobacteria > Campylobacterales > Arcobacteraceae > Aliarcobacter > Aliarcobacter cibarius. Next base: position 806,729 of record NZ_CP054051.1, read on the forward strand.
TTTACCAGCAAAGCTCATATTTAGGCTATCCCCAACTAAAATCATATCAGCACTTTTTGAAAATAAATTTGCAAAAAGCGCATCATAAGCAGTAATTACTGTAAGTTTATATTTATTTTTTGCTTGTTTAATTTTTGTAATATTCATTTTTTCTAAATTATTTACAATTATACTCATTTTTAAAATCCTAAAAATTATTAAAATATTTTAGATTATATCTAAATATAAATTTTAAACTAGAATTGGATAGAATGAATAAATTTTATTATAGGATTTTATTTTGAAAAAACTTGTTGCTTACATTACGTCATCATTCCCAAATAACAATTTTACAGTAGATTTAGCTTATAAGCTAAAAGAGAGTGGGGTTGATATATTAGAATTGGGAGTACCATTTTCAGATCCAGTTGCAGATGGTCCAGTTATAGAAAAAGCAAATTTAAAAGCATTAGAAAGTGGTTTTAAACTTCAAGATTTATTTGAAGTATCTTCTAAAATCGGAAAAGATATTGATACTTTATGGATGGGGTATGCCAATCCTTTTCATCATTATGGAATAGAAAATTTTTTAAAAAAAGCACAAGAATATAATATTTCAGGAACTATAATTCCAGATCTTCCATTTGAAATGGCTAAAAAGTATAGTGATTTATATGAAGAATATGGAAAAGCAAATATTACTTTTGTAGCGCCAACAACGCCTAAAGATAGAATTAAAATGCTTGTTGAAAATTCACAAAAATTTATTTATATGGTTGCTTATGCTGGAATAACAGGTAGTGGAAAAAGTGAAGATTTATCAGAGATTATAAAGAATATTAAAGAATTTACAAATACACCATTGTACATTGGTTTTGGTGTTGATGAGAAAACATGTAAAGAGAAATCAAAAGATGTTGATGGTGTAATTGTAGGAAGTGCTTTTGTTAAACATCTATTAGATGATAGTTTAAGTAATCATGAAAAAATAAATAAAATATCAAGCTTGGCTTTAGAGATTAAAAACAAGATAAATGAATAAATGCATATATTAAATCAAGATTTAGAATTTTTTGAAGAAAATCGTATATGTTCATATTTTAACAATGAAGTTTCGGATATAAGATATAGATTTATAAATAATTGTAGTATCAAAGATTATCAAAAAAAACTTGAACGGGGTTGGAGAAGATTTGGAAAAATCCATTTTGTACCAGAATGTAAAAATTGTACAAAATGTGTTTCTATGAGAATTGATGTAAAAAATTTTAAATTTTCAAAATCTGCTAAAAGAGTAATATCAAAAAATAAAGAAACTAAACTTTATATAAGACCCCCCACTGTAACAAAAGATCATATGGAACTTTATGATAAATATCATAGTTTTATGCATGATAAAAAGTTGTGGCCTTATAATCCAATTGATGTTGATGATTATATAAAATCTTATGTAGAAGGCAATACAGAGTTTGCAAAAGAGTTTTTGTATGTTAGAGATAATAAATTAATAGGCGTAGCATTAGTTGATGTTCTTCCTAAATCTATCTCTGCTATATATTGCTTTTATGACCATGATTATGACTATTTATCTATAGGAAAATATTCTATTTTATCTCAAATAAAAATAGCAAAAGATTTGAATATTCCTTATATCTATTTGGGATACTGGATAAATAAACATCATTCTATGGGATATAAAGAGGAATATAAACCTTTTGAAATATTAAAAAATAGAGCTAATATGGATGAAGAACCTATTTGGGAAGAGTACAAATCTTGATTAAAATCTATTTTAAATACTTATATTTTTTTATAGAATATAGTTTATAAAATTAAAAAACAATGAAGGAGATGAAATGTTAAAATATATAGTTTTTCTTTTTTTTACAACAACTCTTTTCTCTTTAGAAACGCAAATTCAACAAGAAGACAATAGCTATAGTCCAAAAGTTGAATGTTTAGTTTTAGAAGATGAAAACTCTATTTTATGTAAATTTGAAGTAATTATTGATCCTATTGAAGATCAAACAATTTCATTAAAATGGATAAATCCAAATCAAGAGATAACAAGAACAAGAGATATTGTAATTCCTGCTGGATCTAGTTCAGCTTATGATTTTAGATACTTAGATGGTAGAGAGAAAGGTATTTGGAATTTTAAAATAATTTATAAAGATAAAGAATATTCAAATAACTTTGAAATAAAGTAGTTCTCTATAGAGATAGAACTACTTTAGAAATATTATAAACTATAAAAGACATAATCCAAGCAGTTGTTGTTGTAAAAACAAATAAATAAGCTAAATATTTCCATCCACCAGCTTCTCTAACAAAAACCATTGATGCAGCTATACAAGGTATATAAATCATTACAAAAACTATAAATGAAATTGCAGCTTCTTTTGGAATATTGTTTTTTATGTTTTCTATTAAAGTAGTAGAGTTTTCATCATTATTCTCTCCTAAACCATATAAAATAGCTAGAGTAGAAACCACTATCTCTTTTGCTGCTAATCCTGTTTCAAGTGCTACAGCCATTCTCCAATCAAATCCTAATGGAGCAAAAAATGGTTCACTAAATTTACCAAGTTTTCCTAAATATGAATTTTCTAAATTATATAGACTTAATTCATTTTGAAGAGTTATTTTTTCTTCTTCTGAAGTTGTAAGTTCTATTTTTTGTTCAAAATTACTTTCAATATCATAATGTTTTGGATAGTTACTCATAAACCAAATTAAAATAGATGCTGCAAGAATAAATGTTCCTGCTTTCTTTAAATACATTAAAGCTTTGTTCGTAACTGCGTGATATATTAATTTTGTTGAAGGCAGTCTATATTTTGGCATTTCCATAACAAATGGCTCATCTGCACCTTTAAATACAACAACTCTTAAAAATTTTGCAGCAAATAGACCTAAAATTGCTCCACTTATATAAATTAAAAACAAAATATTTCCAGCATTTTCTTTTTCAAAGAATGCCCCAACAAAAAGAACATATATAGGAAGTCTAGCTCCACAAGACATAAATCCTACTATAAATAGTGTAAGAAGTCTATCTTTTTCATTTTTTAGAGTTCTTGCCGCCATATATGCAGGAACAGAACAACCAAAACCAGTAACTAAAGGAATAAAAGATTTACCATGAAGACCAAATTTATGGAGAATTCCATCTAATAGAAAAGATACTCTACTCATATACCCTGTACTTTCAAGTAAAGCAATTCCAAGAAATAATATTATGATATTTGGTAAAAATAGTATTACAGAACTAACTCCAGCAATAACTCCATCACCAATTAGACTTGATAACTGAGATTCTCCTAGAAGATTCTTTATATATTCTATTAAGCTATTTGAAATATTTTCGATAAATCCCATTGGAATTTCACCAAGTGTAAAAGTTAGCTGGAATAAACTCCACATTAACAACAAAAATATTGGTAGGCCAAAAAACTTATGCATTAAAATTGAATCAATTTTTTCTGTTTTTGTTTTCTGTTTTTGTTCAATTATACTCATACAATCTTTTGTTATATTTTTTACAAAGTTAAATTTTAAAGTTAAAATTTCATCTTGAGTTGTAGTTTTAATTGCAGAAAATTGGTTAAAAGATTCCTGTTCTTTTGAAAAAGTGTTTATAATTTCATCTAAAAGTTTGTGTAGACCTTGTTTTCTTGCTGCACTCACTTTTATACAAGGTTTTTTTAGATAATTTGAGAGTTTTTTCTCATCTATAAATATATTCTCTTTTTCTGCTTCATCACTCATATTTAAAGCTAAAATCATCTTTTTATTCAAATTTAGAAGTTCACTTGTTAGCAATAAGTTTCTTTGTAAATTTGTTGAATCAAGAACATTTAATATGATGTCATATTTTTCATTATCTAAGAATTTTTTTACAACTTTTTCTTCTATCGAATAGTTTGTTAAAGAATAAGTTCCTGGTAAATCTATGATTTGAATTTGATAATTTTTATATTTAAATCTTACCTCTTTTTTTTCAACCGTAACACCTGAAAAATTTCCAACTTTTAATTTAGAATTAGAAATAGAGTTAATAAGCATTGACTTCCCAACATTGGGTTGTCCAACAAGAGCAATTTTTATAATATTAGTCTTCATAAGATACTTTTATCTTTGATGCTTCAGAAGATCTAAGAGCTACCTTTGATTGATTTATTTTTATTTCTACAGTTTTTTTAGCCATTGATTTAGCTGTTACACAAATAGTTGAACCTTTTATTATTCCAAAAGAGTAAAGTCTGTTTTTAAGTATTTCATCACAAATAATATCTGTAATTTCAGCTCTTCTATTTACTTTTAAATCGTTTACACTCATAAGCACGACCTTATAATTAATAATGATTATTATAATACAATATTATTTAATTTTACTTAATTAATATCAAGAATTTTACGATAATTTGAATTTTTACAAACTTTAGCTATACTTAAATGTTTATTTTTTTAAAGGCGTATTTAATGATAGATAATTACAATGAGATAATAGAAGAATTAAAAAAAATAGTTAAGCAAAAAGGTCTAAAATATACAGAACAAAGAGAGATTGTTTTGAGTATTTTACTTCAAGCAAATGGACATCTAACAGCTGAAGAGATTTATAATCAAATAAAAAAAGATTATCCTGATACAAATGTTGGAATTGCTACAGTTTATAGAGCTTTGAGTTTCTTAGAAGAAGTAGCTTTAATTGCTTCAATAAATTTTGGAACAGATGGTAAAAAGTACGAAAGTAACATAAAATCTCATCATGATCACTTAATTTGTACAGAATGTGGAAAAATAGTTGAGTTTGTTGATGAAGAGATTGAAAAAAGACAAGAAAAAATTGCGAAAGCAAATAAATTTAAAATAACTGATCATTCGATGCAATTATATGGTCTTTGTGAAGTTTGTCAATAAGTAAGTAGTATAAAATACTACTTATAACTTTGTTGTATATATATATTCAGATTTATACGTCAATTTTTCTTAACTTTTCTATAATTAAAGCAATTTCTTTTGAATAAGCTCTAGCCTCTTTACTATTAAATTTAAATCCAGCATTATAGCTTCCCCAAATTTTTGACCAATCATTTTTATGGAATTTTTGCCAATAAGCTAATTCATCAATTGCATTTTTCGTAGCAAAATTGAAATCAGAAACAAGTTTTGAAGCCAAAATATTTCTATTCCAAGCAGTATCTTTCATATTACTTCTATTTAGAGCAGATTTTATATTTATTTGATACAAACCAAAGTCTTTTGTATCTAAATTTATCATATATTCACCAAGCTTTGATTCTTTGATAGCTATTGCCATTAAAGTATATCCAAGACCGTGAGCATCTCCCTCTTTTTTAATCTCTTTTAATCTCTCTTTTTGCTCAGGTGTTAAGTTCTTAATATCTATTTCATTTGCAAAAATATTTGAAACAAATAGTAAAACTAGTAAAAATAGCCTTATTTTCACGTTTTTTCTCCTGTTTATTTATTTTATGGACAAAGAGTGTATTTTAAAATTGTGTAATAATTGTATTTCTTATAAATTATGATAAACCAATATTGATATATCTTCTTACTTTTTCTATCTCTTCTTTACTAAACTTTGCTTCTAAAATAGTTTTGCTATCATTTCTTAAAAGTTCTCCAAATGGACTTATAATGGCACTTCCTTTTCCCATATTAGAATTTGCACTATTTGATGCAATTACGAAAGCTTGATTAATTAAAGCTAATGATTTACTAATAGTTTCATAATGATCTTTTCTTTTTATTCCCCACATAGCAGGATTTAAAATAACATCAGCACCTTTTATTTGTTCCCAAAGAGTTGGAAATCTAAGTTCAAAACAAATTAATGTTGCAATTTTTAAACCATTTATATCTATGATTTTTATACTATTTTCTTTTGAAGCAGTGAAATATTTATCTTCTTCTCCAAGAGGGAATAGTTTTATTTTATCTTGAGTATGTAAAATCTTATTTTTGTAAAAAATAAATAGTCTATTATAAAATTTATTATTTTCTTTTATTATTGTTGTAAGTGCAATAGCTTTATTTTCAGATAGTTTTTTTAACTCTTCTATTATTTTTTCTGAAAAAGCTGCAGCTTCATCCATTCTATCATATGCAAATCCTATAATAGCAAGTTCTGGAGCTAGTATTATTGAATTATCTTTACAAGACATTATTAAATTCTTTAGATTTTCAAGATTTTTTTCAAAATCGTTTGAAGTTTTTATTTGTAAAGATATTAGATTCATATTTTTCCTTTTTTATTATTTTTTGAGGTGCGAATTTTAGCATAACCATATATAAGATATAATATCTTTATGTTAAAAGATTACAAAGATATAAAAGTTTTATATGTTGAAGATGACGATGTTGCAAGAGAAAATGGTGTTGAGTATTTAGAAAACTTTTTTGATAAAGTTTTTGAAGCTAGTAATGCCGTAAAAGCTCTACAATTATATGAACAATATAAACCACAAATTATAATAACTGATATTCAAATGCCAAAAATTAATGGTTTAGAATTTATAAAGCAGATTCGACAAAAAGATAAAAAAACACAAGTTATAGTAATAACTGCTTTTTGTAATCAAGAGTATCTTTTAAAAGCTATTGAACTACAACTTGTGAAATATCTAATAAAACCAGTAAATGAAAAAGATTTTGAAGAAGCTTTGATGCTTTGTTTAAACTCTTTAAAAGAAGATAGTTCAAATATTATAAAATTTGATGAAGACTCATATTTTGATATTTTTAATAAGACTTTTGTTGTAAAAAATGAAATTATAAAATTAAGAGCAAAAGAAGTTTTATTTTTAGAGCTTTTAATCAAAAACAAAAATCGATATGTAACTTATGAAGAGATAGAGTCTTTTGTTTGGTTTGATAGTGTTATGACAAAAGATGCTTTAAAGACATTAGTTAAAAATATAAAGATAAAAATCTCAAAAGATATTATTGATAATCTTACAAATGTAGGTTATAAAATTGCAATTTGATATAACTTCAATTCTATTTTATGGAATTACATTTGGAATTTTGATTATGACAATAGTTTATACATTTGTAAGATATCTTTATTCAAAAGAGATTTTTTATATTAGCTACTGCTTTATGCAAATTTTCTCTTTAGCTTACATAATTTTATACAGTAAAATTTATATTACAAACTCTTTAATTCAAGAACTATCTTTGGTTTTTGCTTCGATTTTTGCTTTAATTTTTGCAATAAATTATTATGAAGGTAAATTTTTACCGAAAATTTCAAATTATAAAGAGCTATTTTTTAATACTTTTTTATTAAATGTAGTTATTTTGACAGCCTTTTATCACTATATTTTATTTGAATATTTACCATATACAATAATTTATGCAATATTATTTATATCTATTATTTTTAATTTGAAACAAGGATTTAAACCGACACTAATTTATGTTATTGGTTGGTCAGTATTTTGCATACTTCTTTTTATATTTGATTTTAAAGATTTTTATATAAAGCAGGGGTATTTTGATTTAGTTTTAGTTGTATTTGCAATTGAAGCTATGCTTTTTACAATTTCAATAGCATATAAATATAATGATTTGAAAAAACAAAATAAAGAGTTTGAAAAAATGATTTTACAACAATCTAAGTTTGCAAAATCAGGTGAAATGATAGCAAATATAACTCATCAATTTAGACAACCTTTAAACAATATTTCATATATTCTAATAAATTTAAAAAAGAGATTTGAAAGTGAAAAGTTAGACAAATTTTTTTTTGATAAGAAGATAAATCAAGCAAACGAACAGCTAACTTTTTTATCAAAAACAATAGATGATTTTAAAGAATTTTATCTACAAGAAAAAGAAAAAGATAATTTTTCTGTAAAAGAATCTATACAAAATGCTATTACAATTTTAAGTGCAGATTTAAAAAAGCACAATATTGATTTGGATTTAAATTTTCAAACTTATGAGGATATAAAAGTTTTTGGTGTAAAAAATGAACTTTCTCAAGTTATATTATCTCTTATTTCAAATTCGATTGATGTTTTAAAAAATAGGTATAAACCAAAAATATCTATAAATGTTTTTGCTTCAAGTGCTGAGGTTATAATTGAAATTATAGATAATGGTGGAGGAATAAAACAAAAGAATCTAAAAAAAATATTTGAACCATATTTCTCAACTAAAGAAGAAGGAACCGGAATAGGTCTTTATTTATCAAAAATTATAGTTGAAGAGAGTTTTAGTGGGAAAATACAAGTTTTAAATATAAAAGATGGAGTTAAATTCTCCATCTTTATTGAAAAAGCTATTTAGAAAATTGAGATTTTAAGATTTTGAGAAATTTAATTTTTTAATAACTTTAAAATCCTTCTCTTTTGTGTAAACTTCTATAAAAATAGGAATATTTTTATTTTGAATATCTTTTAAATCATTTAAACTCTCTATTATAAGAACCTTTTTGGCTTTTTTACCACCTTCAAGTGAAATTTCTTCGAATCTTTTTATTCTAAAATTATTTTCATCTTTTAATTTAATGTCAAAAGTCAAAGGTGTATCTTGAGTATTATGAATAGTTAAAATGTAATTATTTACAATTTTTTTATCTTCGTTAATTTTGTAAAGTTCTGTTGTTTTATTTACATTTACTAAAAATTGCTCTTTTTCAAGCGAAAAGAAAAATGCTAGAAAAATAGATAAAAATAGTGAAGCAAAATAAGTTATATTTTTTTTAGTAAATATTGAGATATTTTTATTAGTTAAAACTTTATTTGTACTTCCCCAATTTATTAAACTAGATTTTCCAAGTTTTCCCATAACTGTGCTACAAGCATCACTACATTCAAGACAATTTATACATTCAACTTGAAGTCCTTTTCTAATATCAATATGTGTAGGACAAATTTTTACACAAGCATCACAAGTTGTACACTCTTCACTATTTTTCCATTGATTAATTTTAAAAATAGATTGAACACCATTTTCATAAACTTTTCCACCACGATTGAAATCATAAGTTACTTGTTTTGTATTATCATCATATAAAACAGATTGTATTCTTGAATAAGGACAAATATATACACAAAAATTTTCTTTCATAAAAACAATATCATACACTAGAAAGAAAGCTATACTAAGTATAAATATAATCATAAAACTATGATTTAAAGGGTCTTGTAAGTATTTGAAGAAATCTTCAGGTGGTACAAAATAAAGCATAAAGTTTGAAGATATAATTAAAGAGATAACAATCCATAAAAATATAGATACATATTTTTTAATTTGATTTGATTTTTTCTTGTAATCTATATCTTTTTGTTTATTTTTAATTCTTCTTAAATCTAAAATAGTACTTTCGATTAGGTCTCTATAAATTACTCTAAATATAGTTTGTGGACATGCCCATCCACACCAAACTCTACCCCAAATTGAAGTCATTGCAAATATTCCTATAAATAAAAACATTAGTAAAAATGGCATTACATAAAGTTCATTTACGTTATATGCAACTCCTAAAAAATGAAACTGTAACCTTTCAAATGATAGCAATAAAAGATGATTGTCATTTATGGTAATAAATGGTGTAATCATTACAAATATTGTAATAAAAAAATAAATTAAATATCTTTTCTTTGAATAAGACATTTTAAACCTCCAAATTTTTTATTTATATTATTAAAAAGTGGTGTTCATTTGGTGGTAAATATATTGGCAATTATTTTTAATATTGTATAATTGTATAAAATTTCAAGGAAAAGATATGTATAAGAAATTTATTTTTAGTTCAATTCTTTTTGCATCCTCTATGTTTGCAGCTCAAAGTAAAGCTTATGATGTAAAATCAGGAATTATAGAATATGCAATAGTTGCAGAAAGTCAAAATAAAAAAGATTATATAAAAGGAAGCAGTAAATTATATTTTAAAGATTTTGGTGATTTAGAGATAACTGATACAACTATGATTCAGAAAGTTTTTGAAGAAGAAGAAAAAGAGAGAGAAATAGTAAAAATATCAAAAGATACAATGTTTATTGTTAATTTTGATGATCAAATGATATACTCATCAAAAGTTGCTGCAGATGAAAATGGTTCTAGTAGACTTCTTTTAAATAAAGAAAATCTTCAAAAAATGGGAGCTACTTTTATTGGAACAGAGGTTGTTTTAGGTTATAAATGTGATGTTTGGCAACTTGGTGATGATAGAATCTGGTCATATAATGGTGTTCCTTTAAGACAAATTAGTAAATCATCTAGTGGTATGCAAATGGAAGAAGCAAAAATAGCAAATTTCAATATTGATATAAAAGATGATAAATTTAAATTACCAAATTTCCCAGTAAAACAAATGGACGAAATATTTATAAATGAAGATGGTGAAGGAGATTTTTAAAATTATTTAGAAGATACTATTCTTCTTCTTTTTTAAAACGAGCATTATATGAAAATAATTAACGATACTTTAGAACTTGACTCATATGAACTTACAATATTTGAACATTCATATAATGCTATTATTATAACAACTCCTTATTTAGATGATGAGCATCCTAAAATCTTATATGCTAATCAGGCTTTTTTAAAGATGACTGGTTATTCAATTGAAGAAATTATAAATAAAACTCCAAGAATATTACAAGGTGAAAAAACTGACAGAAAGGTACTTCAAAGGTTAAAAGAGTGTTTAATTAAAGAAGAACATTTTGAAGGTAAAGCGATAAACTACAGAAAAGATGGAAAAGAGTATTGGGTAGAATGGAATATATCGCCTGTATATGATAATGATAAAAAACTTATAGCATTTCTTTCTATCCAAAAAGATATATCTATTTTAAATGAAATTAAATTATTTCAAACAGCAATAGACCAAAATAATGTTTCTATAGCTCTTTTTAATACTAGTGGAGATTATATTTATGTTAATAAAGCCTATGCTCAAAGAACAGGTTACAGTATACAAGAACTTATAGGAAATAATCCAAGAATATTAAAATCAGGTTATCATACAGAAAACTTTTATAAAAAATTATGGGAAAATCTTTTAAATAAAAGTCCATTTAGTAGAATTTTTTGTAATAAGAATGCTTATGGTGAGTTATATTATGAAAAACAAACTATAACACCTATAATAGAACAAAATCAGATTATAGGGTTTGTTATTATTGGTAAAAATTATGATAAAGAACAAGAACATAAAGAGCAGTTAGAAGAAGATTTGTTTACTGATGAGCTTACAAAACTTTATAATAAAAGAGCTTTTGATAAAAAATTTAATACGGCTGTAGAGGATTATTTTTTAAATAAAAAAGCTTTTAGTATGATGTTTATAGATTTAGATAATTTTAAACAAGTTAATGACAATATGGGGCATGATAAAGGAGATGAAGCTTTAAAAGAAGTTGCTAATTTTTTAAGGGATAATCTTAGAAAAAGTGATGAGATTTTTAGATTTGGTGGGGATGAGTTTATAATTTTACTTTATGAACCAAATAAAAATAATGCTTCAAAAATATCTTCAAAACTTGAAGAATTATTTAATAATTCAAGTATTGCTATAAACTATAAAATAGGGATGAGTATTGGGTATAAAGAGTATAGAGGAGAAAATATAGAGTTCTTTTTTAAAGAGACAGATAAGCAAATGTACAATAGAAAGAAAACAAAAAAAGTCTTAAAAAAAGAATTTATATAAAGAATTGGAGAATAAGTGATAAAAACACCTTTTTTAGCAGTAGATGGAATAATAAAGCTATATGATGAGAATGAAAATTTTAAAGGAATTGTTTTAATCGAAAGATTAAATAAGCCTTTTGGGATTGCTATTCCTGGTGGATTTGTTGATATTGGAGAAACTGTTGAAGATGCAGTTGTAAGAGAAATGAAAGAAGAGACTGCATTAGATATTTCTATTGAATCATTATTAGGAGTTTATTCAGATCCAAAAAGAGATGAGAGATTTCATACTGCATCGGTTGTTTATGTTTGTAAAGCTTATGGAAATCCTATTGCACAAGATGATGCAAAAGAGGTATTCGTGTATAAATTAGATGAGATACCTCTTGATAAATTAGTTTTTGACCATAAAAAAATTATTTTGGATTTTCTAAACTTTCTTGAGTAAATATTCTCATACTTGGAAATTCTAAGGCACAAAGTCTTGGATTTGGAACTTTTGAAATATCTTTTTTATGAAAGCATCCTAAGTCTATTCCCATACTATAATTTGTTATATTTGGTTCAGCATAAATAGTATGTCCATAAACATTAAATATCTCTTTTATATCAATGCTTGATTTTCTGCTCCACATTATATGTTTTTCAAATATTTCTTTATCAATTTTATCTTGGCTATCTCTTAATTCCCACACTCTTCCAATACTTGAGTGACTAACAACTAAATATCTACTGTCATGCGTTTTATAATCTTTATATTCAAGATATAAAGGCAAAGAGTTTAAAAAATCATAATGTTCAAAATATTCTTCTCGTGTTTTATATGATTTTAAAGTTTCATTTCCCCCACATCTATACAACCAGTCTCTAGATTCATCATTTACAAGCGGTTCTTCTTTTGTTGGACCAAATTCTAAAAGCATATCTTCATGATTTCCTTTAACACAATCATATTTATTCTCAATTATAAATTTAATAACATTGTATGAGTCATTTCCTCTATCAACTAAATCTCCAACAAAAACAATTTTAGAGTTTTGTTTATTTGGTAATTGCCCAATTAAAGCTAAGAGAGATTTATAGCAACCATGCACATCTCCAATTATATATATTTGGTCATTTATTATATTTTTCATTCTAACTCTTTCGTATAAATTATTGCTGAACATAAGCAAGGAGGTTTGCCACAGGCTGTACAGTCAAAATTAAATTTTATGCTATCTTCTTTCCAAAAATTTTCGATTATAAACTCTTCTTTGAAACCTTCTTTTAGAGCTAATCCTCTGATATTAACTTGTTCTTTATTTTTCCAACCAGCCATTATTGCAAACTTTATATTATTTTCTTTTAATTTGGAAATTGTGCTTTTGAGTAATAAAGTTCCAATCCCATGACCTGAATAATTTTCATGAACAGCTATTGAATCAATATATCCAATTTTTTTATATTCATCATTTATAATTATTTTTTTATCTTTTGTAATCTTTTTTAAATAATCTAAGTCAATAAATTTACTTGTAGCATAAGCAACTATTTTTTCATCTATTTTTGCACATAAATTAATATCATTATTCAAAATATCTTCGTTTACAAATGAACTACCAAGTGTCATAGAAGCTATCTGTGCAACTTCATTTATCATTGATTCTTTCATAGGAATTATAGTTATATCTTTTTTCTCTAACTGTTTATTTGTCACAGTTTTAACCTTCTAATTAATTTATCGTGTAAATATAACATAATTGAGATTTTAAGTCTAAAGTTGATTTGTTTATTTTCTATTTTATAGTAAATAATAGTTGTTTTGACAAGTACTTAAATTTAGATTATAATTTGATTTTCAATATGGAGTTTTTATGCAATTTGATATGAATTTATCTTTAGGGTTTATTTTAAATAAGACATCTATACAATCAAAAGCTTTATTTTCACAAAAAATAAAAGAGTTTGATATATCTCCTGAACAATGGTCTTTAGTTTTTAGAGTTGTTGAATCTGAAGGGTTGACTCAAAAAGAACTTTCTGACTCTACATATAAAGATCAGGCAAATACAACTAGAAGTATAGATAGACTTGAAAAAAAAGATTTACTAAGAAGAGTTCATAATCACAATGATAGAAGAATAATTAATATTTATCCAACAAATAAAGCAATTGATCTGGTAAATATGATAGTTCCAATCTCATCAGAATTTAACAATCTTTTAACTAAAAATTTCACTATAGAGGAAAAAGAAGAATTAATAAAATTATTAAATAGAGTTTACGAAAATTTACAAAAAGAGGAATAAATGAATTTAGAAAATAAAATAGTACTAATCACTGGTGCAAATGGAGGATTAGGGCAAGCATTTATAAAATATTGTTTAGAAAACAATGTTCAAAAAATTTATTGTTGTGCAAGAGATATAAAAAATATAGATGCTATTGATAAACGAATCGAACCAATAAAATTGGATTTAACAAATTTAACAGATATTAATAATTTAGAAAGTTCAATAGATTCTATTGACATACTTGTAAATAATGCAGGTGTTAATAATGAAAAAAGAATTTTTGAAGTCTTAAATAATGATTTTGAGGTTAATACATTTGGTACATTAAATATTTGTAAAGCACTTTATCCAAAAATAAAAGAAAATGGTTCAATAATAACTATAAATTCTGTGCTTGCATTTATGAATCTTCCAATAATGGCACAATATTGTGCTTCAAAAAGTGCTTTACACTCTATTATGCAAGCTATTCGAGCTGAACTAGGAACAAAATCTATAAATGTTTTTGAAGTTTTTCCAGGACCAATAGATACTAGAATGTCACAAAATTTAAAAGCAAATAAAGCTACACCTTATGAAATTGTTAAAGAAGTTTTTAATGGTGTAAATAATAAAACTTTTGAAATTTTCCCTGATGACTTTTCAAAAAATATAATTTTAATGTTAAAAAATAATCCTGAACAACTAGAAAAAGAGTACGCACTTTCTATACAAAAATAATAAAAATTTGATAGATTTATTTAATTAAATTTATCTTTTTTTATACGATATAGCGTAATAATTTGCTAAAATATAGTGTTAGAAATGGTGAAAATAACTAAACTTATCAATAAAATAGCATAAGTAGTGAAATTAATAATATTTTACAAAATAAAGTAGAAGCATGAATTTAGAAAAATTAAGACAAGATGCTATAGAGAAGGCCATTAATCAACATTACGCAGTTGTTTCATTTAAAACAGATGGAACAATAAGAGATGCAAATGAAAAATTTTTAAAACTTTTTGGCTATGAACTGGAAGAAATTGTAGGTAAAAAACATAGAATATTTTGCGATTCTGATTATGCAAATTCATCTGAATATATACAATTTTGGAATGATTTAACAAATGGGTATGTTCAGACTGAAGAGTTTAAACGTATAAAAAAAGATGGTACATCTATTTTTATTCAAGCCTCTTATAAACCACTTATAAATGAAGATGGCCAAATATTTGAAATACTAAAATTTGCACAAGATATAACTTCTAAAAAATTAGAAAGCTTAGATTATTCTGCAAAAATAAAAGCTATAAATAGTACTCAATCTGTAATTGAATTTGATATGAATGGATTTGTTTTAAATGCAAACGAGAACTTATTAAATTCATTAGGATACTCTTTGGATGAAATTATTGGAAAACATCAAAGTATGTTTTGTGAAGAGGATTATGTTAAATCAAATGAATATAAAGAGTTTTGGAATAAATTACGTTCAGGTATTCATGAAAGTGGAAAATATCTTAGACTTGGAAAAAATGGAAAAAAAGTTTGGGTTCAAGCTATTTATACACCTATATTTGATATTGATAAAAAAACAATAAAAATAGTTAATTTTACACAAGATATAACGCAATTAGAAATAATGCAAAAAGATTCTTTAACAGGATTTTTTAATAAAGAAAAACTTATTTTAGATATTCCTTTAAATAATCAAAACAACTTAGCAATAATAAATCTAGATGATTTTTCACAAATAAATGATTTCTATGGTCATGCAATTGCAGATCAATATATTTTGAAATTTTCTAAGATTTTTAGTGTTTATTTAGAAAATAAATTTAGTATATATAGAATTGCTGAAGGTACTTTCGCTATTTTAGATCCCAATCTAACTACTACAGAATTTTATAATATTTTTAAAAATTACATAGAACAATTAAAAGATACTTTGATTGATTTAGATATAAAAAAATTTAGTATAGTTTTAACTTGTGGTATTTCTTCTGAAAATAATGAAAGACTTATAAACACTGCAGAGATAGTTAATAAATATGCTCAAAAAAATTTAAAAAATATATTAGTATATTCTAAAGATTTAAATATTGAAAAAGAGTTTGAAGAGAATATATATTGGTCTGAAAATATTAGATTGGCATTAAAACAAGATAGAATCATAGTTTATTATCAACCAATTTATAACAATGAACTAAAAAAAATAGAAAAATATGAATCACTGGTTAGATTGAAAGATAAAGATGGAGAAATTATATCTCCATATAAATTTTTAGAGATTTCAAAAAAATCAAAGCAATATATCGATATCACAAAAGTTGTGATTGAAAAGTCATTTAGTAAATTTGCAGATTCAAGCTATGAATTTTCTATTAATCTTACAGTAGAAGATATTTTAAATGAAGAACTAAATGAGTTCTTATTTAGAAAAATTGATGAATATAAGGTTTCTAATAAGCTTGTTATAGAGTTAGTTGAATCTGAAAAAATAACTACATATGATCCTGTATATGAATTTATAAATAAAATAAAGAAGAAAGGTTGTAAGGTAGCTATTGATGATTTTGGAAGTGGATATAGCAATTTTGAGTATCTGGTAAAAATAGATGCAGATTATGTAAAAATAGATGGAAGTATTGTAAAAAGAATTTTAGATGATGAAAATTCAGTTGAAATAATAAAATCAATATTAAATTTTTGTAGAAAAATGGATATCAAAGTAGTAGCAGAATTTATATCAGATGAAAAATTACAGGCAAAAGTGATTGAACTTGGAATTTCCTATTCACAAGGGTATTATATAGGTATGCCTAGCGATAATATAGATTGATAAATTGAATTTATTTAAGTATTAAAATATAAATTGATTTTAAAACACTTGTTTATGAGAAATTAAATAAAACCTGATTGTAAAGAGATGTTATAAAGTGTAATTGTGGTTTTAAAAAAAGAATTGGTGGAGATGTGCGGGATCGAACCGCAGTCTTAAAACAGCTTATATTAGCGTCTACATGCTTAGCAAAGTTGAATAATTTCGCTCTACGACAACTCAACTTCCAAAAGCAATCATAAAGCTAAGATCTAAAATTTCTCTTTAAAGTTCAATCACTCCCTCAAAGATAATCTATCTAGGGTGAACCAGCAATAATCTACATAGATAGAATCTGTAGTGCCAGCCTCCGAAGACTCAAGCCGTTAGGCGAGTCAATAAGTTGTTAAACTTACGCAGCTTTAGCGTAAGCTGGAGCGTAATTTGTATTGTTTGCGTCTAAAAAAAATGAACCGCGTAACGGCATGTTCAGGCCGACATGCAACTAATACTCACTGCTCTAATCGATACCAAGTCATCCCCATAACTTAAAGTTGAAGTCTACATAAGTAATTATTAAAAGTTTGTTAATTGTAATCAAAATGTTATTCAATTATAAATTATTAATTACTTCACTTTTTATTTTAGTTTAAAATTGTATAATATTTATATAAAAATATAATGGAGTCAATAAATGAGTAAAAAAGGTATTTTAATTATTGGAGCAGGTGGTGTAAGTAGAGTTGCTACTGTTAAATGTGCAATGAATATTGATACATTTGAAAAAATTACTTTAGCTTCAAGAACTATTTCAAAATGTGAAGCAATTGCTGCTGATATTTTAAAAAATCAAGGTGTAAAAATCGATGTAGCTTCAGTAGATGCTGATAACGTAGATGAATTAGTAAAATTAATAGAAAAAGTAAATCCAAAATTAGTATTAAACGTAGCATTACCTTATCAAGACCTAACAATTATGGATGCTTGTGCAAAATGTGGAGTAGATTATGTAGATACAGCAAATTATGAACATCCAGACGAAGCAAAATTTGAATATAAAGAGCAATGGGCTAGAGATAAACAATTTAAAGATGCTGGAATCATGGCACTTTTAGGTTCAGGATTTGACCCAGGTGTTACTGGAGTATTTTGTGCATATGCTCAACAAAATTTATTTGATGAAATTCATTATATAGATATTATGGATTGTAATGCGGGTGATCATGGATACAAATTTGCAACAAATTTTAATCCAGAGATTAACCTAAGAGAAGTTTCTGCAAATGGAAGATACTGGGAAAATGGACAATGGATTGAAACAAAACCATTAGAGATTAGAGTAGATCATGATTATCCTGAAATTGGAGTAAAAGCTTCATATTTACTATATCATGAAGAGTTGGAATCATTAGCAAAAAATATTAAAGGTTTAAAAAGAATTAGATTTTTTATGACTTTTGGAGATTCTTATATTCAACATATGAATTGCTTACAAAATGTTGGAATGTTAGGTATAGAGCCAGTAGAACACCAAGGACAAAAAATTATTCCAATTGAGTTCTTAAAAACATTATTACCAGATCCAGCATCTTTAGGTCCTAGAACTGTTGGACAAACAAATATTGGTTGTATTATTGAAGGTATTAAAGATGGAAAACCAAGAAAAGTTTATATCTACAATGTTTGTGACCACCAAGAGTGTTATAGAGAAACTGGAGCACAAGCAGTAAGTTATACAACTGGAGTTCCAGCAATGATTGGTTCTAAATTATTATATAAAGGTATTTGGAAAAATACAGGAGTATTTAATATAGAAGAGTTTGATGCTAAACCATTTATGGATGAGTTAATGACTCAAGGTCTTCCTTGGAAAATTTTAGAGTTAGATGCTAAATAATATGTTTAAAAACTATGAAATAGTGGATAGTTTTGAAAAACTTCCAAGCCCTGCTTATGTTTGTGAAGAAGAACTTTTAGAAAAGAATTTAAAACTTTTAAAAAAGGTTCAAGATGAAACTGGAGTTAAAATTCTTTTAGCTCTAAAAGGTTTTGCTATGCATTCAACTTTTGATTTATGTAAAAAATATTTAAGAGGTTGTTGTGCTTCAGGACTTCATGAAGCTCTTTTAGCAAAAGAAGAGTTTGGTGGTGAAGTTCATACTTATAGTCCAGCGTTTAAAGATGAAGAGATAGATGAAATAATATCTATCTCTAACCATCTAGTTTTTAACTCTTTTAATCAATTAAAAAGATACAAAGATAAAGCTTTTGGAAAAGTATCTTTAGGAGTTAGATTAAATCCAGAATATTCAAGTGTAGAAGTAGATTTATACAATCCTTGTGCTCCAAATTCAAGACTTGGTATTACAAAAGCAAATTTTGATGAATCTCAATTACAGTTTTTAGAAGGTTTCCATTTTCATGCACTTTGTGAACAAAATGTAGATGCTCTTGAAGGTGCTTTAGCAAATTTTGAAAAAAACTTTTCTCAATATTTTTCTCGATTAAAATGGGTAAATTTTGGAGGAGGACATCATATTACAAGAGCTGATTATGATGTAGAAGGATTGATTAAACTTTTAAAAGATTTTAAAGCTAGGTATCCACATCTTGAAGTTTATATGGAACCTGGTGAAGCTGTTGGTTGGCAAACTGGTTATTTAGTTGCTACAGTACTGGATGTAATTAATAATGGAATGAATTTAGCAATACTAGATACTAGTGCAGAAGCTCATATGCCTGATACTTTAGCAATGCCATATCGTGCGATGATAAGAGATAGTGCATTACCACTTGAAAAAAAATATACGTATAGACTAGGTGGAAATACTTGTTTAGCAGGGGACATTGTAGGTGATTACTCTTTTGATAAGCCTTTAAATGTAGGAGATAGAATAATTCTAGAAGATATGATTCATTATACAATGGTAAAAACAACTACTTTTAATGGTATAAAATTACCATCAATTGTTATAAAAACTAAAGAAGGTTCATATAAAATTGTAAAAAATTTTGGTTATGAAGATTATAAAATGAGACTTTCTTAGGAATTTTAGGAGATATAAAAATGGGGCATGATAGAAGCTTATTGAAACATACTTTTGAAGATAAAGATGTAATTGATACTATTGAAGACATCGAATATGGAAAAGATAAAAAGAGAAAAAGAAAAGAGCTTGCTGAGAAAGTTGAAGATGGAGAAAAAAAAGTTCAGATTTGGGTTAAAAAAGCAACTTTAGAATACCAAAAAGAGTTAACTTTGCTTCAAATTGAACTTTTAAAGTTACAAAACTTTGTTAAAGAAAAAGGTCTTAAAGTTTTAATTATCTTTGAAGGAAGAGATGCTGCTGGAAAAGGTGGTACTATAAAAAGAGTAACAGAACATCTAAATCCAAGAGGCGCAAGAATTGTTGCTTTAGAAAAACCAAGTGATGTTGAAAAAACTCAATGGTATTTTCAAAGATACGTACAACATCTTCCAAGTGCAGGTGAGATAGTGTTATTTGATAGAAGCTGGTACAATAGAGCAGGAGTTGAGCCTGTTATGGGATTTTGTACAAAAGAAGAGCATATGCAATTTTTAAGAGATGTACCAGATTTCGAGAAAATGCTTGTAGAATCGGGGATTATTCTATTTAAATTTTATTTTTCTGTTTCGAAAAAAGAACAAGAAAAAAGATTAAAAAAAAGAGAAACTGATTTATTGAAACAGTACAAAATATCACCAATAGATCAAGAAGCACAAAAATTATGGGATAAATACAGTGCTACAAAGTATTCAATGCTTATGGCATCACATACTCCTATATCTCCTTGGATTGTTGTAAAAAGTGATAATAAGAAAAAAGCTAGATTAAATTGTATAAAACATATTTTAAACAGTGTAGATTATAGTAAAAAATTAGAAGAAAAAACTTTATATAAAATAGATAAAAAAATTATAATAGATGGTTCTTGTGAACTTGAAAATATGGAACAAAAACATGAAGCTTCAAAGATGAAAAAGGAAGATAAATGAATTTAAATGATTTCGATAAAACATCTCAAGTTGGACTTTATATATCAAAAGAAGAACATCCTACTTTTGGGAAAAAGTATATAGCAAGATTCCAACATGATAAAAAAAGATATGTAAAAGTATTAGGATATTCAAAGAAAGATGGATTAACTTTGCAAAAAGCTATAATATTGTTTGAAGATTTTAAATTAAAAGTTGTTGAAGAAAATGAAAACCCAAATTCTTTAAAGAATGAGAAAAAAAATATTGAAAGTAATAATTCTTTAAAAAATAATCCTAAAACAAATGATGAAATTCAAGCTTTAAAAGATGAAAATAAATTTTTAAAATCATTATTAAAAGACTACAAGAAACTAAAATTAGATGTATTAGAAGAAGGAATACAAAAAATTTATGATTTACAAGATTTGAAACCTTATCAAATTGAGTTAATTAAGCTTCAAGATTGGCTTGAAAAAGAGAATAAAAGAATGATTATTCTTTTTGAAGGAAGAGATGCATCAGGAAAAGGTGGAGCAATTAGAAGAATAACTAGATATATGAATAATAAACATTATAGAGTTGTTGCTCTTGGAAAACCTACTGAAACTCAAAGAAATCAATGGTTTTTACAAAGATATATAGAACATTTTCCAACAGGTGGAGAAGTAGTTTTATTTGATAGAAGCTGGTACAATAGAGCAATGGTTGAGCCAATTTTTGGATTTTGTACACCTGAAGAGCATGAAATTTTTATGGAAGATATAGTAAATTTTGAGCAAGATTTAGTAAGACAAGGAATGATTTTAATTAAACTTTATTTTTCTGTTTCAAAAGAGGAGCAAAAAAGAAGATTTGATAGAAGAATTCATGATCCTTTGAGACAATGGAAATTCTCAGAGGTTGATATGCAAGCCCAAGATTTATGGGATGAATTTTCTGAAAAAAAATATGAAATGTTAAGAAGAACTACTTCAAGAAGCGCTCCTTGGCACATAATTAGAAGTGATAACAAGCATTTAGCTAGATTAGAAGCTTTAAAAATTATTCTAAATTCTGTTGATTATGATGGAAGAAACTACTCACTAAATTTTGAAGCGAATGAAGATATAAATATATCTGTTCAAAGAGAACTACTTCAAATGAGAAAAACAAAAGATTATTAACTCTTTTGTTTTTCAAAATATTATAAATACTCACTTAAAGAAAAGCCTTATTTAAATTTAGATAGAATAATTGCTAAAATTAAAAATCGGAGTAAATTTGATGGAATTTAAAGTAAATAGAGTTGATGAAGCAAATGTTGAAATAACTGCGACACTTTCAAAAGAATTAATTGAAAAAAACTTAGACAATGTAGCAAAAGCTGCTGCTAAAACTATGAATGTTCAAGGTTTTAGAAAAGGTAAAGTTCCTGTTGCTGTTGTAAAACAAAGATATGCAGACAAACTATTAGAAGATGCACAAGGTGAGGCTATTAGAAAAGTTTTAAATGAGGGATTAAAACTTCTTGAACTTAAAAATGATGATTTAATAGGAGAACCAAATATCTCTAAATTTGATAAAAAAGAAGATGGAAGCGTAGAGTTAGAAATATCTGTAGCTTGTAAACCAAAAATTGATTTAGGTGATTATAAAACTTTAGTTCCTGAAGTTAAAGCTGTAGAAGTTGGAATTGAAAAAATTGATGCAAGACTTACAGAAATTGCAAGTCAATCTGCACCTTTAGAAAAAATTTCTAGAAAAAGAGCTGCTAAAGATGGTGATTATGCAGTGATTGATTTTGAAGGTTTTGTTGATGGTGTAGCTTTCGAAGGTGGAAAAGCTGAGAAATATCCTCTTTTATTAGGTTCTAATTCTTTTATTCCAGGATTTGAAGAGCAAGTAATTGGTATGAAATATGATGAGCAAAAAGATATTGTTGTAACTTTCCCAAAAGAGTATCAAGCAAAAGATTTAGCTGGAAAAGAAGCTGTATTTAAAGTAACTTTACATGAAATTCAAGAAAGAGTAACTCCTGAGTTAAATGATGAATTTGCACAAAAAATGTTACCAAATGAAAAAGATGTAACAATCGATACTTTAAGAGAAAAAATTAAAGAGCAAATTGTTGCAACTGAAAAAGCTACTTATTACAGAGAAGAGTTAAAACCAACTTTCTTAGAAACATTAGTTGAAAAAATCAACTTTGCATTACCAAAAATAGTTGTTGATCAAGAAGTTAACTTTGCTTTAAATAACAAAATTAGAAATATGAGTGAAGCTGAAATAAATGAGCTTAAAGAAGATGCAAATAAAGTTGAAGCTATAAGAGAAGAGTTAAAAGTAGATGCTACAAACTCTGTAAAAGCTACGTTTATTATTGATGCTTTAGCAAAAGCAGAAAAAGTTGATGTAAGTGATCAAGAAGTTACTCAATTATTATATTTTGAAGCATTACAAATGGGTCAAAATCCACAAAATGTTATTAAGCAATATCAAGAAGCTGGATATTTACCTGCAATTAAAATGTCAATTATTGAAGAGAAAGTTATCTCTAAACTATTTGATGAGAAATTAGCAAAATAATTTTAGGAAGAAATATGAGTTACATACCATATGTAGTTGAAAAAACTGGTCGAGGTGAGAGAAGTTATGATATTTATTCAAGACTTCTTAAAGATAGAATTATCATGTTAAGTGGTGAAATAAATGATGCAGTTGCTTCAACTGTGGTTGCACAGCTTCTTTTTTTAGAAGCTGAAGACCCTGAAAAAGATATCTATTTATATATAAATTCTCCAGGTGGAGTAGTAACTTCTGGAATGTCTATTTTTGATACAATGAATTATATTAAACCTGATGTTTGTACTATTTGTATAGGTCAAGCAGCGTCTATGGGAGCATTTTTACTTTCTAGTGGTACTAAAGGTAAAAGATATTCTCTTCCAAACTCTAGAATTATGATTCACCAACCATTAGGTGGTGCTAGAGGACAAGCTACGGATATTCAAATTCAAGCAAAAGAGATTCAAAGATTAAAAGATACTTTAAACTCTATTTTAGCTAGTCAAACAGGGCAAGATTTTGCAACGATTGAAAAAGATACTGATAGAGACAACTTTATGAGTGCTGCAGAAGCTTGTGCTTATGGTCTAATTGACGAAGTTATAGAAAAACACAAATAAGAAATTAATATGATTAGAGAAATTATTACATATCCAAATAAATTACTTCGAACAAAGTCTCAAGATGTTGAAAAGTTTGATGAAGAACTTCATACTCTTTTGGATGATATGTATGAAACTATGATAGCAGCATCTGGAGTTGGATTAGCTGCTATTCAAGTTGCAATTCCTAAAAATATACTTATTATTAATATCCCAAATGAAGAAGATATTCAAGATAAGAATGATCTTATTGAAGCTATAAATCCAAAGATTACACATAAAGATGGTGTTCAAGTTTTTACTGAAGGTTGTCTTAGTGTTCCTGGATTTAGTGAAGATGTAACAAGAGCAAAACATATTATTGTTGAATATTATAATAGATTTGGAGAAAAACAGACTATGGAATGTGAAGATTTTTTAGCTGTTGCTTGGCAACATGAAATGGAACATTTAGAAGGTCACGTTTTTATAGAAAACTTATCTTTTACAAAAAGACAAAAGTTTGAAAAAGAGTGGAAAAAGAAATTAAAAGAGAAAAAATAATTTCTCTTTTAAATCCCTTTTTTTAGTATATTTATTATTAAAACTAACAAAAATCCGTTTGTAAATCCCCAAACTATCCAAAAAAATATTTTTTCAAATTTTGATACAAAAATATCTTTAAAATTATAAGGACAAGCTTTTATTGCTAAATAAAAAAAGATTGCTATAGCAATTAAAAAACTGTAAATATTTACTTGTCCAAAAAGTATAGTTAAAAATGAGAAAAATGGAGCAAATACAGTAAGAGCAAAGAATTTTCCATATTTTTTTCTTTTTGTTGTCCCATTAAAGTAGCCTACTGTAAAACCACAATTTGGACAAATTGTTCCCATTCTTGATAGAATTTCTGCTTCACAATCGGGACAGTTCATAGTTGATGACATATAAAATCCTAATTTTTTGGTTTATTATATCACCTAATGTTTTAAACGAATCATATTATTTTATATTTTATTAATAATTATATATAATAAAAAAAATTATTTATGTAAAATTTATGAGAATTATAAAATCAGCAGTTCAAGATTTAATTGATGCAACAGTTGTCGAAGTTGAAGCAAGTTTTACAAAAGGGATGCCTAGTTTTACGATTGTAGGTATGGTTAATACAAGTATAAATGAATTCTAAGTAATATTAACCAATTAACTTACTAAATACTATTTCCCTATAAATCATACATCTAAAATATAAAATATTTCTAATCATAAACTAAAAAACTATTCTAAGTTATATTAACTATGAAATATAAAAATAATAATAAATTTCATCTCATTTTGTGAATTTTCTTTAGTAGTATCTTTTTTTAATTATAGAATTAACTAACAAAAAATATAAGGAGTTTAAATGTTAGTTAAAACTAAAAAGGGAATTACAATTTGTACTTTATTTGATAATGAAACTATCACACTAGATGATTCATTAGAATTATCTTTTAGAAGCATTAATAAAATTCTGAAAGTTGCACGAACTATTGCAGATATAAATGGAAATGAACTTATTACAAAAAATGATTTATTAAAAAGTCTAAATTTTAGAAGAAGATAAAAATTATCCTTGACAAATTGAAAAAAATAAAATATACTTCAATAATTAATTTTAAAAAAAGGAGAGTAATATGAAAATATTTATTTCTAAAAGCAATTTCATTGAAAGTTCAAGCTCTTCTTTGCTCCTCAATTTCTCACTCTAATCGTATATTTTACAACTAAAATAAAATCGTATTTTTAAAATCTGTTTTTCTTTTTTTATTTAAAAAAAGATATAATCAATTAAGAAACTAAAAGGTAAATATTATGGATAAAAATAAAATTATAGTATTTGATACTACTTTAAGAGATGGAGAGCAAAGTCCAGGGTGTTCTATGAACACTGAAGAAAAAATTAGAGTTGCTTTACAGTTAGAAAAATTAGGTGTTGATGTTATTGAAGCTGGTTTTGCAGCTGCAAGTCCTGGTGATTTTGATGCAGTTAGCCAAATAGCAAAGATAGTTAAAAATTCAAGAATTTGTTCATTAAGTAGAGCTGTTGAAAATGATATCAAGCAAGCAGGTCTAGCAGTTTCTCATGCACCAAAACATAGAATTCATACATTTATAGCAACTTCACCAATTCATATGAAATATAAATTAAAAATGAGTGAAGAGGAAGTTATAAAAAGAGCGATTCATGCTGTAGAGTATGCAAGAACTTTTGTAGATGATGTTGAATTTTCTTTAGAAGATGCTGGGAGAAGTGAAATTTCATTTATGAAAGAGGTTATGGATGCTGTTATTAATGCAGGTGCGAAAACTATAAACTTACCAGACACTGTTGGGTATAGATTACCGACTGAATTAGGTGCAATGGTAAAAGAATTAAGTGCATATGCGGGAGATAGAGCAATAATTTCAGTTCATAATCACAACGATTTAGGATTAGCAACGGCAAACACTTTAGCAGCTGTTTTAAATGGTGCAAGACAAATTGAAGTTACAATAAATGGTTTAGGTGAAAGAGCTGGAAATTCTGCTTTAGAAGAAGCTGTTATGGCTATTAAAGTGAGAAAAGATGTATTTAGAGATTTATATACTTCAATAAATACACCTGAGATTTATGCAACTTCTAGATTAGTTGCAACAATTACTGGAGTTGAACCACAACAAAATAAAGCGATTGTTGGTAAAAATGCATTTTCTCATGAAAGTGGAATACACCAAGATGGTGTTTTAAAACATCAAGAAACATATGAAATTATGAAACCTAGTGATGTTGGAGTTATAAAAGATAGTACTTTAATTTTAGGAAAACATAGTGGTAGAGCAGCATTTAAAGATAAAATTGCTCAATTAGGATTTGATAAAGTTAGTGATGAACAGTTAAATAGTGCATTTGAAAGATTTAAAGTATTAGCTGATAAGAAAAAAGATATTACTGATGATGATGTTAGAATGTTAATTACGGATGAAGCATTAAATCATGATAAAATTTATGAGTTAGTTGGATTACAAATAAGTGATTGTTCTAGTGGTATGCCTACAGCTGCTGTTTCAATTAAATTTGAGGGTGAAATAATCAAAGATGCTGGTTTAGGAGATGGTACAATGGATGCTATCTTTAAAACTATTGATAGATTAACAGGGTACTCTGGAGAGTTAAAGGATTATAAAGTTATATCTGTAAGTGAAGGTAAAGATGCTCTTGCAAAAGTAACAACAAGAGTTAGTTTTGATGATACGACTCCTGCATTTGTAGGACATGGTTTAAGTATAGATACTATGCTTGCTACTGCAAATGCTTATATTGGTGCATTAAATTCATATTTATCTCAAAAAAATAGACTTACAAAAAATTGTGGTCATCAGGTATGAAAAGATAGGTTTACTCCTATCTTTTATAAATATATGATAGAGTTAAATACAAAAGAAGAAATTTTAGAGATTTTAGAAAAAAATAAATCTGTATTGTTATATTTTGGAGCAACAAATTGTGGAGTTTGTGAAGTTTTAAAACCAAAAATTGAACATGAAGTTTCTAAAAATTTTTCAAAAATTAAACAAATTTACATAAATAGTACTAAGAACTTTGAGCTAGCAAGCTATTTTAATATATTTACTGCGCCTACAATTTTAGTTTTTTTTGAAAAAAAAGAGTTTAAAAGATATGGAAGAAATATTAGTTTAAATATTTTTAATGATGAAATAAATAGATTATATGAGATGGTGTTTTAATGATAAGAGCTTTGATTGTTGTAGTTTTGATTTTTGCTGCTATGCAGTTTATAAGACCTGAAAAAGTTGTGTATAAAGATGATATTTCAAATGAAATAATTGCTCCAGCTGAGATTAAAGAAATATTTGTAAGAGCTTGTTATGATTGTCATTCAAATAAGATTGATTATCCTTGGTACTCATATGTTGCACCATTTTCTTGGGTTGTTACAAACCATACTAATGAAGGAACTAGAGCCTTGAATTTCTCAAATTGGGAAAAATATAATTATGTTCAAAAAAATGAGAAATTAAAAGCTATTTATAGAACGGTTTATTCATCAATGCCGCTTCCTGCATATACATTACTTCATAAAGATGCTGAACTTACGAAACAAGAAAGAGAATTAATTAGAGATTGGACTGGAGTTAGAAAATAGTGAGAGAAGAGGTTGCTGAACTTTTAGAAAATAGAAGTGAACTTCTAACTATTACATATTTTAAACTTCAAAAGTTATTTGAACAAAAGTATGGTCAAAATGCTTTAGTTCTTATGGAAATTGGAACTTTTTTTGAAGTATACGAAGTAAATAATGATAAAGAGCAAATAGGAAAAGCAAAAGAGATAGCTGAACTTTTAAATATCCAGCTAACAAGAAAAAATAAATCTATTTTAGAAAATTCAAAAGAAAATCCTATTATGGCGGGTGTCCCTGCAATTTCATTTGAAAAACATCTTGCAAGAATTATTGCTGAGCAAAAGTATACAATTGCAATAATCAGACAAAAAGGTACGCCACCAAATGTAAGTAGATATTTAGATGTTGTTGTAAGTCCAGGAACAAATTTTGATTTTGTTGTTGATCAAGATGATAATTTTGTAACTTCAATAGTTGTTGATCAAATAAGAGGTAACTATTTAATAGGATATAGTGCAATTGATGTAACAACTGCAAAATGTTATTACAATGAAGTTTTTGGAAGTTCTGAAGATAAGTTTTTTGCTTTAGATGAAGTATTTAATTATATGAATATGCATAAAACAAGTGAAGTAATTCTTACAATAGCTGATAAAAATATAAATCAAAAAGAGATAATAGATTATTTAGAATTAAATTTAAAGAGTTATCATTTAAGAAATTTCAGACCAAAAATATCTTATCAAAATGAGCTATTTAAAAATGTTTTTAACATAGAATCTTTACTTACTCCAATAGAACATTTGGATATGGAAAGAAGTCCATTATCAACTGAATCTTTAGCAATTTTAATAGATTTTGTAATAGCTCACGATAGTGCAATAATTCAAAAATTATCTAATCCAATAAAACTTGATATTAGCAGGTATATTTATCTTGGTAACAATGCATTAGAACAGTTAAATATAATAGATACAACTCATAATTTAAGTTTAATAAAATTAATAAATAACACATCAACAGCTATGGGGAAAAGACTTTTAAAAGAGAGACTTACAAATCCTATAAAAGATGCAAAAGAACTTTTACGAAGATACAATCTTTCAAAAGAACTTTATGATTATCATGCTCCAATAGAGAATGAATTAGCAAATATATATGATATTGAAAGGTTAACTAGAAGAATAAAACTAGTTAGACTTCATCCATTTGAATTGAACTATTTATACGATTCTTTAATAAGTATAAAAGAGATTGTTAAGTTTATGGAAAGTTATAAGTTTGTGACTCCTCCATGTAGCAGTGAGGAGTGTGAAAGTTTTATAAAATCTATAAATAGTACTTTTGACTTAAGCGTAAGTGGAAAATTTATGCTTAAAGATGTTGATACAAATATGATAACAAGTGGTATAAATATCCAAATAGATGAATTAAATAAACAAAATGATTTATTGTTTTCTAAATTAGAAATTATAAAAGAACATATTTTAGGTTTCTTAAAAAGTGATGATGAATCATATGTTGGAATAAATAGATTAGATAAAGAGGGGTTTTTCTTAACTCTGACGAAAAACAGATTTAATTTAATAAAAGATGAACTTCTAAAATCGCATTTAATTATAGATAATGATTTATTATTATTCAAAGATTTTACAATTAAAACTCAAACAAACAGTGTAAAAATATCTTGTAGGTTGATGGAAGATATATCTGATAAGTATGTTCATAATCTAAAAAAAATTGTGGAAATTAATAAAATTGTATTCAAAGAGAAACTTTGTGAGTTTGAAAAGAAATTTGCAACTTTACTTTCTGAACTAGTAATGTTCATAGCTGAAATTGATCTTACTGTTTCAAATATAAAAACTAGTAAAAAGTACAATTACACATGTCCTAAAATTGTAAAAACAAAAGATGATGAGAATTTTATAGAGTTAATAGAACTTAGACATCCAATAATAGAAAGTAATGAAGAAAGTGGTATTTATGTACCAAATGATATTATTTTAGGAGAGCTTAATCTAGCATCAAAAGAGTATCAGGATAATATTATTATTAAAAACTCAAATTCTATAAATTTGCAGAATAATAAAATGCATGGAGTTTTATTGTTTGGAATTAATTCTTCAGGCAAATCTTCTTTAATGAAAGCTATTGGTATAAGTGTTATTATGGCACAAGCTGGATTTTTTGTACCTTGTAAGAGTATGAGATTTTCTATTTTTGATTCAATTTTCACACGAATTAGTGGGGCTGATAATATTGCAAAAGGTTTATCGAGTTTTGCTGTTGAAATGATGGATCTAAAAAATATTTTTAATAGAGCAACTAAAAAATCACTTATTTTAGGTGATGAAATAAGCCATAGTACAGAGACTCTAAGTGGACTTAGTATTGTTGCAAGTGCTATTTTAAAATTGGCTCGTCTTGAAGCACTTTTTGTTTTTGCAACTCATTTACATCAATTACCACAAATTCCAGAGATAGAAAAATTAAAAAATATAATTTGTTTACATCTTGCAGTCATGTATGTTGACGATGAAGATAAACTAGTTTTTAATAGAAAATTAGACTATGGTAGCGGCTCATCTATTTATGGTTTAGAATTTGCAAAATCTTTGCATATGGATAGAGAATTCTTAAATGTTGCAAATGAGATTAGAAAAAGATTGAGTGATGATTATACAAAAATTGAAAGATTAACTCATAAAAATAGTTCAAAATATAATAGTAATCTTTATACTTCGACTTGTATAATTTGTGGTAGAGCTTGTGATGAGGTTCATCATATAGTTGAACAATCAAAAGCAAATTCAGATGGGTTTATTGGGCATATAAATGCAAATCATAAATATAATCTTATTCCTCTTTGCAAACTTCATCATAAAATGGTTCATGATGGTTCTATAAATATTAATGGTTTTGTAACCACTTCAAAAGGCTTAGAATTACACTATACTATGATTGAAAAATAATTTATTTAGGATTCATATGGATTTCTTTATTTCAACATTTATAAAAATGTTTTTTATTATGACGCCATTTTTTGTTCTTAGTGTATTTTTAACTATAACTAATGAAGCAACTTTACATGATAAAAGAAAATTAGCTATTAAAGTTACTTTTTCTGTTATGGTTATAGCTTTAGTTTTACTTTTTTTTGGGCAACACATTTTTAAAATATTTGGTATAACTCTTGATGCTTTTAAAATTGGAGCAGGGGCACTACTATTTTTGACAGCAGTTGGTCTTATTTATGGAAACAAAGATGGACAAAAGCCAACAGATACAAATTTATCTGATTTAGCTGTTGTTCCTTTGGCTTTACCTATAACTATAGGACCCGGAAGTATTGGGGTATTACTTGTAATGGGAGCTGAATTTAATAGTTTTTCTAAATTGCTAATAGGAAGTTTGGCTATTCTTTGTGCGATTTTTTTAATAGGTACTATGCTTTACTTATCGAGTATAATAGAGAAATTTATAGGGAAAAATGGATTATTAATAATTTCAAAAATCACTGGTCTTTTTTTAGCAGCGCTATCAGCTCAAATAATGTTTGATGGAATAAAAGGATTTTTAGGATTATAAAAATTTGTAGAGATTTTCCTCTACAAATTAATAGTCTAATTTATCACCATTTTTTAGTATATCTTTTGTAAATCTTACAACTTTATTTCTACCAGTTGATTTTGCTTCATATAATGAAATATCAGCATATTTAATACATTTATAGAACTGGTCTGTATCTTTTGTATAGAAAGAGTAACCAATACTTACTGTTTTTGTAAATGAATCTCCATTATAATTAAATACTATTTTAGAGAATTCTTTATTTATTTTGAGGGCTAATTCATGAGCACTTTCTTCTGTTGGATTTCTCATTAGAATTAAGAACTCTTCTCCACCATATCTTATTATGAATTCATTTTCACTAATACATTTCTTCATAACAATTGAAAGTTTTCTTAAAATATCATCTCCAACATCATGACCATATGTATCATTCACCATTTTGAAGTAATCAATATCTAAAAACATTATTGCGAAAGTAGTTCCCTCTTTTAATTCAAGAGGAAGTTTTTTATCTATGAATTCATCTAAATATTTTCTATTATAAAGACCTGTTAAAGCATCAGTAAGATTTTTATGTTTTAGTGCATCCATTAAAATTTTACTTTCTAAAATAGGTTTCGTTTCTTCTAGATACTTTTTGATTATACCAATTTGAGATTTTACGTGGTTTAATTCTTCTTCATTGTTGCTTACTATATGTATTACAATATTTGCTTGTTCGTTTACAAAAAATGGTATACAAATGTGCTTGTCATCATCTTTACATGAAGCAATTCTACAAATTTCTGGAAAATTCTCAGAAGCAATAATACTGTTTGTTCTTTCAGCTCTACAATACTCTTTTATACCCTTTGTTAAATTACAGCAAGGTATTTTCTCTTTTGAAGCAAATATTGTTTTTCTTTCATTTTTCATTAAATCAGTTTCAAATATGAAAAAGTTTTTTATTTCTAGTTTATCCCTTAAAACTATTGTTAATCTATAATAAATATCTTCTTTCGTTAAATCGTTTTCAATAGTTTTTTTGTAGTTATATATTTCACTAATATCTTCTATAATCTCTTTTGCAGTTATCAATTTATCATGATTCATATTTACAGATCTATTATGAACGAAAGATGTTAGATTTTTTTCAATACCTGTTAATACAGTTTCTAGTTTATCAATTAATTCATTTAACCAAATAGAAGCTTCCTTATCTTCTTTTAGAACACCATTTTTTGCTCTAACTGAGTAATCTCCTTCGTGAACTTTTTTCAAAGTATCTGTTATTTGATCAAATGAGCTTGTGTAAGGGGCAATTTTATTTCTAATATAGATTAAAATAATAACTAAGAATATTGCTATAGTTCCAATAATATATAAAAGAACAATAATGTTTGAAACTCTATCTTCTCTAATATCAAAACTTAATGATATAGCTCCTAAAACTTCACCTTCTTTTGCATTATGACAAGATAGACAATTTGGCTTATCCATAGACGAGGCAGTGTAGGGGATAGTTACTCTTAAATTTGCATTGAAAAAAGATTCATTAATTACAGTTTTTTCTTTTCCTGTTTGAAGAACTTCAAGATCTACATTATCTTTAGGATTTTCATTTGATAGAGTTGATTTTCCAAATTGTTCACTTACACTTTTTGCTCTAATAACCCATAAATCTTTTACATTATCTAGTTGGCTTATACTATTCAAGAAAACATCTCTTTGATCCATATTGCCATTTACCATGTGGCTTGTAAGAGATTTTTTTACAATATCAGCAGTTAAATAGGCTTTTTTCTTAACTCCTTCATATCCAGTTTGTCTTGAACCAATAGCAACT
This sequence comes from Aliarcobacter cibarius, assembly GCF_013372265.1. Taxonomy (NCBI): domain Bacteria; kingdom Pseudomonadati; phylum Campylobacterota; class Epsilonproteobacteria; order Campylobacterales; family Arcobacteraceae; genus Aliarcobacter; species Aliarcobacter cibarius. Next base: position 840,161 of record NZ_CP054051.1, read on the forward strand.
AAAACAACAATTATTACTGTTAAAATGGTAATCATTGAGAAGATAATTAAAGTTATCTTTTTATTAGAACTCATACTCCACCCCTAAACTTACATTAGTTATTATCATATCATAAAATTATTTATTTATGATTAGATTTTCATTAAATTATAAAATTTTAAAAGCCTCTTCTAAATCTAAAGTTTCTTCATAAAAAGCTTTTCCGACAATTACTCCGCCAACATGACCATTCTCTTTACAAGCCTTTATATCATTTATATCTTTTACACCGCCACTTGCTATTGTATAAATACCACTTGAAATAGCAATATCTTTAGTAAATTCTACATTAACTCCACAAAGCATACCATCTTTACTAATATCTGTACAAATTATTGCTTCAACACCAGCATTTGCAAACTCTTGAGCTAAGTCAGTAGCTTTCATAGTTGAAACTTCTGCCCATCCTTCAACAGCAACCATTCCATTTAATGCATCAATTCCAACAGCAATTGGATATTTTTTTGCCATTTCTTTTACAAATTCTGGATTTTTTACGGCTATTGAACCAAGAATTAATCTATCAACACCTAATTCAAGATACATTTGAATAGTTTTTTCATCTCTAATTCCACCACCAAGCTCAATTTTTAAGTTACAATTTTCTCTAATCTTTTTTATTTGTTCTAAATTTGCAGGTTTTCCTTCAAATGCTCCATTTAAGTCTACGATATGAACCCACTTACTTCCTAATTCTTCAAATCTTTTTGCAACTTGCCAAGGCTCATCAGAGTATATTTTTGCACTATCCATAAGACCTTTGCTGAGCCTTACAGCTTTTCCATCTTTTAAATCAATTGCTGGTAGTATGTCCATTAGTTATTCCTTTTAATATATTATAAATTTATAAAATTCTCTAAAATTTTAAGTCCATTGTTATGTGATTTTTCTGGATGTGGTTGAAAACCAAAAATATTATTTTTGTTTACAGCACTTACAAAAGTATAACCGTATGTTGTCTCTCCAATAACATACTCATCTTTTGTTTTGGCATGGTATGAGTGTACAAAATATAAATAAGGATTTTCTAAATCTTTAAAAAGTGGGTTCTGTTTATTGATTATTCTATTCCATCCCATATGTGGAATTTTTAAATCTTCTTCCATTCTATTTTTATCAAATTTTACAACTTGACCTTCTATTAAATTTAGACCTTTTGTATATCCAAATTCCTCACTACTTTCAAAAAGTAGTTGCATTCCTAAGCAAATTCCCAGAAGAGGTTTTTTACTATTTGCAAAATTTATAATTTCATCTTTTAATCCACTACTTTCTAAATGTTCCATAGCATCTTTGTATGCTCCAACACCTGGAAGAATTAGCTTATCTAAATTTTTTATTTCATCGGGTTCTTTTACTATTTTTACATCTTTTGTAAATTTTAAACAAGCATTATAAACACTTGCTAAATTTCCCATATTATAGTCTATTATTCCTAGCATTAACATCCTTTTAAAGGGGAGATTATATCTTTTTTAATTTAAAAAAGAGCATAGAGTAAGGGCAAAGAGTACATTTACATTCTCTTTTTTTAAAGTATTTTTAGCTTCCAAAATTGTTGTTCCAGTAGTTATAACATCATCTATTATTATAACATCACAATTTTTGGACCAGTATATTTGAATTTTCTTGAATTCTTTTGTCTAAAGTCTAAATCTTTACCAGCATATTTTACTGTATTTGTTGATTTTAAAGTGTTGTAAATAGGTTTTATATAAGGATTTTTTAGATGTCTTGTTAAAATTGCAGTTTGTGAAAAATCATGTCTAGTATGATCATCTATAGGAATTGCTAAAATAGGGTATGTAAATTTAAAATTATCAGCAAATTTTTTAAAACTAAGTTTTGCTAAAGTATTAAAAACTCTATCTCCATGAAAATAGTATTTACTTTGAATTAAATCTTCTAAATCTTTGTAGTCATAAAAGGAGTAGACAAAGAAATCTTTCTCTAACTCTTTTTTATAAAAATTTGGTTTAAGAATAGTATCTTGACAAGTTTTACATAAAATATAAAAAGATATTTTATCGCAACTTGTACATTTCATATTAAAACTTTAGATTTTTAGAACAGCCATAAATGCTTCTTGAGGTACATTTACCTTTCCAATAGCTTTCATTCTTTTTTTACCAGCTTTTTGTTTTTCAAGAAGCTTTCTTTTTCTTGTGATGTCTCCACCATAACATTTTGCAGTTACATTTTTTCCCATAGATTTAACTGTTTCTCTAGCAATAATTGTACTACCGATACTAGCTTGAACTGCTACTTCAAAAAGTTGTCTAGGAATTAGTTCTTTTAAAGCTTTTACAAACTCTCTACCTCGACTAACTGCTTTATCCTCAGGAACAATAATTGATAATGCATCAACAACTTCTCCTGCAACTCTAACATCAAGTTTTTTCAAATTACCTGGTCTAAATCCAACTGGTTCATAATCAAAAGAAGCATAACCTTTTGTTGTAGATTTTAATTTGTCATAGAAATCCATAACAATTTCATTCATAGGAATATCATATTCTAAAAGTACTCTTTTACCTATGTAATCCATTTTAAGCTGAACACCTCTTTTATCATTTAAAAGTTTTATTACATTTCCTAAAAATTCATCAGGAACTAGGATAGTAGCTTTTACATAAGGTTCAAATATTGTGTCAATATAATTTGGTTCAGGTAATTCTGAAGGATTTTGAATTATTATTCTTTCTCCATCCCTTTTTAAAACTTCATAAACAACAGTAGGTGCAGTTGCTATTAAATCTAAGTCAAATTCTCTCTCAAGTCTTTCTTTTATAACTTCCATGTGAAGCATTCCTAGAAAACCTGTTCTAAATCCACTTCCAAGAGCCATAGAGCTTTCTGGTTCAAAAGATATTGAAGAATCATTTAGTTTTAATTTGTTTAAAGCTTCTCTTAAATCTTCAAATTTGTCAGTTTCTATTGGATAAATTCCCGCAAAAACAAAAGGTTTTGCAGGTTCAAATCCATCAATTGGCTCTTTTGTTGGATTTTTTGCATCAGTCATTGTATCACCAACTGCAATTCCATCTAATGTTTTAAGTCCAAGAACAACTATTCCAATTTCACCTGTTTTTATTTCAGTTGTATCTTGTCGTTTTATTGGATGTGGGTACATTAAGCTTAAAACCTGATGTTCAACTTTTGTATTCATCATTTTTAAAGTTTGACCTTTTTTTATACTTCCATCATAAACTCGTACAAGAGCTAGAGCTCCTAAATAATTATCAAACCAAGAATCATAAATAAGTGCTTTAGTTGGAGCATTTTCATCCCCTACAGGTGCTGGGACTCTCTTAATAATAGATTCTATTAAATCTTTTACTCCTAAACCTGTTTTTGCACTAATCAAATTATGTTCAGTGCAATCAAGTCCAATAGCTTCTTCTACTTCAGCTAAAACTCTCATTGGATCAGCACTTGGTAAATCTATTTTATTTACAACCGGTAGAAGTTCAAGATCATTATCCATCGCAATATATACGTTTGCAATAGTTTGAGCTTCAACTCCTTGAGTAGAATCAACAATAAGTAAAGCACCTTCTGATGATGCTAATGAACGACTTACTTCATAAGAAAAATCTACGTGACCTGGAGTATCTATAAGATTTAATATATATTTTTCACCATTTAATGTATAGTTTAATCTTACACTTTGAGCTTTTATAGTAATTCCACGCTCTTTTTCTATATCCATATTGTCCATAACTTGAGAAGTCATTTCACGGTCGCTAATTGCTCCACACTCTTGAATGATTCTATCTGCAAGAGTTGATTTCCCATGGTCAATATGTGCAATAATACTAAAGTTTCTAATATTTTTTTGCAATTTTATTCCTATTAAGTTTGAGTATTTTATTTAAAAAAGTTGTAGATTATATCTAAAAAATAGTAAGTTTCTTGTTAAGATTATTTTAGTCAAGAAGGAATTTTATATTCCTTCTTATGTTTATTGGTTTATGTAACCAACAACTCTTCTATTTTCAGCTCTTCCTGCTTCAGTATCATTGTTAGCAATTGGTTGAGATTCTCCAAATCCAATAGCTTCTAAAGAATATTTATCTACACCTTTAGAAATAAGGGCATTCACAACAGAAGTAGCTCTTTTTTCAGATAATTTTTTGTTATAAGATTCACTACCTTTTGAATCTGTATGAGCTTCAATTCTTGCTTCAAAAGCTCTGTTTTGTTTCATAATATTAGCAAAATTTGTTATTATTGAATCATATTGAGATTTAACATCTGATTTATTGTAGTCAAAATTTATTTTCAAATTTATTGTTTCAACACAACCATCTTTATTTACTTTAACTCCAGGACTAGTATTTGGACATTTATCTAAATTGTTTTTTACGCCATCTCTATCATCATCATTTGACCAATCTTCTTTAATTTGTTTTTCAACAACAGGTTCAGATGAAGGAGAGTAGTTATTTACTACTGGAACTTTTGCGTTTATTGGTTCTTGAGATTTTTTTCCTAAAGGCATACCAAGACCTAAAGTATACATAAAGTCATTTTGACCTTCTCTTGTTGCATAAATATGTCTTATATCACTTTTAATTGCCATTCCATAATTTGGTATATCATATCTCAATCCAATACCATAATTTAGTAAAGCTGAATCTTTATGTTTTAAAATAGGGTTTGTAACATCTTGATAACCAGCTCCAATAAATCCATATGCTGCAAAACTATCAGTTATATCATATCTTTTTATTGCATTTAAAAGAATTTTATTAACATGTGTAGTTTTATTAGAATCCATGTATTTAAGAATATCACTTCTTATATACATCAATTCAATTTGATTAATGAATTCTGTATCAAAATTCTTTGCTAAAGAAATACCAAGATTTGCATAATGATCATTTTTTACTCCTGCTTTACTGTCAGTTAAAATTCCTGAAGCAAATGGTGTAACCTCATAACTATAAGTTTTACTAGGATCATGCGCAGCAAAAATAGATGCAGCACATATTGTAGATGCTAATAATATCTTTTTCATATATATTCCTCGTATAAAATAATTTATAAGATTATAACTTAAAATATATATAAATATTATTAAATAAATAAAAAAAGGTTTGGAAAAACTCCAAACCTTTTAAAATAATGTAAAATTATTAAAATTTAGATTATTTTACCATTACAGCTTGAACTCTTCTGTTCTCTGCTCTACCTTCTGCAGTTTGGTTAGATGCGATAGGTTTACTTTTTCCATAACCAACAGCTCTTAATCTATCTTTTTCAACACCTAAACCATTTAAAGCTTTAACAACAGATGCTGCTCTTCTTTCTGATAATTTTTGGTTGTAAGCAACACTTCCAACAGAATCTGTGTGACCTTCAATGTCAGCTTTTAATTTTTTATCAGTATTCATAACTTTTGCAAATTCATGAATTCTTGTGCTATAAATGTCTTTAATATCAGATTTATCTGTATCGAAATTAACATTTAAGTTAATTAATGTAATACATCCTACTGTATCAACTTTTGCACCTTTTGGAGTACTTGGACATTTGTCTAATCTATCTAAAACACCATCACCATCAGTATCTTTTTCTACTTCAACTGGAGCAACTGGAGCAACTGGTGCAACTGGTGCAACTGGTGCAGCAACTGGTGCAGCTTTTGTTCTTTCTCCAAATGGAACAGCAAGACCTAATGTATATAACATTGTATTATCTCCATGGTTGAAGTTAATTAAATGTCTTACATCAAATTTAAGTGCTAAGCTGTCCATTAATTGATATTTCATTCCTAAACCATAGTTACCGAATAAACCATCTTCTTGGTGATGACTTAATTCATGATCAAAAAATTCAACACCAAGACCTGCTAATGCATATAAAGAGAAGTCATTTGTTAAACCATAGTTTTTAACTAAGTTTCCAAAAACTCTTGTAATTGCAGTATCTTGACCTTTTAAAGCATTTTTTCCATCAACATCTTGAATAGTTCTTAAGAAACCTAATTCAAATTGATCAATTATAGAACCTTCTTCTTGATTGAAACCTAAAGCTAAACCAGCATTAGCATAATTTCTATCTAAATTATGGTTACCTTCACCTAAACCACCACCAATTAATGGAGTAATTTCATATTTGTAGTCACTATTTGCAGCTAGTACTAATGAAGCACAAGCTAATGTTGATAATAAAATTTTTTTCATTTTTTTCCTTTTTAGAAATATAATTACCAAAATTATATCAAGTTTTTATTAATTTTTTATTAATGTATTAACTATTAAATATAGAATTTACAGATTCATTATTATGAATTCTTCTAATAGCCTCACCAATAATAGATGAAGCCGTTAAAACTGTAACTTTTTTTGCATCTTTTTTTGTTGGTATAGTATCAGAAATTACAAGTTCATCTAATACTCCATTTGCTACTCTATCATAAGCTGGACCACTTAAAACACCATGAGTACAACATGCCATTACTGAAGTTGCACCTTTTTCTTTTAATACTTCAGCAGCTTTTACTAAAGTTCCAGCAGTATCTACCATATCATCTACTAAAATTACATCTTTACCTTTTACATCCCCAATTATATTCATAACTTGTGATTCATTAGCTTTTTCTCTTTTTTTATCAACTATTACTAAATCGTATCCTAATTTGTCAGCATATTGTCTAGCTCTAGCAACTCCACCTATATCTGGACTTGCAATAATTGGATTTTTTAAATTTTTACTTTTAATATAATTTACAAATAAAATAGAACCAAAAAGATTATCTGCAGGAATATTAAAAAATCCTTGAATTTGTGCAGCATGTAAATCTATTGTTACAATTCTATTAATTCCAGCTGCTTCTAATAAATCAGCAACTAATTTTGCGCTAATTGGAACTCTAGGAGCTGCTTTTCTATCTTGTCTAGCATATCCATAATATGGAATAACTGCATTTATAGTTTTTGCACTAGATCTTTTAAGAGCATCAATCATAATTAAAAGTTCCATTAAATTGTCATTTGTTGGAGCACATGTTGGTTGAATTATATAAACATCTTGTCCTCTTACACTTTCTGTAATTTGAACAGATATTTCACCATCACTAAATTTATTTAATGTTGCGTCAGATACACTCATTCCTAAATAATCACCAACTTTTTTTGCAAATTCAGGGTTTGCAGTTCCACTAAAGAGTTTAAAAGTAGACATAAATATTCCTCTAATTTATTGATTTTTTATTTTAGAATACTAGCCAAAAAGCACTTAATAGTTTTTTTTACAAATAGCTCTTAATAAATTACTAAGTAAAAAAAAAATAGTATTCGACTTTGCAACCAGGTTGCATTTTGTAGTTTTATTAAGAAATAACTACTTAATGAAAGTGTAATAAAATGTTTAAGTAACAACAATTTTATCAAAAAAGGAAATATAAATGAGAAAGAGAAGTTTAGTATTAAGTGCATTAATTTTAAGTCAAACTTTAGTTTTTGCAAATGAAAATCAAGAACATCACCATAAGGCTACTAATATAAGTGATGCAATAACTCAAGGAAAAATTAATGGAGGTTTAGCTTTATATGGTCAAAGTGTAGATTTGAAAAAACAAGATAATGATAATAAAAATTATGCTTATGGAAATGCTCATTTAACTTTAGGTTATGAAACAAATCCTCTTTATGGATTTAATATAGGGGCTGAATTTAAAGGAAATGTAAAACTTGGTGAAAAAAATGATGGTGATTATATCTATGGAGCACCTTTTCAAAATGAAGCACTTTTATCTCAAGGTTTCATAAATTATAGTGTTAGTGATATTGTAAACTTAAGAATAGGTAGACAAGAGGTAGATAAAGAGTGGTTAGGGGATAATCAAGAGGCTGCAATTTTAGATGTTAGTGCTTTAAAAGATACATTAATAAGTGTAGGATACTCTAGAAAAAAAGCAGAAACAGGAATTGATTTAAGTGAACATTTTTATAAACCTACAGAAAAAGGAATCTATTTTTTAGAAGTTGAAAATTCTAGTTTAGAAAATATTACATTAAAACCTTATGTTTATACAGCTCCTGAAGCAATTACATTTTATGGTTTAAAAGGAAATTTCGAAGTTGAAAATCTTGATTTAGTTTTACATTATGCAACAAGTAATGTAAGTGATAAATTTGAAGATGGTAATGTTGAAGATAATTCAATTCTTCATACAGAAGCAAGTCTTGAAATTATTGAAAATTTAAATACAAATATTGGATATATCAAAACAGATAAAAAAGGTGGTGCTGGATTAATGACAGCTTATGGAGATAATATTTCTCCTTTTGAAGATGGTTTTTATGTTTATGATATAGATGCTAGAACTTATTATGCAGGTGTTTCTTATAGTATATTAGATATCGATTTAAGTGCATTATATGGAATTACTAAATATGGTGAAGAGAATCAAAAAGAAAAAGAGTTAAATATAAGTGCTGGATATAACTTTACAGAAGAGTTAAATGCTTCTGTTATGTGGGTAAATGTTGATACTGACAAAAATGATGCTAATAATTATCCAAACTATAATAAATATTTAGCTAGTGTAGAATATAAATTTTAATTAAAAGTGGTTAACCACTTTTAATTACTTTGCACTTTGAATGAATGCACTTCCAATAACTTTATTTCCATCATAAAAAACAGCTAATTGTCCACTAGCAACTCCAAAAGCAGGTTCTTTTAGGTAAATTAGAGCTTTATCAGCTACTATTTCAACATCACAGGGAGTTGTTGTTGTTCTATATCTTAATTTAACTCCACAAGAGAATTTTTTATCATCTACAAACATATTTAGATTATCACCTAAAACTTCATTTACTTCTAGAGATTCTCTTTTTCCTACAACAATTGTGTTATCTTTTGGATTTAGTTTTGTAACAAAATGTGGAACTTGTGCACCTTTTACAGTAAAACCTTTTCTTTTTCCAATTGTATAGTGAGCATAACCTTTATGTTTTCCTACAACATTACCATTTTCATCAAGAACATCTCCCTCTTGATCAATATTTGCGTGTCTTTTTATAACATCTGTATAAACAGTTTCAACAAAACAAATCTCTTGAGATTCATTTTTTTCTGTAATCTTTTTATAAGCTACATCGAGGTTTGCCCCAAGTTTTATGATATCTTCTTTTTTGTAGTTACTTAATGGAAACATCATAAAAGGTAGAGCCTCTTTTTTTATTTGAGATAGAAAATAGCTTTGATCTTTTGTTTTGTCTTCAGCCTCATAAAAGAATTTACCATCAGTTGTTGCGTAGTGACCTGTTGCAAGAAATGATGCCCCATGCTCTTTTGCAAAATCAAGCATAGCACCAAATTTTATATTTCTATTACATTGTACACAAGGATTTGGAGTAGTTCCTTCTAGATAAGAGTTAACAAAATATTCATACACATCTTTATTAAATTTTTCTGATAAATCTAGAATATGATATTTAATACCTAAAAATTTAGCAACATCATCTATGTAGCCTAAATTTGATTCGTGATAATCATCAGTTCGATTGTGAAGTTTTAAATAAATTCCTTCAACTTCATAACCTTCTTTTTGTAGCATATAAGCTGTAACGGATGAATCAATTCCACCACTCATTCCAACCATTACTTTTTTATTTTTGCTCATCTTTTACCTTTTTATTTGTAGTAACTGATAAAGCCACCACCAAGACAATAATTACTAGAATATAAAACAAGACTTTGTCCTAGTGTTACAGCTCTTTGAGGATTATCAAATTCAACTACAACTTTTTCATTAGTTGCTTCAACTACAGTACAAGCTTGTTTTTGTTGTCTATATCTAACTTGTGCCATTAATTTATCTCCAACTTTAGGAGTTTCTTCTATTACCCAATGCATATGACTTGCTTCTACATTTTTGCTCATAAGTAAAGGATGATTTGTATCTTGAACTATCGTTAATGTATTGTTTACAACATCTTTTTTAGCAACATACCAAGGTTTGTGTGTATTGTTATCACCTTCATTTTCTTTGATACCACCAATACCAATACCTTTTCTTTGTCCTAGTGTGTAACATACTAGACCTTTATGTTTTCCTAAAATCTTTCCATTTTCGTCTAGAATGTCTCCAGGAATAGCTTTTAAATGTTGTGTAATAAATTCATCAAATTTTTGATTACCAATAAAACAAATTCCTGTACTATCTTTTTTGTCACTAACTGGTAAATTATTAATTCTTGCTATTTCTCTAACTTCTTTTTTTGTTAAATCTCCAAGTGGAAACATAGCGTGTGATAATTGTTCACTTGATAATGCATGTAAAAAATAAGTTTGGTCTTTTGAATTATCTTTTGGAGTATCTAGTACAAAATGATCTTTGTATTTTGCAATTTTCGCATAATGACCAGTTGCGATCATATCTGCGCCCATACTTTTTGCTTCATTTAAAAATACATTAAATTTTATCTCTTTGTTACATAAAATATCTGGATTTGGTGTTAGTCCTTGTTTTAAACCTTCTAAGAATACATCAAAAACTCTATCTCTGTATTCTTTAACGAAGTCTTTCCCTATTACATCTATTCCTATTAATGCACCAACTTTTTTTGCATCTTCAAATTCTATGCGGTTAGGACACTGGCTACCCTTGATTCCATACTCCCAGTTACGCATGAATAGTCCAACAACATCATAACCTTGTTGTTTTAACAATAACGCAGTAACAGATGAATCAACTCCACCTGACATTCCTACAACTATTTTTTTATTTTTGCTCATTTTTTACCTTTAAAAAGTTCTTTTTTTAGAACTGTATTTATAACAATTTATTTGTTTTTTATATATTTTAAAGGAATAATCACTGACTCTCTATTTGCCCAATTTTTGTGAGGGATAATAAGATTTTTTGTATCTATTTTCTTATTATCAAAAAATATTATATCAATATCCAAGGTTCTAGGCGCATCTTGAAAGGATCGCTTTCTTCCGAATTTTTTTTCATATCTTTGCATTGCTTTTAAAAAGCTATTTGGACAAAGATCTGTTTTAAGTAAAATTATACCATTTAAAAAATCACTTTGTTCTAAAAAACCAAATGGAGGGTTTTGTAAAAGTGGTGAACTCATAAGTAAAGTAAATCTCGCATCTTTTTTTAAACATAAGATTAATTTATCAAATATTTTTTTTGTATCTCCAATATTTCCCCCAATTCCAATAGTTACCTTATATTTTTTATTTGAAGTTATATTAAAATTTTTTGGAAAATTTGGGTAATGAAAAAGTGTTAAGTCATGTGATAATTTTTTTTTCAAATTTTTCTCTTTTTTCTATAAAAAATAATACTTATTTAATAAGTAAAGTTAATTTTTTTGATTTTTAATTTTTTAAAGGATAACTGCTTTACCATTTTGCATAAAAACTGTATCTTCAATTCTAACACCAAACTCATTTGGCAAATAAATTCCAGGTTCAATCGTAAATACCATATTGTCTTCAATAATTAAATCGTTTTTGTTATTTATATTTGGATATTCGTGAATATCAAGACCAACTCCATGACCTGTACTATGTACAAAATATTTACCAAAACCAGATTTTTCTATATAATCCCTAGCAATTTTATCAATATTGCTTGCTTTCATTCCAGTTCTTGCTTCATTTATAGCTTTTTCTTGAGCGTTTAAAACAATATCATAAATTTTTTGGTATCTCTTGTTTTTAAATTTTTGTTCTCTTGTAAAATTAAAATTTTTAAAATTTACACTACTTGTACAAGTTCTATCTGAACAATATCTTTTATATTTTATACCAGCATCTACTAAAATTAAATCATCTTTTTTTAGTTTCTTTTTAGTTGGAAGAGCATGAGGTTTTGCTGCATTTTGATTTATAGCAACTATCGGATTAAACGATACATCATATTTTGCTTTTTTTGTCATATATTTAAAAGCTTGGAAAAAAAGTTCTTTTTCACTTTTGTTTTTACCATTTTCTTGTATAAAATTTGCAAAATTATCAAAACCTTCTCTTCCAAGTATTGCAGCTTTTTTTAATAATTTTATTTCAGATTCATTTTTTATTAATCTTTTCATTTTTGAGAAATTTGGTTTTTCTTCAAAAATAGTATCCATATCTTTTCTTAGATTTGAGTATGATGCATAAGAAAAATCATTTGAGTCAAAAAATAATTTTTTTATATTATTTTTCTTTAAAATATCTTTTGTTGTTTCGATTAAATCAGAAGATTCTATTACTTCACAGTTTTTTGCATACTCTTTAGCTTCTATTGTATATCTTGCATCAGTTATAAAGAAATTTTCTTTCCCTAAACTTAAAAAAATAACATTATCACAAGAGAAATTTGTTTCATAATATATTGCATTCTCATTTTTTAATATAAAGTTTTCCATCAAAACTGCCCTTTTTTCAGATGATTTAACAAAAGTTTAATTATAATCTTACCAAAATTTATTAAAAGGAAAATAATATGAAAATAGCAGTTATCCAAGGACCAAACTTAAATATGTTAGGAATTAGAGAACAACATATTTATGGAGGAATAACATTAGAGCAAATTCATGCACAACTTCAAAATGCAGCTGATCAAAATGGAATTGAATTAGAGTTTTTTCAATCAAATTTTGAAGGTGAGATAGTTGATAGAGTTCAAGAGTGTTTAGGAACAGTTGATGGAATTATGATAAATCCAGCAGCTTATTCACATACTTCAATAGCAATTAGAGATGCAATTGCAGCTGTTAATATGCCTGTTATTGAGGTTCATATTTCAAATATTTATAGAAGAGAAGAGTTTAGACAAAAATCAGTTACTGCAGGTGCTAGTACAGGAGTAATTACAGGATTTGGTGGATTTGGTTATCACATGGGATTAATTGCATTAATGCAAATGATTGGTGAGCTAAGAGCTTTAAACGAAGCAAGAAATGCTCAATCTGCTGAATAAATAAAATGAAAATATTAAGTGCATCATATGTTTTAACATTTGATGATAATTTTAGCATCATTACTGATGGTGCTATTGTTTTTGACGAAAAAATAGTTGAAGTTGCTTCTTTAGAATATATAAAAGAAAAATATCCAAACATTGAGATAATTTATATTGAAGGTAATTCAGTATTAATGCCAGGACTTATAAACTCTCATATTCATTTAGAATTCAGTGCAAATAAAACCTCTTTAAAATATGCAAATTTTTATTCTTGGTTAAATTCTGTAATTAAAAATAGAGAAAAGCTTATAGAAAATGCCAAAACTTCTTTAATTAAGCAAGAACTCAAAAAAATTTTAAAAACAGGTACGACTACTATAGGTGCAATATCTTCTTACTCTTTTGATTTGGAAGCAGTTTTAAGTTCTCCCATAAATAAAGTATTTTTTTGTGAAGCAATAGGTTCAAAAGCTGAAATGATTGACACTTTATTTACCGACTTTAAATCTAGATTACAACAAGCTCAAGAATATAATAGTAAAAATTTTAAAGCAGGAATTGCAATTCATTCTCCATATTCAGTACACCCTTTTTTGACAAGAGAAGTTTTGAATTTAGCTAAAAATGAAAATCTTCCGGTTACTTCACATTTTATGGAGTCTGTAGAAGAAAAAGAGTGGTTAAACAAAGATGAAGGAAGTTTCTTAGAGTTTTTTAGCAATTTTTTAAATCAAACAAAAGCAACAAGTAAACCTACAGAATTTTTAAATCTTTTTAAAGGAGTTAAAAATCTATCTTTTACTCACTGTGTAGAAGCAAATGAAGAGGAAGTAGAAAAGATAAAAGAGTTGAATGCTTCCATAAATCATTGTGCTATTTCAAATAGATTTTTAAATAATTCAAGACTTAATTTAGAAAGAATTGATGATATAAATTTTAGTATAGGTACAGATGGTCTTAGTTCAAATAACTCATTAAGTATGTTTGATGAATTAAGAGCTTGTTTAAATATACATTATGAAAAAAATATTATAAAGTTTGCAAAGACTTTATTAAATGCAGCTACAAATGGTGGAAGTAGGGCATTAGGATTAAATAAAGGAAGAATTCAAAAAGATTTTGATGCTGATATAATATCTTTTTGCTTACCTGATACAATAGAAGATTTAGAGGATATTTATATGCAAATTATTTTACATACAAAATATGTTGATAAAGTTGTTATAGGAGGAGAATTTGTTTGATTTGATTAAAAAAATATTTTTTCCAATTACTGCTATATTAGATTTTATTACTAAATATTTTAAGACGATAGTTTTTTTGACAATTGTATATTTCATATTTTTTAGTGCACCAAATGAAGAAGGTATAAAAAAAGAGTATGCAAATTTACAAAAAATTGAATTAACAGGACCTATAATTGATGTTAGTAAAGTTTTGGAAAATATAGATAAAGCAAAAAAAGATGATAATATAAAAGGTGTTTTATTTGTTGTTGATAGTCCAGGAGGAGCAGTTGCACCTTCAGTTGAAATAGCTTATGCAATTAAAGAATTGACTTTGAAAAAACCTGTTGTTACATATGCAAGTGGTGTAATTGCAAGTGGAAGTTATTATGCTTCTATTTGGTCAAATAAAATTATTGCAAATCCAGGTAGCATTGTTGGTTCTATTGGAGTAATTATGCAAGGTTTTGAAGCAGGTGAATTTCTTCAAAAAATAGGACTTACAGCACAAACAGTAAAAGCTGGAAAATATAAAGAATCTGGAACAGTAGCAAGAAAATGGACTGATTTTGAAGAGAAACAACTTCAAAGTGTAATTAATGATACATATAATATGTTTGTTTCAGATGTTGCAAATGCTAGAAAATTAGATGTCAATAATCATATAAACTTTGCTGATGCAAAGATTTTCACATCACGACAAGCAAAAGAAGTGGGGCTTGTTGATGAAGTTGCAACTCTTAGTTTCGCTCAAGATAATTTAGTAGAGTTATCAAAAGTTGAAAAAGCTATCTGGAAGAAAGAAGATAAATTTGAGAAATTTATGGACAAATTAATGAGTCAAGCTATTTCAAAAATATCTATTTTATTTTCAAATCAGTTAAAAGCAGAACTTTAAAAGGTGAATCTCACCTTTTAAAATTGATTTATGTTTATCTACCAGTTCCTGATACAATATTGTATGTATCATTTGCAATAACATACTCTTCTTGAGTAGGAATAACAAAGATTCTAGCAGTAGAACCATTTGTAGAAATATCTCTTGCAGCACTTGATCTTCTATCATTTTTTACAGGATCTATTACAAGTCCCATAGAATCTAGACCAGCACAAACTTTTTCTCTAATAAGTGCAGCATTTTCTCCAATTCCACCTGTAAAACAAAGAGCATCAATACCATCTAACGCAGCAACATAAGAACCAACATATTTTTTAATAATATATGCAACCATATCAACAGCTAATCTACATCTGTCATCACCATTTTGCATACCTTCTAAAACTTCTCTTAAGTCTGAAGATTTACCAGATACTCCTAAGATTCCAGATTTTTTATTCATAATATCTAAAGCTTGATCAATTGTAAGATTTTCTTTAGCCATCATGTATTGTAAAGCACCAGCACCAACATCTCCAGATCTTGTTCCCATCATTAAACCTTGAATAGGAGTTAATCCCATAGATGTATCAATACATTTTCCATTTAATACAGCACTAACTGAAGAACCATTTCCTAAGTGGCAAACAACAATTCTAGTATTTTGTTTTTTCTCTAACATAGCTCTTGCTTCATTTGAAACGAAATAGTGGCTTGTTCCATGGAAACCATATTTTCTAATTCCATGTTTAGTATACATTTCATATGGAAGAGCATACATATAAGCATAATCTGGCATTGTTTGGTGGAATGCTGTATCAAATACTCCAACATTTGGTTTACCTGGCATTAATTCTTGACAAATTTCTATTCCCAAGATGTTTGCAGGATTATGTAAAGGAGCTAGAGGAGATAATCTTTTCATAGTTTCAATTACATCAGGAGTGATTAAAACTGAACTTGCAAACTCTTCTCCGCCATGAACTGTTCTGTGACCTATCGCTTCAATATCATTAATTGAATCAATAACTTTTCCTTCACCAGCTGTTAATGTAGATAATACAGCACTAATAGCTTCTTTATGTGTAGGCATTGGAACATTAATTACAAGTTTTTTACCATCACCATACTCATGTTTTAAAACACCATCTATTCCAATTCTTTCACAAATTCCTGAAGCAAAAACTTTTTTAATAACTGGGTTCATTAATTGATATTTTAGAGATGAACTTCCTGCATTTAATACGAAAACTAACATATTACTTTACCTTTTATTTTAGATTTAATTATTTGATTTGTGTTGCAGTAATTGCAACTAAATTTGATATATCTTCTACTGAACAACCTCTTGATAGGTCATTTACAGGTTTATTTAAACCTTGAATAATTGGACCGTGAGCTTCAGCATTTGCGAATCTTTGTACAAGTTTATAACCAATGTTTCCAGCTTGTAAATCAGGGAATACTAAAATATTAGCTTTTCCTGCAACTTTAGAACCAGGTGCTTTTTTAACTCCAATTGATTCAACAATAGCAGCATCAGCTTGAAGTTCTCCATCAAATTCGAAATTTACATTTCTTTCAGTTAGAATTTTACAAGCAGTTGTAACTTTATCAACTAATGGATGAGACGCACTACCTTTTGTAGAGAAAGATAGCAATGCAACTCTTGGTTCAAGACCAACAACACTTGCAGCAGTTGCAGCAGTTGCACTTGCAATATCAGCTAATTGTTCTGCATTTGGTTCAGGATTTACAGCACAGTCTGCAAATAGAATTAAACCATTATCTCCAAATTTTTTATCAGCTGTTTCCATAACAAAAGCAGAAGATACAGTATTTATTCCAGGAGCTGTTTTAACAACTTGAATAGCTGCTCTTAAAACATCAGCAGTCGGAGAGTTAGAACCAGCAACTAGACCATCAGCATCTCCAAGCCTAACCATCATACAACCAAAAAATCTTGGTTCATTTAACATTAAACTTGTTGCTTCTTCTCTTGAAAGATTTTTACTTTTTCTAAGTTCAACTAACTCATTAATGTATTTATCTATATTAGCAAATTTCTTAGGGTCTACAATAGTTGCACCTTCAATTTTTGCTCCACATTTTTGAGCATCTGCTTTTATAGTTTCTTCATTTCCAATAAGAACAACTTTAGCAGTTTTGTCATTTAAAACTTGTTCGCAAGCCTTAAGAACTCTCTCATCTTCAGATTCTGGAAGAACGATTGTTCTTAAGTTTTCTTTAGCTTTAGCTTTTATACTATCAATTAAACCCATTTTGGTAAATTTTCCTTTCTAAAATTAAACTTTTCGATAAGGATTATAATTGAGAACAGTAGCAACAAAATAGCAAAAAAATCTGTTAATTTGTTTATAAATAATTTTATTTGTAGTTATTTTATTAAAAAGCAGAGTTTATAAGATTTATTAAATTATTAATAGTAAAAATTAAAGGTATTAGACATTATGTACAAAAATTATACATAATGTCCAATTTTTAAAAAATTTATTTTTTGTAACAGTTTCCTTATTTTCTCACAAGTTTATCTGTATCCATGGCAATAACTAACTCTTCATTTGTTGGAATTACAAATATTTTAGTTTTAGAATTCTTAGAATTGATTTCTCTATTACCTTTTTCTCTTTTAGAATTTTTTTCAACGTCTAACTCAATTCCCATAAATTCAAGACCTTCACAAACTTTTTCTCTGATTAAATCTGAATTTTCACCAATTCCGGCTGTAAAACAAATAGCGTCAACACCATGCATTAAACCAGCATATGAACATAAATATTTTTTAATTCTATCGCACAGCATAGTAATTGCCACTTTAGATCTTTTATCTCCATCATTAGCAGCTTTTATAACTTCTCTTAAATCTGAACTAACTCCAGAGATACCTAAAATACCAGACTTTTTATTTAAATAGTCAAGAATTTGATTAGGAGTTAATCCTTTTTTCTCCATTAAATAAGGAATAACACCAGCATCAATATCTCCACTTCTTGTACCCATGATTAATCCTTCAAGAGGAGTTAATCCCATAGAAGTACTAATAGATTTACCATCTCTAACCGCACATACAGATGATCCATTTCCAAGGTGACATACTATTATTTTGCTATCTTTTTTGTTTAAAAGTTTTATAGCTTCATTAGAAACATAATAATGACTAGTTCCATGGAATCCATATTTTCTTAAGTGGTGCTCTGTATAATCTGCGTAAGGAACAGCATATAAGAAATTTTCAATAGGCATTGTTTGATGGAATGCTGTATCGAAAGTTACAACATTTGGAACTTTTGGCATTAGTTCTTTACATATTTTTACACCCATTATATTCGCAGGATTATGTAAAGGTGCAAGAGGTATTAGATCTTCAATTTTTCTAATAACTTCATTATCTACTAATACAGACTCTTTAAAATACTCTCCACCGTGAACAACTCTGTGACCAATAGCTTGTATTTCATCAATAGAGTTTATAACTTTTGTTTCATCATTTGTAAGAATTCTAAGAACTAATTCTATCGCCTCTTTGTGTGTAGGAATAGGAAGTTCATAAGTAAGTTTTTTATTCTCACCAATTTCATGTTTTAAAATTCCATCTATCCCAATTCTTTCAACTAAACCACTAGCTTTTAAATCTTTTGATTTTGTGTCTATTAATTGATATTTAAGTGAAGATGAACCAGCATTTAAAACGAAAACTAACATTTAAATCCTTTAGCTTAATTTAATATTAAAAAATATAATTAATTTTTTATAATAATATCAAATTAAAACTTAAAGATTTACTCAAGTGAATAAATAGATAAAATTAACCTACAAGTTTATATGTGTCTTGCGCTATAACTAATTCTTCATTTGTAGGTATAACAAATATTTTAGTTTTTGATGAGTCTTTACTAATCTCTTTTACTTTTGATTCTTTTGAACTATTTTTATCTTTATCTATTTCTATTCCCATAAATTCTAAATTATAACAAACTTTTTCTCTAATTAAATCTGAATTTTCACCGATTCCTGCTGTGAAACAAAGAGCATCAACACCACCTAGTAATCCAGCATAAGAGCAGATGTATTTTTTAACTCTATTGCACATCATATCAATTGTAACTTGTGCTCTTTGATCACCATCTTTTGCAGCACTTATAATATCTCTTAAATCAGAACTTATACCAGATACACCTAGAATTCCAGATTTTTTATTTAAGTAATCGATAATTTGATGAGTGTCAATATTTTTCTTTTCCATTAAATATGGAATAATTCCTGGGTCAATATCTCCACTTCTTGTTCCCATCATTAATCCACCAAGAGGAGTTAATCCCATTGTTGTATTTAACGATTTTCCATCTCTTACAGCACAAACTGAAGAACCATTTCCTAAATGACAAACTATTATTCTTAAATCTTTTTTATTCTCTAATAACTTAATAGCTTCATTTGAAACATAGTAGTGGCTTGTTCCATGAAAACCATATTTTCTTAAGTGATGCTCTGTATAATCTTCGTGTGGAACAGGAAATAAGAAATGAACTTCTGGCATAGTTTGATGAAATGCAGTATCAAAAACAGCTACATTTGGAGTATTTGGTATCAGTTCTCTACATATTTTCATTCCTAGAATATTTGCAGGATTATGTAATGGAGCAAGTGGAATTAACTCTTCAATTTTTTTAATAACTTCATCATCTACAACAACAGAATTTTTAAAATATTCTCCACCATGAGCAACTCTATGTCCAATAGCATCAATCTCATCTATTGAATCAATTATCTTTGTATCATCATGAGTTAGTGTTTGTAAAATTAATTCGATAGCTTCTTTATGTGTTTGAATATGTGCTTCAAAAGTTAATTTTCTATTATTACCGATTTCATGCTTTAAAACACCATCAATACCAATTCTTTCTACGATTCCACTAGCTTTTACTTCACTAGTCTTAGCATCAATTAACTGGTATTTTAATGAGGATGATCCAGCATTTAAAACAAAAACTAACATAATAATTTATCTCCCTTTATTTAACTATATTTTTCAATTTTATAAAAATCATTGCCGTCATTAGTGCATCATTGAAAGCATCATGAGTACTAAAAGACGGTAATTCCAACTCTTGCAAAATTGTATTAAACCTCAAGTCTATAAAACCTTGGGGAATTAACTCTATTTTAAAATCATGGTAAAGTTCTGAAACTTCGATAGTTTTATTTGGTAGAGTAATTCCTATTTGAGGTTTTATATATTTATTTACCATTTTTAAATCGAAATCTAAAAAATATCCAACTAAAGTTCTATTTCCTATAAAATTTAGAAATTCAAGAATAACCTCTTCAATTTCAAAAGCATCTTCTAAATCACACTCTCTAATATGATGAACTTTGATTGATTTTTCACTAAGATTACAAGATTTTGGTTTTACATATCTTATAAATCTTTTACTTGAAATAATTGTGTTGTCTTTAATCAATACAGCGCCAATAGATACTATATCATCAATTTCAGGATCTAATCCTGTTGTTTCGCAATCAAAACATATATATTCATTTTTTATTGGTTCATCAAATAAAAAAGAATATTTTTCATCTTTTAAATTTTTTTTATTAAAATAGTTTTTAATACTTCTAAACATAGTTAAGCTTAAAATGGAATTCTAAATGTTTTTTAAGTCTATTTACAATTTTAAAAGAGTCTTTTAATAAATCTTTTTCCATAGTATTTAATTTATTTGGATTTATGTAGTTGTCTATTTTTTGATTCAAATCTAATTTCTCAAGATTTGATTTTAATTTTAAACTAGTTAAAAAATTAAATGCCATAACAAGTTCTTTTGCTGTCTCTTTTTCAAATAGTCCTAATTCATATAAAGCATTGATTCTTTTTATTGTATTTGTATTATAGATTCTATTTTGTAGACTTAGAGCTCTAATTCCTTGTACTAAGATAAAAATTCCACCTCTTTTTATGTCTATTTCATCTTTGTGATTTTCATCTTTACTATTAAATACAAAGCCGTCAAAAAATCCTAGTGGAACATCAAAGCTATTTATAATTTTTGCAAAATTAGAATAGAAACTTTGAGAATTTGAAGAGATTTTAAATAAATATGTTTTTAACTCTTTTATCATATTTATATCACCTGAAACACATAAAGCATCATAAAATATTGCAATATTCATAAAGTGATCACCACTTGGCTCATTTATCCATTTATAGATTAAATCTTTAAAATCACTCTGTTTTCTACACCAATAAGGGTTTGAAACCATTATATTCCCTTCACATCTAGGAAATCCAAAGTCAACTAAAGTCTCAGTAAAATTAAGTGTAAATTCTTTTAATTTTTCATCACTAATTGTACAATCATCAGATATTATTAAAGCATTGTCTTGATCTGTACGTAAAATTTGTTCAGCTCTTCCTTCACTTCCCATAACTATTAAGCATGATTTATCAAGTAGTTCTTCGGGAGCCATTAATCTATAAAGTTTGTCAAGAAGTTTTTTGTTTAATTGATTTATTAATTTTGATATAAATTCAATTTTCACTCCTTTTGCATTTAGAGATTTTATAATTTTTATAAATGATATTGAAGCTTCTTTTAACTCTTCTAATGTTTCTGCTTTTACGATTTGGTTTGATACAGCAAAAGTGTTTGTTGCAAAAAATGATGATAAAGATATTTGATCTAATATCCCTACAATAGTTCCTTCATCATTTTTTACTACAACTCTTTTTAACCCATATTTTGCCATTTGAAGTTGAGCATTGAATAAAAAATCATCTTCATTTATATATACTAAACCTTTAGAAGCTATTTTTACAACTTCTTCATCAAAACTCATTCTATTTAAGATTACTTTTTGTCTAAAATCAGAGTCAGTAACTATGTACATTTCACCTTCATCATCTTTTAAAAGAAGAGTAGGTATTTTTTCTTGTTTTATAACTCTTGCAGCTTCATAAATTGAAGTTTTACTATTTACTATTACGGCTTTATGAACTTTTGCATCTTTTACTTTTGCAATCATAATATTTGCCATATCTTTATTTTTTTCATGAAGAATATTATTGTTTAATTTTTCAGAAATAGATTGGAAGAAGTAATTTTCAAGTTGTTGATTTTGGCTTAGTATAGACATGAACAGTTCTCTTGGTAAAGTATAACAAATACTCTCCTGCGCTGTAACAAAACTATTTTTTGAGAAGTTTTTAATAAGTGAAGCTGAATCAAAAATTTCATTTTTTGAATAAACTGCTAAAACTTCATCTTCTTGTTTTTCTTGAATTAATCCTTTTAGAATAAAATATAAAAATTTAGGCTCACTTTGACTTGATTGAACAGTAGTACCTTCTTTAAAATAGACAACATCAAAAGCTTCGGCAATATCATCTAGTTCATTTAGGGTAAGATTTTCAAAAGGATGAATTGAAGAGATAAATTTTTTCTGTTCTTGTAAGCTCATATTTTCTCCTAAAAAGATTAAAAAACAAAGGACAAAAGTCCTTTATTTTTAGTGTGAAACTGCTCCTGCAGAACCAATTCCTGTATTAGCTCTAATATTTTGAGCTCTAAATTTAGCTTTATCTTCTTTTGCTCTTTGAGAATTATCAGTAATACTAAAGAACCAAATTCCAATAAATGCAACTGCTACTGAGAATAGAGCAGGGTGAGCATAAGGGAAAATAGCTTCTTTATTTCCTAAAATTTGTACCCAAACATTTGGCCCCAAAATTACAAGTGCAACAGCAGTAATTAATCCTAAGAAACCACCTATAAATGCACCTCTAGTTGTAAGATTTGACCAATAGATTGATAAAAATAAAATTGGGAAGTTTGCAGATGCTGCAATACCAAATGCTAATCCAACCATGTATGCGATATTTTGAGATTCGAAAGCAATTCCTAAAACAACACCAATAACTCCTGTTATAACAACAGTAATTTTTGATATTTTAACAACTTTCTCATCAGTTGCATTTGGATTAATAACATTTGCATATATATCATGAGATATTGCAGAAGCTCCAGCAAGAGTTAATCCTGATACAACTGCTAAAATAGTAGCAAATGCAACAGCAGAGATAAATCCTAAGAAAGCATTTCCCCCTAGCATATGTGATAAATGAACTGATGCCATATTACTTCCACCAAATAGAGCTCCACCTTGTAAATAAGCAAGACCATTAGTAAAGTATTGTGCACCATTATCTGTATTTAAGAAAGCAATTGCTCCAAAACCAACAATAGTAATAATAACCCAAAAATATGCTACAAATCCAGTCGCATAAACAACAGATTTTCTAGCTTCTTTTGCATTTCCAACTGTAAAGAATCTCATTAAAACGTGAGGTAATCCAGCTGTTCCTAGCATTAAAGCCATACCTAAAGAAATTGCAGATATTGGATCAGATAAGAATCCACCTGGTTTTAATATTTCTTCACCTTTTTTATGGTGTTCAACAGCTTGAGTAGCTAATGTTTCAAAGTTGAAGTTAAAGTGCCATAAAACCATTATAGCCATAAAAGAAACCCCAGAAAGTAGCAATACAGCTTTTATAATTTGTACCCAAGTAGTTGCAAGCATCCCTCCAAATGTTACGTAAATAATCATTAATGCTCCAACCAAGAATACAGCGTATTCATACTCCATTCCAAAAAGAATTTGGATTAATTTACCAGCTCCAACCATTTGAGCAATTAGATATAAAACAACAACAGAAATTGAACCAAATGCAGCTAAAGTTCTTATTTCTTTTTGTCCAAGTCTATATGCAGCAATATCAGCAAAAGTAAATTTACCTAAGTTTCTTAATTTTTCAGCCATAAAGAATAGAATTACAGGCCAACCAACTAAAAATGAAACAGCATAGATAACACCGTCATAACCATTCATATAAATTAAACCAGAAACCCCTAAGAAAGCAGCAGCAGACATATAATCTCCAGCAATTGCTAAACCATTTTGGAATCCAGTAATTCCTCCACCAGCTGTATAGAAATCATTTGCAGATTTTGTTTTTCTAGCTGCCCAAAAAGTAATACCTAAAGTACCAGCAATAAATACAAAAAACATTATAATTGCAGGAATATTTAAATCTCTTTTCCCTTCAAAAGTTGCATCTCCAGCAGCAAATGCCCAAAGTGCAAAAATAGATAATAGTGCAAAAATTCTTAACATTATAATAGATCCTTTACATCTCTTTTTATTTGGTTAGTTAAATCTTCAAACTCTGTATTTGCTCTTCTTACGTAAATCAAAGTTGTAATAAAACTAATAACCAAAATAGCTAATGCAATAGGAAAACCAATTGTTGTTATGTAACCTTCAGCAACTTTTGCAGAAAATAGCTCTTTGTTAAAAGCAATAACAGTTATGTATGTATAAAACATAACTAAAATGAAAATTCCAAGTTTCAATGAAAAGCTATTTCTTTTTGAAACCAACTCTTGATACTTAGGATTTGATTCAATCCTATCAACTAATTTTTCGTTCATTCTCCGACCTCTTTTTGATTTTTTGAAACTATATAAATAGTTAACAAAAGATGAATAATTATACTAGTTTATTAAAGTAATCGAGATATTTAGTTGACAAAAATGGTTGTAAATTGTGGATAAATTGTAGAATAGTAACAGAAAAATAATATTTTAATTATTAAATTTAATTATATTTTTTAAGTTAAATTTTATAATATTTACTAAAGAGAGAAATCTCTTTAGTAAAAGTTTTAGTGATCAACAGCTCCGTCAGCTCCGATACCAGTTTCAGCTCTAATTCTTTGAGCTTCAAATCCTGATTTATCTTCTTGTGCTCTAGCTGAACTATCAGTAATTGAGAAGAACCAAATACCAATAAACGCTGCTAATATAGAGAATAATGCAGGTTGTGTATATGGGAATATAGCACTTTCAAATTTAAAGATATCAACCCATACAGTTTTACTTAATACAACTAGTGTAATTGCAGTAATAAGACCTATGAATCCACCAATAAATGCACCTCTTGTTGTTAATTTTGACCAATAGATTGATAAAATTAATATTGGGAAGTTAGCTGATGCCGCGATAGCAAATGCTAGACCAACCATGAATGCAATATTTTGATTTTCAAATGCAAATCCTAAAAGAATTGCAACAACACCAATAACTAGAACTGTTCTTTTTGAAACTTTCATTTCTTCAGCATCAGTTGCTTGACCTTTTCTAATAACGATTGCATATAAATCGTGTGCAATAGAGTTAGAAGCAGCTAATGTAAGTCCAGCAACAACTGCTAAGATTGTAGCAAAAGATACAGCAGCAATGAATCCTAAGAATATATCACCACCAACAGCTTGAGACAAGTGTACAGCAGCCATATTAGCTCCACCGATAACTCCTTTAAGATCAATAACACCATCTTTAAAGAAAGCAGCTCCTTCAGGGCTTAGTAAGAAAACAACAGCACCTAAACCAACAACTCCAATTATCAAATAGAAGTAACCAATAAACGCAGTTGCCCAAACAACAGATTTTCTAGCTTCTCTTGCATTTCCAACTGTAAAGAATCTCATAAGAATATGAGGTAATCCAGCAGTTCCAAGCATTAAAGCAAGTCCTAAAGATACAGCAGAAACAGGATCAGATACAAATGGACCTGGTTTTAATATTGCATCACCTTTTGGGTGCATACTAACAGCTTCAGCTGCTAAATTACCAAATGAGAATCCATAATGAGAAAGTACCATTATAGCAATGAATGTTACTCCTGATAAAAGTAATACAGCTTTAATAATTTGTACCCATGTAGTAGCAAGCATTCCACCAAATGTTACGTAAACAATCATTAATGCACCAACTATTACAACAGACCAAGCGTAAGGAATATGGAATAATAATTCAATTAATTTTCCAGCTCCAACCATTTGAGCAATTAAGTAGAAAGTAACAACTGTTAAAGAACCAAATGCAGCAAGAATTCTGATTTTTTGCTCATCTAATCTATATGCAGCAATATCTGTAAAGTTGAATTTACCTAAGTTTCTTAATTTTTCAGCCATTAAGAATAGAATAATTGGCCAACCAACTAGGAATCCAATAGCATAAATCATACCATCAAAACCGTGTAGGAAAATCATTCCTGAAATACCAAGGAATGAAGCAGCCGACATATAATCTCCAGCAATTGCTAAACCATTTTGGAAACCTGAAATTCCTCCACCAGCTGTATAGAAATCTGAAGCAGATTTTGTTTTACTAGCAGCCCACTTTGTAATACCCATAGTCGCAACTATGAACACAAAAAACATAATAACAGCAGGTATATTTAGAGTATTTGCACCTTCAGCAGCAAATAGTGCTAATGATGATAAACCTAAAAGAGTAAATATTTTTAACATTATAAAATATCCTTTACATCATTTTTTATAGACATTTCTAAGTCTTCAAACTCACCATTAGCTCTAAGAACATAGATAACAGTTGTTATGAATGCAATAAAAATAATTGCAACAGCTATAGGCCAAGCTACAGTCATCACTTCACCAATTTTCGTAGCAAAAAATTCTTTATTAAACGCGATAAGTAAAACGAAACCGTAATAAATTACCAACATAAAGATTGCTAATTTAATAGCAAAAGAACTTCTTTTTGTAATAAGTTCTGTGTATTTAGGATTAGCTTTAATCCTTTCTACCAATTCTTTATTCATTTTTTCTCCTAAAATAAGATTCATTGAAATAGTAAAATATCTTAGTTGCAAAAACATAGCATTTTAGAAAATTGTTTAAAAAAGTGAAAAAAACCCAAAAAATGGACTTCTTATAATTATAAATTGGTATTTTTTTATTTTTAAAAAGTAATTTGGTTTATATATTTTTATATTTAATTGTAAATTTATCATTTAAATTTGATAAATAAGATTCATTTTTTTGTTTTATACTTATATTTAACAAAAAGTTAGCAGATTAAAAATCTTCTATTTTAGACAAAAATAATGAAGTAAGAGATCTTGAAAAAATAATTAGCAATAAATTAATTCCAGAAATTTCAAAATTAATATGGATAAAAATGCTAAAGTAGCAATAAATTTGCTACTTTTAGTTAAAAAGTAAATTTATTTACTTTGTGCTAGATTTTTCAACTTTAAAAACATCATAGCAGTCATGATAGCATCATTTAATGCATCATGTTTTCCTAAAAATGGGATATTTAAATATTTCATTATAGTATCAAATTTTAAATCTAAAAAACCATTATTTGCTATTTTTTTTCTATGATCATAGTATATTCCTGATACTTCGATAGCTTCATTTGGAAGTTTTACTCCTATGATTTTTTTTGTATATTTTGAAATCATTGCAATATCAAATTCGATATAGTATCCTACAATTGGCCTTGAGCCAATAAAATTTAGAAGTTGAAAGATTGCAATTTCTGGTTCAAGTGCATTTTCTAAATCAGTTTGTCTTAAATGATGAATTTTTATTGATTCTGGATTTATTAGTTTTGATGGTTTAACAAAAATATTAAATGTTTGTCTCATTAAAATTTTGTTATCTTTTATTAAAACTGCTCCAATAGATAATATTTCATCTTTTTTTGGATTCAATCCAGTTGTTTCACAATCAAGACTCACATATTCATTTGGTGGTGGAGTTTCAAATAAAGATTCAAATCTTTTACTTTTTAATTTCTTTTTCTCTAAATTTCGTAAAATATTTTTAAACATTAGTAAATTTTATCCAATTTAAATATATAAGATACAAACTTTTTAAACTCATTTACAATTTTTAAACTCTCTTTTAAAAGGTCTCTTTCAATTTTTCCAAGAGTGTTTGTATCAATTTTATTTGATATTGGTTTTGCATTATTTATTGCTTCTAGATGATTTTTTAATCTTAATGTATTTACTATTTCAAATGCTTCAACTAACTCTGCAGCCATGTTTTTTTCAATAATTTTTCTGTCTTCAAGAATTTTTATTCTTTTTATAGTTGTAGTTTCTTTTATCTTTTCTTTTAAGCTTAAGCTTCTTATTCCTTGAACAATAGGAAATATAGCAGCTTTCTTTATATTTATTAAGCTATTTTTTCCAATAAAATTTGAGATTGCTGTTGGAGTTTCAAAAGCAGTTGTTGATTTTGCAAAATATGCTAAGAATAAATCATTTTGAGCTTTATTAAATACATATTCTTTCAAACTTATTAATAACTCTTTATCTCCTGCAACAGAAAAAGAGTCAATAAATATGGCTAAGTCTAAATAACTTTTCATGTCAGGATTATTTATCCATTTTACAATATCGCTTTTAAAATCACTAAAACTTTTACACCAAGCTGGATTTGAAACCATAATATTACCTTCGCAAGGTGGATAGCCTAATGCTATTAAGTCATCAGTTAATTGCTTCATATAAGGTCTATATTGATCTACATCTACTCCATCTTTTACAATCAAAGCATTATCTTGGTCAGTTTTAATTATTTGTTCATTTCTTCCTTCGCTTCCCATTACTATTAGACAAGCATTATTCTGAAGTTCTTTAGGTAGAGTAAGACTATAAAGTTTTTGGTAAACTTTAGTATTTAGCTGACCAATTAAATTTGAAATGTGATAAATTTTTACACCTTTTGCTTGAAGGCTAGTAATAATATCAAGGAAATCTTTACTTGCATTTTTTAAATCTTCTACATTTTTTGCATTTCTTATTTTTGATTCAATAACATAAGTGTGATTTGCAAAATGTGAAAGAATATCAATCTGTTCAAGTATTCCAACCATTTCTCCACTACTATTTACTACACCAACTCTTTTTATATTTCTTTTTACTAGTATAGTTAATGCTTCAAATAAATAATCATCTTTTTGTATAGTTAATAAAGGAAAAATTGCAATATCTTTTACTGATATTGTTAGATCCCTTCTTTGTAAAAGAACTTTTACTTTCAAAAGAGAGTCAGTTATAATTCCGTATCCTAACTCTTTGCTTTTTACTATAATTGTAGAAGTTTTAAACTCCATTGATTTTTCTATTGCATCAATTAATTTTGTATCCTCTTCTACAATACAAGCTTCATGAATTAGAGTGTCTTGAACTTTTGCTATCATAAAAGATGATAACTCTGATGTATACTCTTTATCTTTTAAAGTTTTAATTTTGTTTACTAAATCTTTTAAAAAGAAATCTTTAAATTCTTGATTTTTTTCCATCAAAGATAAAAAAGCTTTTTTATCTATTTCGTAGCATATTAGTTCTTCATGAACTTTGAATGTGTGTTCACATTTTCCATATATTAGTGAATTTGAATCAAAAGAGTCTTCACTTTGATAATCCATGATTAAATTATTTTCTTTCGAATATTCAAAAACGGAACCTTTTATAATAATAAAAAAAGTATTTGGAATGTTATTTGGACTTATTAATATAGTGTCTTTTGGATAGTAAGCAATATCCATATGTTGAAGACACATTGACATTTGGCTAGGAGTTAAATGTCCAAAAGGATGAATGTTAGATAAAAAAATCTCTTGGTCTTGAATGCTCATAAGCTTTCCTTTTGATTTATTGATGGGGATCTTAAATTATCAATTAGTAAAATAACATCATCTGGCACTTTTGGTGTAAATTTTGAAACAATTATTGCAACAATAAAGTTTAGTACGGCACCAATTATCCCAATACCTATAGGTGTAATACCAAATAAATATTCATCAGATGAATTTATGTCATTATTAATAAAACAAAAATAGATGATGTATACTAGCATAAATATGAGTGAAGTAAGTAAACCAACTATTGCCCCTTCTTTAGTAATATTTTTGTTAAATATTCCAAGAACAATTATAGGAAATAAAGTTCCTGCTAAAATTGTAAAAGAAATTGTAATTGTTTTTATTATTGAATAATATGGAATTGTGAAAAATGTTGCTAAAGAGATAATTATTAACAAAAATAGTTTTGATAAAATCTTAAATTTAGTACTATTATATGCAATCTCTTTTTCTACAAATAATAATAGTATAGAGTTTGTAGTTATTAAAATTAAGCCAGTCATTGTAGACAGTGCTGCTGCAAGAGCACCTGCAAGAATAAGAGCAATAGTCCAATTTGGTAGATTTGCAATTTCAGGATTTACAAGAGTTTGAATATCAGGATTTATAAACAACTCATTTGAATTTGAGTTATTTATTTGGATTTTTCCATCATTATTTTTTTCAATATATTTTATTTCACCAATGTCTTGCCAAGTTTGAAGCCATTTACCATTGTTAGGTGAATCATTTTGAAATTTTATTTCATCATTTATAAAAGCTTCATATTCAACATTTTGAGTGTGTTTTATGTTATTTAGCTTTGATAGTGCTGCTAGTGGAGATAATGTAGTATAAATGATTGCTATAAAAATTAAAGCCCAAAAAGCAGATTTTCTAGAGTCATTTACGCTAGGTGTTGATATGAACTTTACTAAAATATGAGGAAGAGTAGCAACTCCTAGCATTAAAGAAAGTGATATTGTAAATATATCTAAAAGACCTAGAGCCTTTGTATAACTAAATCCAAAATCTTCTAAACTACTATCTAAAACATGAAGTAAAAAAGTTCCTTCAGGAATAACTTTTATCCCAGTATCAAATGCAAAAGTTGTTTTTGAAAATAGGGCAAGGTGAGGTAAAAATCCATTTGTAAATTCTAGACAGAGAAATATAATTGGTGTTATAAAAGCAAATAAAATTATTATGTATTGAGCTATTTGAGTATACGTAACTTGTCTTATTCCTCCAAGTAAAGAGTATAAAAAGGCAACAAAAATAGCAACAACCAATGCTATTTCTTTATCTATTTGGAAAATTCTTGAAAAAACAATTCCAATACCTTTCATTTGAGCTGAAATATATATAAATGAAACAATTATTATTATAAGTATTGTGATATTTCTCGCAAATCTTGAGTAATATCTAGCTTCGATGAATTCAGATAGATGAAATTTTCCAAATTTTCTTAAATATGGAACAATAAGTAATGTAAGAAGAACAAATCCACCAGTGAACCCCATAATATAAGCTGAACCATCAAAACCTATATACGAAATAGTTCCAGCAAGCGCTACGAATGTAACTGCACTAATAAAGTCAACTGCTATTGAAACTCCATTTGAAATAGGGGTAAAGCTATTTTTTGCAATGTAGAAATCTTTAGTAGAAGTTGATTTAGTCCATAATGCTAAACCAAAATATATTGTAAAAGATATTCCTACAAAAAGATAAATTAATGATTGAAGTTCCATTATTATTCGCTTATTGAATATTTTTTATCAAGTTTAGAAATTTTTTTGATATAGATGTAAATAATTAAAATAAAAAAAAGAATTGAGCCTTGATTAGCTAAGAAAAATCCTATTTTAACACCAAAAAATTCAAAATTATTTAAAAAATTTGCAGCAAAAGTAGAGAGGCCAAAAGTGAATATAAACCAAGTAAGTAATAATTTAACAATAAATACTACATTTTCTTTCCAATATTGCTCTTTATTCACTATTACTCCTTATAAAATGATAGATTATAGTGTTTTTTAGTAGCAAAAACATAGCATAAAGCTATATTTAATTTTATATAGAGTAGTACCTATCTATTTTATATCCTAGACCTCTAATATTTTTTATGAAATCTTCTTTAAGACTTTTTTTAAGTCGAGATATTTCAGCTCTAATTGTTGGATTATCGATATTTTCAGCATCCCAAACATCTACTCTAAATCTTTCAAAATCTACTATCATATTAATATTTAATGCTAGTATATGAATTATTTCGAGTTGTTTTTTAGTTAAATTTTGTGGTTCACCATTAAAGTATAAAGTTTGCTTATCTTTTGAATAAGAGTAGTTCTCTGAAAATTTAATATGAGTTGTATTATTTTGTTCTTTTTTTAGAATTTGATTTATTTTAATACCAAGTTCACCTAAATGAAAAGGTTTTTTTAAATACTCTCTAGCTCCTAAGTTATATGCTTTTGTAATATCTTCAATATCAATTTGTGCAGATATAAAAATAGTAGGAATATGAATTTTTCTATTATTTAATTCTTCTAAAACTGAAAATCCATCTACATTTGGAACATTTACATCAAGAATAAGTAGATCATAACCTTGTTCAATATTATTTAATACTTCAGCCCCATCTAAAAAACTCTCTACCATATGACCAATGCTCTTTAAGTATTCACTGATTGCATTATTTAGCATCAATTCATCTTCAAGAAGTAATATCTTCATTTATTTTAAACCTATATATAAATTTTGTTTCTTTTGTATCTGATAAGATATTTATTATAACTAAATTCTTATCACAAATCTCTTTTACAATTTTTAGTCCTAATCCAAAACCACCTCTTGCATTATTTTCTCTATAAAAATCATCAAATATTTTATCAACATTTTCTATTTTTTTTGAATTTGTAGTAACACTAAATTCTATTTCATCATCACTTATGTATAATAGTTTTACAAAAATTGGAGATTTACTAAATGAATATTTAACAGCATTTGATAAATTATTATCAATAATTCTTTGTAATTCTGTTTGATTAAACTTTATATAAACATCCTCTTCAATATTTTTTATAAAGTATAAAGAGTTTGATTTCACAATTTCTTCAAAAAAATCCATTCTTTCTTTTAATATTTTTGAAAATTCAAGGTACTCTTTTTCATAAGTAACTCTATCTTTTTTAATTAAATATGATAAGTCATCATATATGTATTGAATTATTTTTGAACCTGACTCTATATTAGTAATATAGTTATTATTTGGAACTTTCATTTTTAATAAGTCAATATTTGTTCTAATAATTGCTAAAGGAGTATTTATCTCATGAACAGAGTTTTTAATAAATTGTTTTTGAGATTGAACTAAATTTGATAATTCTTTTGTTTTTTCATTTACTTTTATTTCTAGATTTTTATTTAAATCTTCAAGCATAGAACTTCTTAATTTCATATTATTCATAGCATCTGTAGCATAATTTGCAATAACTTTAAACTCTCCAAAAATGATTTTATTTTCATTTATAGGATCGTTATTATTTTGGGACTCTCTAAAATAGTTTCCAATCTCTTTTACGTCATTTACAATTAGAATAGTTGCATTCTTGTAGATGAATATAGAATATAAAATAAGTAAAATAGTAAGGGAAGTTATTTGTAAAGTGTAATTAGAAATCTTTTTATTGTAAGCTTCTTCTTTTTGTTTTATCAATCTATCTATTTCATCTAGATATACACCTTTTCCAATAGTCCAATTCCATTTACTAAATGAATTTACAAAAGAGAGTTTATTTGTTTCCTTAGAAACTTCAGGTTTCGTCCAGAAATAATTTACATAACCTCCATTTTCCTTTTGAGATTCTTTGATTAATTCGACAATTGGATATTTTCCAGATGAATCTTTTACATTTAAAAAATTCTTTCCTACATTTAGCTTTTCATTTGAACTTAAAACTACATTTCCTTCAAAATCATAAATAAAAATATATTCATTTGGATTATCACTTAGTTTTAGTTGATTAATTGCTATTATCACATCTTTTTTTATATCCTCTAATTGTTTTGAATCTTTGTTTTGTTTGTAATAATAATCAATAAATTTAATTACATAATCAACATGATTTTTAAGAAGAGCTTTTTGACTGTTAGTATAATCAGTTTTTAATGTATGAATTTTTTCTTGAAGTTCTTCGTGAGCGTTGTTAATAATTGTAAATGTGAAAAAAGATATTAATATTATAATAAAAACTATACTATAAACAATTAGGTGATAAAGACTTTTTGCTTTTAACATTTATATTTTGACCTTAAATAAATTACGGTAATGATAGCTAGATTATTATAATAAAGATGTTATAAAAAAGTGGCGCGGCCAACGAGACTCGAACTCGCGACCTCCTGCGTGACAGGCAGGCATTCTAACCAACTAAACTATGGCCGCACCTTTTAAATAATGGTGGTCGATATAAGACTCGAACTTATGACATCTACCTTGTAAGGGTAGCGCTCTACCAACTGAGCTAATCGACCTATGGGAGATTTTACATATTTTGACCTTGGTGACCCCTAGGGGATTCGAACCCCTGTGGCATGGATGAAAACCATGAATCCTAACCGTTAGATGAAGGGGCCAAGATATGTAACAATAAAAGTGGTGACCTGTGATGGATTCGAACCATCGGCCTCCTCATTAAAAGTGAGATGCTCTACCGGCTGAGCTAACAAGTCATGAAAATAATAAAATGGCGCGGCCAACGAGACTCGAACTCGCGACCTCCTGCGTGACAGGCAGGCATTCTAACCAACTAAACTATGGCCGCACCTTTTAAATAATGGTGGTCGATATAAGACTCGAACTTATGACATCTACCTTGTAAGGGTAGCGCTCTACCAACTGAGCTAATCGACCAGAAGTTGCATAAATGACCTTGGTGACCCCTAGGGGATTCGAACCCCTGTGGCATGGATGAAAACCATGAATCCTAACCGTTAGATGAAGGGGCCAAGTATGCAACAAAAAAATGGTGACCTGTGATGGATTCGAACCATCGGCCTCCTCATTAAAAGTGAGATGCTCTACCGGCTGAGCTAACAAGTCATTTTCCTTTTTAAGCTTTCTACTTAAATTGGACTGGAATTATAGTGCAAAATATTTTAATTGTCAAGAGTTTTTTGAATAAATTTCAAAATTTCTTTTAAAGACCTATTTGCTGCTTGTTGCTGCACCTCTTCTCTAGAACCTTTAAAATGATATACTTCTACTATTTTATGGGCTTTGTCATCACATATTCCAATCACAACAGTACCCACTGGCTTATTTGTGCTTCCACCTTTTGGTCCAGCAATTCCTGAAATTGCAATTGCAAAATTTGCTTCAAATTTTTTAATAACACCTTCTAACATTTCATTAACAGTTTCAATACTAACCGCTCCATAGTTTTCTAAAGTACTATTTTGTACATTTAATTCTCTATGTTTTATTAGATTTGAATAAGAAACTATGCTACCATTAAAAATATCACTTGAACCACTAATCTTTGTAATCATACTAGCTACTAACCCACCTGTACAAGATTCTGCACAAGTAATAGTTTTTTTATTTTTTCTTAACAGTTCTTGTAAAATTTCCATATCACGATGATTGAATATATGTTGAGACATTTTTTGCCTTTTGTTTAATGTAAGGGTATTATAATAGGTAGAGAGTATATTGAAGCATAAAAGTAATTATATAAAAGAGCAAATTGCTCTTTTATATTTTATTCTTCATCTGTATAATCTTTTAAGAATTGTTCATGATTGAAGTTTTTACCAAGATAAGAACAAACTATTTGAATATCTCTCTCGGCATTTCCTAAACAAGAAGTTGCACCAGGAGATGGAGTCATATTGAATATGATTCCTTTTTCTTCAGTAATAGAAGCTTCTCCAAGCATTAATTTTTGCTCTTTTTTATTAAGAACTTGTGGTCTTACTCCTCCAAATCCTTTTGCGTATTCAATATCATCTGCACTTAAAGAAGGAACAATTTTTTGTGCATCTTTAGCAAATAATTTTTTATTAATTCCTGGGATTTCAAATAAGAAGTTTTTAAATACATAGTTTCTAATATCACTATCTTTTAATAGATCCCAGAAAATTTTTACAATGTTTCCGTCAAAATTCATAGTTTTTAGACATTGGAAGAAAGATTTTCCACCTTTGTATCTCTCTAAAACTAATAATGCAAGAGCTGTTGGTCCAAATCTTGTTTTTCCATCACATAAAATATCTGGGTCACCATGAAGTGCAGCAAATGGAAGTTTGTCATTTTGTACCATATAAACTTTACCATTTAAGTATGTACCATTTGTTATATAGAAAGAACCAGCCATTGATAAAGAACCCATATGTTTACCATAACCCATTTTATGAGCTAAGTATAAAGAGTGAGCTCCAGCATTTACAACAACAAAATCTGCTGTATAAACAGCACCATTTGTAGTAGTTAACTTGAATTTATCACCAATTTTTTGAATTTCTTCTACTTCAGAATTAAAATAAACATCTGTTATTTTTTGGCTATCAGCATTTTGACCAGCTTTAACTAATTCTTTAGTCATTTCTCCATAATCAACAGTAGTATATTGGTCATTTGTTCCCATAGCTACAATTGGTTCAGGTCTATCTTTAGTTCTTTCTTTATCAGCATAAACAAGTAATGGCTCTTTTTCTCTTAAAGCTTCTTTATCCCATAACTCTAAGTAAGGGAAAATTTCTTTAAATTTATTATATCTATCAGTTATAAATTGAACTTCTTTTTCTCCAACCCCTAGAGCCATTTTTTGATGTTTAAACATGATTTTATCTTGTAAATCATATGCTAAACAGAACTTCTCAATCATTTTTGCAGTTCTTTTTGTTATTTTTGCTTTATCAAAAGTATAATTTGTTTCAATATCACCCACGTGGATTGTTTGAGAGTTACTTGTTCCTTTAGAATTTAAAGTTGCAAGATCTTCATACTTTTCAAGTAAACAAATGTTATTTACATCAGAGTATTTTGCTAATTCAAAGAATAAAGCAGCTCCTGAAATTCCTCCACCAACAATTACGACCTCATAGTGTTTTTCGCTCATTTTTTTATCCTATATTTTTAAATGTCAAAATTTGGCAAAGATTCTATCATATAAATTTTTAAATGTTATATAAATTATTAGATTTATAATTTATTTTAAGCTATTAAATTAAGAATTTAAACAAATTTAGATACAATCTTTGCTTTAAGTAATGTGAGAAATA
This sequence comes from Aliarcobacter cibarius, assembly GCF_013372265.1. Taxonomy (NCBI): domain Bacteria; kingdom Pseudomonadati; phylum Campylobacterota; class Epsilonproteobacteria; order Campylobacterales; family Arcobacteraceae; genus Aliarcobacter; species Aliarcobacter cibarius. Next base: position 877,045 of record NZ_CP054051.1, read on the forward strand.
ACAAAAATAAGGTGATATAATGGATTATAAAGAGAGTTTGCTACTTCCTAAAACAGATTTTCCAATGAGAGGGAATCTTCCACAAAATGAACCACTAAGATATAAAAAGTGGGATGATATAAAAGTTTATGAAAAAATGAAAAAAAATAGAGTAGGTTGTTCTAGTTTTACACTTCATGATGGACCTCCTTATGCAAATGGTAATATTCATATAGGACATGCTTTAAATAAAATTTTAAAAGATATCATAAATAAATTTCACTATTTTGATGGTAAATCTATTAGATACACGCCAGGATGGGATTGTCATGGTCTTCCAATTGAACAAAAAGTAGAAGAGAAAATTGGAAGTGAAAAGAAAAAAATATTAGCTAAATCTAAATTAAGAGAATTATGTAGAGAGCATGCAACTAAATTTGTAAATATTCAAAAAGATGAATTTAAATCTTTAGGAGTTATTGCAGATTGGGAAAATCCATATTTAACAATGGATTTTAAATTTGAAGCAAATATTTATAGAGAGCTTTGTGCTATTGCTAAGCAAGGATTATTGGTTCAAAGAAGTAAACCAGTTTATTGGTCTTGGGCTGCGCAAACAGCTTTAGCTGAAGCTGAAGTTGAATATGAAGATAAAGTATCTCCTTCTATTTTTGTTGCATTTAAACATCAAGATTTAGATGCTAGTATTATTATTTGGACAACAACTCCATGGACATTACCAGCTAATCAAGCAATTGCATTAAATAAAGATGAAGAGTATGTTCTTACAAGTGATAAATTTATAGTAGCAAAAAAACTATACAATTCTTTAATTGAGCAAGGTGTTATTTCAGGAACTATTGTTGAAACAATGGATATATTAAAATTAGAAAATACAAAAACTACAAATCCATTAAATGGAAGAGATTCTAGAATTATTTTTGGTGAGCATGTTTTAATGGACTCAGGAAGTGGTGCTGTTCATACAGCTCCAGGGCATGGAGAGGATGACTATAAAGTATCACTTAAATATGGTATTGAAGTAATTATGCCAGTTGATGCTTATGGAAAATATGATGAAACAATTGTTAGAGAAAAATTGTTTAAAGATGCTGATAAATATTTAGGATTAAATGTATTTAAAGCGAATGATTTAATTTTAGAAGAACTTGGAAGTGCATTGTTAAAAAGAGTTGATATAAAACACTCATATCCACATTGTTGGAGAACACATACTCCAATTATTTTTAGAGCAACAAAACAGTGGTTTATCTCAATTGATGATGAATATGGACAAAAAAATCAGACATTAAGACAAAATGCTCTTGAAGTTGTTGAAAATCTAAAATTTTATCCAGAATGGGGAAGAAATAGATTAAAAGCTATGCTTGAAGGAAGACCTGATTGGTGTATTTCAAGACAAAGAGATTGGGGAGTTCCAATTGCATTTTTTAGAAATAAAAAAACAGATGAGATAGTTTTTGATGAAAAAGTTTTAAACTTTACAGCAATGATATTTGAACAACATGGATGTGATGCTTGGTATGATATGGATATTAAAGACTTATTATATCCTGGAAGCGGATTAAATCCTGATGATTTAGAAAAAACTTTAGATATTTTAGATGTTTGGTTTGATAGTGGAAGTACACAAAATGCTGTTTTAAGAAGTGGAAATTATGATGCAGGAACATTCCCTGCTGATATGTATCTTGAAGGAAGTGACCAACACAGAGGTTGGTTCCAATCTTCACTTCTTACAACTTCAGCCAGTAGTGAGATTGCACCTTATAAATCAATTCTAACTCATGGGTTCACTGTTGATGAAAAAGGTGAAAAAATGAGTAAATCAAAAGGTAATGTTGTAGCACCTGATAAAGTTTTAAAAGAGTATGGAAGTGAAATTTTAAGACTTTGGGTTGCAATGAGTGATTATCAAAGTGATTTAAAAATTTCTGACAACATTTTAAAACAAAATGGTGAACTATACAGAAAAATTAGAAATACAGCTAGATTTTTATTAGCAAATATTGACGGTCTTGAAAATTTAGTTGAAATTGATAAATTAGGTGAATTAGATAAATGGATTTTAGAAAAAGCAAAAAAAGTTTTTGATGAAATTGAAGCATCTTTTAAAGTATATGAATTTTCAAAAGGTTTAAATAAATTAAATAACTTCTTGGTTGTTGATTTATCAGGAATTTATTTAGATGTTTGTAAAGATAGATTATATTGTGATAAAAAAGATGATATTCATAGAACAGCATCTCAAACTGCTATGGCAATGATTACTAAAAAATTAATTAGCACATTAGCATGTATATTAACTTATACAATGGATGAATTATTAGATTTTGCTCCAGCTATTATAAAAGGAGATTCAAAAGATATTTTTGATTTTGAAAAATATGAATTACCAGAAGTAAAATCATCAATAAATGATGAATTATTTTTAGAAGCAAAAGAGAAATTTTCTGAAATAAAAGATGCTTTAAGTAAAGAGAAAATAATTAAATCTACGCTAGAGCTAGAAATTGTTACTACAAGTGAAGAGTTTTTAGCTTTAGATGAAGTTGAATCAAGTGATTGGTTCTTAGTTAGTAGAGTTTCAAACGTTAGTTCTGCAGAAAAAGAACTAGGAAGTTTCAAAATAGAAAATAGTGAATTTAAAGTATTTAAAGCAACTGGACATAAATGTCCTAGATGTTGGAAATATACTTCATCTAATGAAGATGAACTATGTTCTAGATGTGATGAAGTAGTAAATTAATGTTTGAAAATGAAGTTACACTTACATTTATATTTCAAACAATAGCAGTTATATTGGTATTAACTGCTATTGGAATATTTTTTGTAAAGAAATATGAAAAAAAAGGTGAATAAATATGTTTCCATTTAGTGATGAAGATTTACAAGAACCAGTTAACAATATTATAAGTAAAAAAATTTCTCCTATGCTTGCACGAGATGGTGGAGCAATTGAACTTTTAGAAATAAAAAATGCAAAAGTTTATGTACAATTAAAAGGTGCTTGTGTTGGCTGTAGTGCAAGTGGAAGTACATTAAAATATGTTGTTGAAAAAGAGTTAAAAAGTGCAATACATCCAGATTTAAAAATAGTTAATGTTCCTATTGGAAAAACTGATTATTTAGAGGATTAATTTGATAAACGAAAATAGAATATTTGAAAATGCAAATTCATTATTTATACAGAAAAAATTTAAAGAGGCTTTGTTTAATTACTCTTTATTGATTTCTAATTTTCCTGATAATAAAGAGTATCCAATTTATGCTCTTCTTTGTGATATATCTATCGAAGATGAGAGTAAAGCATTATCTTTATTTGATTATTTTTCTGTTTTAAAGAAAGATGGATTAGACGAAGCAATTGACTATATAAAAGATGTTATAAATGCATATGATGGTGATATTGAAAAAATGATGGGAATATTGGAAGATATTGCAGAATCAAATATAAATAATCTTGAAGCAATAAATTATAGTGATTTTAATAAAACTGTTGAGCAAAGAGGATCTTTTAAACTTGCTTTTGAAGATATTATGTTTTCAACAAAAGTAGCAATTGATAATAGGGAAGATTTTTATGATTTTATTACAAAACTGATTGATAATGGTTTTGATAACACAGCATATACTTATCTTGATGGCTTTAATGAATATTTTAATTATGATAACGAGATAATAAAGCTATATAAAAAATTAGAAGAGAAACAAAATGAAATTAAACATAAACGGTAAAATATTTACAGATAATACAAATGAACTTGAAAAAGATTCTATTTTTGTTGTCTCAAAACAAAATGAAAAGTTTAAATATGTTGCTATAAATAATGGTCATGAAGTAATAAATGCAAATGATTTAAAAAAATATTTAGATATGGGTAGCATAAAAATTGTTGGAATAACAGGAACAAATGGAAAGACAACAACAGCAGCAGCTATATATTCTATTTTATTAGATTTAGGTTATAAAGTTGCACTTCAAGGAACTAGAGGATTTTTTATTAACGGTGTTCAAGAAGAGGAGTATTCATTAACTACTCCAGTTCAGCTTGGAAATTTTGCACATATACAAAAAGCTTTAGAAAATAATTGTCAATTTTTTATAATGGAAGTTAGTTCTCATGCAATTGAACAAAAAAGAATTGAAGGATTAGATTTTGCAATTAAAATTCATACAAATATCACTAGAGATCATTTAGATTATCATAAAACAATAGAAGAGTATATAAATGTTAAAAACTCATTTTTGAATGATGATAGTTTAAAATTAATAAACATAGACGATAAAGTTGTAAAATATAATTCTAAAAATGCATTTACTTATTCTTTAGATAAGCCTTCAAATTTTAAAGTTGATGCCTATTCATTTAATCAAGGTATGCATGTAATGTTTAGTTACGCTAAAAATAATTATGCATTTTCATCTTTGATGATGGGTATTTTTAATATTTATAATTTAATGGCAAGTGTTGCATCAGTTTCTTTAATAACAAATAATAAATTAGAAGATATTTGTAAAGTTTTAGAAAATTTTGGTGGAGTTAGTGGAAGAATGGAGATAATAAATCTAGATCCTCTAATTGTTGTGGATTTTGCTCATACTCCTGATGGAATGGATGAAGTATTAAAAAGTTTTCCACAAAAAGATATAATTTGTGTTTTTGGTGCAGGTGGAAATAGGGATAGTTTAAAAAGACCATTAATGGGAAAAGTAGCTGCAAAATATTCTAAACACATAATTGTAACAAGTGATAATCCAAGATTCGAAGATCCAGATTTGATAATAAATGATATAATTTCTGGAATTCCTTTAAATATTAGCTATGAAATAGAAGTGAATAGAAAAGAAGCTATAAGAAAAGCTATAAAGCTTGCAAATAAAAATAGCGTTATTTTAGTTTTGGGTAAAGGTGATGAATCTACCCAAATTATTTATGACCAAAAACTTCCTTTTTCTGATAAATCAGAGATTTTAAAAGTATTAAAAGAGATAGAAGCTTAACTTTAAGTTTCTATTTTTATTAAATATGCATTAATTCCTCTAGTAAAAACAATTAATCAAATCTTAAAAAACTTTTAGATAAAATCCACATTCTAATTTTATATTAGAACCTCACATGCATCAATCCTTGCCCGGGTTGTACCATTTGGTATTAAGGGATGCAGAGGCTTAAACCCTAGAAAAAAATAAAAACAAATTAATTCAAGGAGAATTACTCATGGTTACTATGAAAGACCTATTAGAGTGTGGTGTACACTTCGGACACCAAACAAGAAGATGGAATCCAAAAATGAAAAAATTCATTTTCGGTGTTAGAAAAAATATCTATATTATAGATTTACAAAAAACATTAAGATACTTCAGATATACATACAATGTTGTAAGAGATAGAGCTGCTGAAGGTCAAACAATGATCTTTGTTGGTACTAAAAAACAAGCTAGTGAAACTATTAAAAAAGCTGCTGAATCTTGTGGAATGCCATATGTAAACCACAGATGGTTAGGTGGAATGCTTACAAACTTTGGAACAATTAAAAAATCAATTAGAAAATTAGAAATTATTAAAAAAATGAGAGAAGAAGGACAACTTGACCTTTTAACTAAAAAAGAAGCTTTAATGCTTACTAGAAAAGAAGAAAAGTTAGAGTTATACCTTGGTGGAATTAAAGAAATGAACAAACTTCCTGATATGATGTTCGTTCTTGATGCAGTTAAAGAAAAAATTGCTATTCAAGAAGCTAGAAGATTAGGAATTACAGTTGTTGCACCTTTAGATACAAACTGTGATCCAGATGTTGTTGATTTACCAATTCCAGGAAATGATGATGCTATTAGATCAATTCATTTATTCTGTAACGAAATGGCTGCAGCTATGAATGAAGGTAAAGCAGCATTAGCTGATGCAAATGGAGAAGAAGTAGTTGAGCCTATTTCTCAAGCAGAAAAAGATGAGCTTTTAGCTGAAGCAGTTGCTGAAGGTGAAGATCTTAACTTTGGAGAAGGAGAAGAAGCGTAATGGCAGTAACTCCACAACTAATTAAAGAGTTAAGAGAATTAACTGGTGCAGGAATGATGGATTGTAAAAATGCATTAAATGAAACTGGTGGTGATATCGATAAAGCGGTTCAAGCTTTAAGAGAAGCTGGGCTTGGAAAAGCTGCTAAAAAAGCTGGAAATGTAGCTGCTGAAGGTTTAGTTGCTATCGAGATTAATGCTGATAATACAAAAGCTGTTATTTTAGAATTAAACTCTCAAACAGATTTCGTTGCTAAAAATGAAAATTTTATTAACTTAACAAAAGAGATTACATCTCATGCGTTAACTAATGGAATTAATGATGCTGAAACGTTAAATAGTTCATCTATTAATGGGCAAGATTTTCCAACATTCCTTGCAGAAAAAATTGCAACAATTGGTGAAAATCTAGTTGCTAGAAAATTATCTACTGTTGAAGGTCAAGTTGTAAATGGATATGTTCACGTTACTGGAAGAACAGGAGTTGTTTTAGCTGCTAAATGTGCTGAAAGTGTAAAAGATAAAGCTGCTGCTTTATTAAGAAATATAGCAATGCATGCATCTGCTATGAAACCAACGGTTATTTCATATAAAGATTTAGATCCAGCATTTGTTGAATCTGAAAACAGAGCTATTAGAGCTGAAATCGAAGCTGAAAATGATGAATTAGCTAGATTAAAAAAACCATTAAAGAAAATTCCAGAGTTTGTTTCTAGATCTCAATTAACTGAAGAAGCAATTGCTGCTGCTAAAGCTAGATTTGAAGAAGAATTAAGAGCAGCTGGAAAACCAGAAAAAATTTGGGCAAATATTATTCCAGGACAAATCGAAAGATTTATTACTGATAATACTCAATTAGATGGAAGATTTGCTCTTTTATCTCAAGCTTATGTAATGGATGATAAAAAAACAGTTGAGCAAGCAATTGCTGAAGTTGATGCTTCAATTGAAATTACTGGTTACATTAGATTTGAACTTGGTGAAGGAATCGAGAAAAAAGAAGAAGATTTCGCAGCTGAAGTTGCAAAACAAATGGGTAAATAATTTTAGTTTTTAAAAAACTATTATAATAAAGGATATGCAATGAGTGAACAAATTAATAATAAGGCACTCCTTGCAGCCCCTTTACTAGAAGCAAAAAATCTATCTCATAACTTTGATTATGAACTTTTTAAAAATATTAGTCTAACTTTAGAAAAAAAAGAATCTATTGCAATTATTGGAACAAGTGGTAGTGGTAAATCGACTTTACTTAATATATTATCTTCACTTTTAAAGCCAACAACTGGTAACGTTGTTTTTGAAAGTAAAGATTTGTACTCTTTGAAGCAAAATCAGTTATTAAAAATAAGAAGAGATGATTTTGGAATTATTTTTCAAGCTCATTATTTATTTAGAGGGTTTAGTGCAATAGAGAACTTAAATATAGCAACTCTTTTAAGTCATACTAATTTAGATTTAAAACTTCTAAAAGAGTTAAATATTGACCATGTTATAAATCAAGGTGTTGGGGAGCTAAGTGGTGGACAGCAACAAAGGCTTTCGATTGCTAGAATTCTTATGAAAAAACCAAAAATAATTTTTGCTGATGAACCAACTGGGAATTTAGATAAAGATACTGCAAATGTAGTTATGAATACTCTTTTTAGATACATAAAAGAGAATGATGCAGGTCTTATCTTAGTTACTCATGAAGAAGACTTAGCTTTCAAATGTGATAAGGTTTATAAGTTGGTTGATTTAAAATTAGTGGAGCTAAAATGCTAAAAAAAGTTCTGTTAATTTGTGATACTACAATAATTGAACATATTTTTGCATTAGTTTGTAAAAAAATGAATATTGATTTAACTATTCAAAAATCTACTATTGTTAATGAAGAGTATGATTTTATTATAGTTGATCAAGCTTTTATTGATGATAATTTTAACAATTATAAGCAGTATACAAGAAGATTGGGAGCGATATCTTCAGAAGAACTTTCTTTTAGTAAAGCTAGAGATTTTATTATTCCTAGACCATTTTTACCTACAAAATTAGAAGCAATTTTTAATGAACAAATGGAAACTCTATATGATGATGAACTTAATTATAATAGAAGATCATCTTATACATATAATAGTTTTGATGAAGAAGACAAAACTTTTATAATTCAAAAAAATAGTATTCTAGAAGATAATTCAGTATATGATTATCAGGATAACTCAAGAAGTTTTGATTCTGATGAAGAGTTTAATTTTATTGATGAAAGCTTAGTAAATATATCATTGTTGGATAATGGTGGAATTTTAGATAATAGTGAACTTAATAAAATAAATAATATTTTAAAAGAAGAAAAAATTCATAATGAAATAGAACTTGAAAAAAGTGACTGGAAAGATATATCTTCAATTATTGATGATGCTCTAGAAGAAGTTAGAGAATATGAATTTGATTTGGCACAAAATGAAGCAAAAACATATAATTTAGTTTTAAACAAATTTGATATTGAAGAGTTAAGACCTTTTCTAGAAAAATTTGATCAAACTGTTATAAATAGGCTTGTTAGTGGAGAAACAGTTGATGTAAAAATTAGTTTAAAGGAGAATCAAAATGGAAAATAAAGGTGCTATTTTAATTCTTTCTGGACCTAGTGGTTGTGGTAAATCTACTCTTCTAAAAGAGATTTATAAAAATATTGATAACTACTATTTTTCTATTTCTACTACAACAAGAGCTCCTAGAACTGGTGAAAAAGATGGTGTTGATTACTATTTTGTGAATAAAGAAAGTTTTGAAAAAGATATTGAAGATGGAAATTTTCTTGAATGGGCAAAAGTTCATGATAACTATTATGGAACATCTTTAAAACCTATAGTTGAAGCATTAAATGAGGGTAAACTTGTAATTTTTGATATTGATGTACAAGGGCACAAAATTGTTCGTAAAAAGCTAAATACTCAAGTTACATCTGTATTTATTACTACACCTTCTTTAACTATCCTAAAAGATAGATTATATAGCAGAAACAGCGATAGCAAAGATATAATTGAGAAAAGATTAATTAATGCGAAAGAAGAGATAAATTCTTTTTTAGATTATGATTATTTAATAGTAAATGATGATTTAGAAAAAGCGACTAAAGAGATTTTAGCAATCGCAAATACAGCAAGAATAAAAGCAAAGCTCTTTGATAAAGAAGCTTTGTTAAACTCTTGGTTTAAATAATATCGTTGTAGCTTAAGGGTTTAGAAAAATAAAAACCTTGAGCTAAGTCTATATTCAGATTTTTTATCTTATGGTAAATTTCTTCATTTGATACAAATTCAGCTACTGTTTTTATATGGAACTCTTTAGCAATATTAGAAATAGTTTTTACAATTATTTCTAAATCTTTTGAATTATGAATATCTTTTATTAGTGAACCATCAATTTTAATGAAATCAACATTTAGCCTAGAAAGAAGGTGGAAATTTGAGTATCCAGCTCCAAAGTCATCTATTCCAACTAAACATCCATAACTTGATACAGTTGTAATAAATCTTTCAACTAAATCAAAATCTGATATTTCTTCAGATTCCAAAATCTCAAATTCTAAATACTTTGTAAACTCTTTATGACTTTCTAAATAGTTGTAAATATAATTTGTTGTTTTTTCATTTGACAAATCATCGTAAGATATATTTATGGATACTCTTTTTTGTTTATTTTTAATTAGCTTTAGTGCGTCATCTAAAATAACTTGTACAATGTTTGGATACATTTTTGTTTTTTTAGCAATTTGTAAAAAACTATATGGTCCAAATTCTACACCTTCAGGTGAAATGTATCTAATCAAAGCCTCATATTTTATAATTTCTTGAGTTTGTGTATCTACAATTGGTTGGAAGAATGCTTGAAGAAGATTGTCTTTGAAACCTTGTTTTAATTGTTTGATCCATTTTATATTTTCTTCAAAAGATTGTTGTATTTTGTAAGAATCATCATATATCATAATTTTTTGGAATCTTTTTCTAGCATAGCTTATGATTCTTTGTGAATATTTATAAGCTAGTAATCCCTTGCTTTTTGCAATACCAATAGTTATATTTATATCTATTTCATTTTCATCTACGTAAAAAGATTCAAGTTCTATTTTGTCGATAAATGCTTTACAAAAATTATAAAAATCTTCTGTTGATGAATTTTTATTTGATAAAACAGCAAATTTATCAGATTCGATTCTATATATAGAATATGCATTTTTTGGAAAAAAATCTTTTAGTTTGATTGTAAATTCAAATAAAATTTTATCTCCAATTCCTTCTCCAAAAAGGTCATTTATAGTTGCAAATTCATCAATATCTATTAAAGCAACTAAATCAGATTCATTTTTTTCTAAATCTTTTTTAAGTTTATTTCTATTTGATAACTTTGTTAGTTTATCTGTATATAAATCTTTTAATTCATGATATACAAGAGATTGACTCATGGCTTGAAGTAATTTTGTAATATCAATAGGTTTCAAAACATATTTATCAACACCTATATCAATAGCTTCAAGTAAATATTCTTTATTTGAAAATGCTGTTGTAACTATTACAGGAATGTTTAAATTTATATCTTTTACTTTTTTTATGAAGTCTAAACCATTTAAAATAGGCATATTTATATCAGTTATAATTAAATCAATGTCATCTTCATGTTCTAAAAAAAGTTCATAAGCCTCTTTACCATTAGTGGCAATATATTGGTTTTTTGTAAACGATTTTAAAATAGAAGAAGTTACATCCCTTAAGTCTGCTTCATCCTCTGCATATAAAATAGTTACATTTTTTAGTATGTCAATATTATCTATCATTAAAACACTCTTTGAATTATATTAAGATATAATACACAAAAAAACTTAAAAGATGAGTAATTTTACAAAAAAATAACTTTTTTAAGGCGTTGTTTAAGGAGATTTTTTGTCAATTATAGAGTGTAATCATTGTCATTTATCATTTGATGAAAAAATAATGATAAAAGAGAATGATTTAAATTTTTGTTGTGGTGGTTGTCAGAATGTTTATCATATTTTAAAAAGTGAAAATTTAGATTCTTTTTATGAAAAACTTGGAAATAAGACTTTAAGTGCTCCTTTACATGTCTCAAATGATGATTTAGTAAAATTTGATTCAGAAAATTTTTTAAAAAATTACACAACAATTACAAAAGATGGATTCACTCAAATTGATTTGATTCTTGAAGGAATTCATTGTGCCGCTTGTGTTTGGTTAAATGAAAAGATCTTGTATGATACAAAAGGTATAATTGAAGCAAATATAAATTTCACTACAAATAAAGCAAGAGTTGTTTTTAATAGTGAAATTTTAAAACTTTCAAAGATTATAAAAAAAATACGTAGCATAGGTTATAACGCTTATGCTTATGATTCAAGTGTTGCAGATAAACAAGCAAGTAAAGCAAAGCAAGATTATTTTGTAAGAATAATGGTAGCTGTTGTTTGTACAATGAATATTATGATGTTAAGTGTAGCAAAATATACAGGTTTTTTTACTGGAATGAGTCCTGAAGTAAAAGATATGATTCACTTTGCAGAATTTTTACTTACAACTCCTGTATTGTTTTTTAGTGGTTTTGTTTTTTATAAAGGTGCTTATTTTGGTATAAAAAATCGTATGGTAAATATGGATTTACTAGTAAGTACTGGTGCAACTATGACTTATATTTACTCTTTGACTATTTTGTTTGGAGCAAAAGGAGAGAGCTACTTTGATTCAGTTTCTATGATTGTAACCTTTGTTTTAGTTGGAAAATATCTTGAAGTTATTGGTAAAAAATCTGCAGTTGATACATTAGATAAGATAAAATCAACACTTCCTTTGGAAGCTATAGTTATAAGTAAAGATGGTAAAAAAGAAACAAAAGCTTTAAATATGATAAGAATAGGGGATATCATTGAACTTAAAATCGGTGAAAAAGTTCCAGTTGATGGAAAAATAATTTTTGGAAATGCCTCTTTTGATGAATCTAGTTTAACAGGTGAGTCAATTCCTGTATATAAAAAAGTGGGAGATTCTTTATTTAGTGGAACTGTAATTTTAGATTCTTTAATTCACTTTGAAGTTACAAAAGATTTTAAAAATTCTACTTTTTCATCGATAGTTACACTTTTAGAAGACTCTTTAAATTCAAAACCAAAAATTCAAACTTTAGCAAATAAACTTTCAAGAGGTTTTAGTTTAATCATTTTAAGTATTGCTTTTATTACTTTTTTAGTTTGGTACTATTTAGGTTTAGATTTAGGTTTTTATTTCGAAGGAACAAATCAATTTGAAAGATCTTTTATAACTGCTGTTTCAGTAGTTGTGATTGCTTGTCCTTGTGCTTTGGCGCTTGCTACTCCAATGGCTAGTTTAGTCGGAATTAGTGAATTAGCAAAGAAATCTTTATTGTTTAAAGAGGCAAAATATATTGAAACTCTAGCAAATGCAGATATTGTTGTATTTGATAAGACAGGAACTCTTACAAAAGGTGAATTAGAGGTTAGCAATATTAATTTATTTAAAGATGATGAAAAGAGTTTAAATCTTCTTTATTCTTTACTTGATAGTTCAAATCATCCTGTAAGTATTGCTGTTAAGAAATATATTAAGGAAAAATATAAAGTAACACAGTTAGTTTTAGAAGATGTGAAAAATATTGAAGCCAAAGGCTTAAGTGCTAGATATGGAAAAGATGAAATTTTAGGTGGGAATGAAGCACTATTAAAAGAGTTTGAAGTAGATTTAAATATAGAATTAAATTCAAAAACTACTCAATATTTATTTGCAATAAACAAGAAAATAATTGCAACTTTTGAACTAAAAGATGAATTAAAAGATGATGCAAAAGAGTTGATTGATTATTTAAAATCTCAAAATATTGAATCAGTAATGTTAACAGGTGATAATAGTTTTGTAGCTTCAGATGTTGCAAATAAATTAGGAATTGAGAATTATAGAGCAGCTTTGAGTCCAAAAGATAAAGCAGATTTTGTAAAAGAGCAAAAGAATAACGGTAAAATAGTAGTTATGGTTGGTGATGGAGTAAATGATAGTGTAGCTTTAAGTTTTAGTGATGTTGCTATTGCTATGGGAAATTCTGCTGATATTTCTATGATGGTTTCAGATGTTGTACTTTTAAGTTCAAAATTAAAATCATTAAAAGATGCTTTTATTATTTCTAAAAAAACATACAAACATATAAAACAAAATCTTGGTTTTTCATTAGTTTATAACGCTGTTACAATACCATTAGCTATGGCAGGACTTGTAATTCCATTATTTGCAGCACTTTCAATGAGTTTAAGCTCTTTAGTAGTTGTTTTAAACTCACTTAGAATAAAAGTTAGATAAGTTATACTTTTGAAAGATATTAGGAGAGAATAATGATTAATGACACACTTTTTTTTATGTTGATTGTTGGTTTAATAATTTCAGCTGGAATGCTTTTACTTTTTGTTTGGGCAGCAAAATCAGGACAATTTGATGATGCATCAAAAATGACAAATGGTATGCTTTTTGATAGTGTAGAAGATTTAAATGATGCTATAAAAAAAGAAAACTCAGTAAAAGAAGCAAAAAAAAGTATAAAAAAAGAGGAAGAGTAAAACTCTTCCTCAAATTTCAAATAGTAGAAAAATAATTTTTAAATTATTTACCCATATAATCAGCTAATGCTTTAATATCAGCATCAGATAATTTAGCTACTTGACCTTTCATAATTGCTTTCATTGGTCCACCATAAGTTCCATCTTTGTAACCTTTTAGGTTTTTCTCAATGTCAGCTTTTGTTAAGTTTCCTGGAACAAAAGATTTGCTTTGAGTTGTAGTGTTAACTTCACCTTTAACCCCGTGACATGCTTTACAAGCTGTATAAGCTGCTGGTGCATCTGCAAATGCGAAAGCTGCTAATGCTACTGTTGCTAAAACGATTTTTTTCATTGTATTCTCCTTAAAAATTAAGAAAAGTATTGTAGCTTTTTTTTCTTTTTTTAGGCTTAATATTTCTCTTTAATTGTGCTATTGCAATTAGAAGTTTTACTTATTATTGTATATTATTCGTGGAATGCGATTTGTACTATATTACAGTAGTTACTGTGTCAATTTTGTGCAAAGATAAAATTCTCTTTATCTAAAAAAGTAATTTTTTTATTTCTATCCTTTTTTACATATTTAGAATATCTTTCAAGAGTTATATTTGGATTTTTATGTCCTAGCATTTTTGAAACCCAAAATATATCCTCTTTGTTACTTAACATATTACTTGCAAAGCTATGTCTAGTTTGATAAATATTTCTATATTCCAAATTACAATTTTTAAGAAGTTCTTTCCATCTATATTTTAATGAACAACTTCCGTACAATTTTCCCGTTCGTTTAGTTGCATTAAAAATATTTTGTCCTAAACCACTTATTTTTTGTTGATTTCTGAAAAATATTTCTGCTTGATATAAAATATCTATTTCCCTAATGCTATTTTTTGTCTTAGGCTGTTTATTTATTCCTCTAGTTTGAGTTTTAGTTATAGAAATTAAACTATTTTGTAAATTTATATCTTTCCATTCTAGAGCTAATATTTCTCCTGTACGCAAACCTGTGAAAAATGCTATGCCTAAAAAGTTTTTAAACCAACCTTCTGCATTGTCTAATAACAGCTTTATTTCTTCAAGGTTAAAAGGGTTCATTTCATAGTTACTTCTTAGAGTTGGAAACTTAACTACAAATGGGCTAGTTCTTATATAGCCTTCTATTATTGCAATTTCAAAAGCTGGTTTTAGAATACTGTTAACACAGATATTTAATGTTCCTAAAGTATTAATGCTTGAATACCACTCCTTAATTTGCTTAGGTGTAATTTCATGTGGACATTTGTTACCAATAAATGGTAATATGTGAGTTTTAAAATTACTCCAATAGCTATCAATAGTTGTTTGTTGTAGCTTTTTTTCTTTTTCAATTAATACTTCTTCGCAAAGATCTGCTATAGTTTTAGTAGAATCATTTTTAACATCAAATTTTTTAAAGAACTCTTCATTTTTTGCATAGCTTTTATAAAGCTTGATATTTTCTTTTGAGTATACTAGTTTGGTGGATACTCTTTTTCCATTGATTCTTGCATAAAGTATGCCATTACGATTATAAAATGTCATTCTAGTCCTTTCTTGTAGGCTAAAATTCCATCTTCTACAAATAAAAGCATAACCTTTTTACCATTAATTTGTTTTGTATAGTGAATATTTTGCTTAAATCTTCCATCTTTTATCATATTATTCAGTGTTCCATCTGAAATATTTAAAAATGCTTTTACACCTGCTCTTTTAGTTAAATCATATTTAGGATTTAACTGCCTTTTTAATTCTAAAATTTCATTTTGCATTATATCCATCTGTTTAGCTATGTTGGGTAACAATCCTAAAACGCTAAAATCAACTGTAATTGCATTACTCATTTTATGCTCCTTTTTTTATATGTGTTGTTAAAATCATTTTAAAGCACTTAGAAGAGATTTTCTATTTAAATTAATATCTGTTATGCTTTAACTCTTTTTTTTGTTTTTTTGATAGTTTTTTGTTTTATTATGAGCTACTTTCTTTTTTAATTAACTTTTCAATCTCTTCTAACTGTGAAAATTTACAAGTGATAATATGATTTATCTCTTTATCGTCAAAATATGAAGTTGTGATTTTGAATTCTTTTGAATTTTCATTTATTTCAATTTTTAAAATGTATCTGTAACAATCAAGATAAAATATTTGTTTACATTCAAGATTTTGAATTCTTCTGATAAAAGCTTTTTTCCTATCTTCTTTTTTATAGGCTAAAAAATTTCCCCAGTTTTCTAAAGTTTTAATGTCACCATTAATAAGATTTTTATGAATTGTATTTTTATAGTATCTTTCATTTTTTATTGGTTCTACTATATTTCCTTTTAACCAATTAAAAAACTCTTCAAATTCTTTTTCATTTTCATAAGAAAAATTGTTAGAAGAAGATGAAGAAGATATTTTCTTTTCAATTACATTAGATTTAATTATATTATATTCTATTATATTAGGTAAGTTGAGTCTTGAAGACTCAACTGAAAGTAAGTTTTTTAACTCTTTTAATTGTTGCTGCTTCTTCTGTTTTCTTTTTAGTGTTGCTAAGTCACTTCTTATTTTATTCGTTTCACAAATTTCAAAATAAGGTTCTAGAGAATTATTCAATATAGGAGAAAAAAATTTATTTCCATCAGTGTCTTTTATTATTTCAACCCAGATTATGCAATAGAAGAAGCAATAAAATATTTATTTATAACTAAAAGTTATAGATTTTCTCTGTAATTTTTAAGTATTTTTATTGAAAATTATCTATGTATACTTAAAGGGAATTTGACTTTGTTTTACGTTTTCAAATAAACCATTCATCCAAGTTCTTCTTTTTTGTGGAAGTGATATTTTTAGTACTTTTTGATTTGAATGTTCTGTTATCCAAGATCCTAATGCAAAGCAATAGGATCGTAGTGTTGAAAGCATCATATTTGAATTTACTACTTCATGTTTAAAAAGTGCCATAATATTGTATGCCATCATAATAAATCTAAAAGAGGCTTCTGTGGCATAAAAATCTTTTAAGCAGAAGTTATCAGCTCCAAAATCATATTTAAGTTCTTTTATTCTATTTTCACAATCAGCTCTTGTGTTATATATATTATAAATTTGATCAACTGGCAGTTCAATATTAGTAACATAAGCACTATATCTATATATAGGTTCATCGAATAGAAGTTTACCACCTGATTTTGGGTATTCTTCACTTAATTTTCTAACAATTATATATCTTCTTTCACTTCCGTTATCAGGTTTAAATCTTAGGCTTGCTACATCAAGTCCTTTTGTGATTTTAATCCACTTAGTTATATTTCCAATGGTGTATTTTATATTTTCATAAAATTTTACAGCCACAATATAATTAATACCTCTTTTTTCAAACCATTCTAAGAATTCTTGTGAATAAAATCCACTATCTGCTCTTACAAGTCCAACTTTTTTATCTTTTAAGCATATATCAAATGTCTCATTTAAAAATGCGTCATAATTATTAAGTGAACTAGTATTACCACTTCTCATCCATGTATTTGCTATCATTTTTGTTTGATCTATAAATGCAATAATTGGATGATGTGAGTTTCTACCAGGTTTTTTAGGGTTATAACCTTTCTTAGCTCCTTCTTGTTCACCATATCTTGTTATTACTGTTGAATCTAAATCAATTGTTAGTGGTCCTACATCTAGTTGTGAAAGGAATTTTTGTTGTAATATTGGAAATATTTCAGAATTCTTTTCAATATTAAATTTATGAAAAAATCTGCTATATGTTGATTGACTTGGCAATTTATCTATTTCAAATATTGTTTGTAATGTTGTATCATATCTTAACCAATCGGCATGGATATATCTACTTGCTCCTGTAAATATAGCTAACCAAAATCCTTGAATAATATTTATTGGATCATATGCTCTATTTGAAAATCCAATAGGTAAATTTACACTTTTTAAATCTTCAATTACTCTTGTTTTATCTATAAAATTTTTTAATAATTTCATCCCACCAAATGGTGTAACTTTTTTATCAGAATACTCAATTTTTAATTCACCCATTTGGTGTTCCTTATGAATGCTTATGAAGTGTTATTTTATGGTACTTTATTTTAGATTCTTATTTAGCTATTGCATAATGCGGGTTCAAATAAGTTATATCTCTCTATTACTGTTACAATAATAGGTATGCTAGCCTTCAGCTCATCTGCTATTATATCTATTTCATTGTAGCTACAAGTAAGATTCGGATTTTTAAGTAAATAGAAATATAAGCCAATTAATATTCCCAGTCCACTACAATTTAAATGGTCCTTATTTAATCTTTTTATTCTTATATCATCAATAAGAGCTGTTTGCAATGGTATGAAATTTGGTATTTTTTTCATTATTTAGTTTTCCTTTCTCTTTTCTGATAAATCCACCTATTGTTTGTCTTGCAACTTTTAAGTTATGAGTATTCGTTAAATATCTTTGTATTTGATGAATTGCATAGCCTGAACTATGTAATTCCATAATTTCATCTTTGAACTTTTTTAGTGCTAATTGTATATTTGCAGATGGAATCTCACTCTCCATAAATTCTACTAATTGCTGTTTTTTTATCATTGTTTTGTCCTTATATTTTTATTTTTTTTAACATTTTTCTAACATTGAAATGTAAAGGAACATAAAGGTATAATAGTTTAATTTTTAGTTTAAACAACCTTTTAACAACCAAATATTAAACATTTAATGCTTTCATAAAGCTTAAATAGTTGTATTTTTGTTGTATTTGGTATATTTACAGGGAACTTTATGAATACAAAATATTTAATTCAAAAGATGATGAGCCATTATGATGTTTTTACAATGAAGGAATTAGCTGAAAAAATAGGAATTAGCCAACAAGCGATATCTAAATGGAACAATAATGATTCAATTATTGCAATCAAAAAAAGATGTAAAAAATTGGGTATATACGATAAAATTTTTAAAGATTTTCAAGATGATATAAATTCTATACATGATTTTATAGACGACAGAGATAATTTTTTAAAAAAAGAAGTAGACTTATTTGAAAATTTAGATTTTGAATATGATTATTTTGAAAAAATAACAATTTTAGAAGCAAATTGTAAAAAATATAATATTCAAATAACAGAAATAAAAAATCTAAGAATGTTATATTTATTTGAGCAACTTCTAAATGATGCTACAAGAATAAATAAAGTAAATGAACTTGAAGAAGATATAAAAAAGCTTATGCTTAAATATGATCCACGTCTAGCTGAAGATGAACAAACAACAAATTTGTTTTATAATTTTTTAGAAGAACAGATTAAAAAATTTGAAGATAAGTTTAAAAAATAAAACTTAATACTAATTTGTATCTATTAGAAAATTATCAGATGAACAAATGATACAACGACTTAGATATTTGAAATTGAAAATCAAATAGACTTAGATGATATATTTTAAATCGGAGATTAATTAAATATTTTTTCTTTAGAAAAAACCTAAAATCTTTTTGAAAAAAAGTTTTAGCAAGTGAATCTCGATAGAGCAGAGAATAAAAATGTGTACATTTTTGGGAGTTTACTCCCTATCTCTGCATTACATAAAAAATAGAAAAGAAACTTATTAAATAATAATCCTTTTATTCAGCTCTTTTACGATTTAAAATTTCATTAATTTGTGGTTTATTTTCTTTTTCATAAATTCTACTATTTAATTTTTTATTCAAATTTATCTCTTACTTAAGTAAATTTAAAATCATTTGAACTGATATCATATTTTCCTAAATCATTGCAATTTTAACTATTACTCAAGTTTTATTATAAATTTATACATTATAATTAAAAAAAGAACTATCCAATATATTTGTAATTAAGCTCATAAAAGCCAAATAATTACAAATATATAATATTTAGCTACTTAATTCTTTGCTTTTCAATTTTTTCAATTTTCTCTTTTGTAGTTTGAAGCAATAGTTTTTCAAGCTCTTCAAGCCTTCCGAATGTTCTCATCACTTTAATAAAATTTATCATTGAAATACTCCCTTTTTGTTCATAGTTAGAGTATGTTGTTGGAGAACTAAGCTCTGCTTCTTTTGCAAAATCACTCTGCTTTTTATTTTGTGAAAGTCGCAAATTTTTTGCTCTAAGGGCTAACACCATTGCTATCTCTTCATCTGTAAGTGTACCAAAAGCACTATTTGGATTAAGTTTGTTTTTGAGTTTTTTCTTGGCTTTTGCTTGTGAATCTTGCAGTTTTTTTAATAAATTATTACTCATTAAAGTGCCCCTTGAAGTGTTCTATTGCTTGTATGTTCAATAATTTGTTTTTGCTTTGATGGCTTTACTTCATAATCTTTAAGTAGTTGTGGTAAATCTTTATCGCGCAGATTTTTCATTTTTTCTAAAGAAGCTGCAACAAATTCTAAATCAATTGAAAACTCAGTTGCAAGTGTAGTTATGTCATCAATGTCAATTTTTGAAAGAGCTTTACCATATAATGATAATTGATGCTCAACTGTCTGTTTTTCCCCTTTTGCAAATGTTAAATCATAAGCTGGTGTAGCTTTGTATTTAAAATCACTATCGCACATAAAAGAAAAGTTTCTACTATGATCATCTTGATTTACAAACATATAGTTAAAAAGCATCTGTAAGAAAAGTTGTTTCAGACTTCCTATTGCTCCTAATTTTACTGCGGTTCTTAACAAATCTTCATACCCTATAGATCTTGGAATATTGTAGTCTAAGTGAAGTAATCCTGCAAGTGAATGCACATGATATCTTTTCCCATTTGGCTCTATATCAAAACGTTTCGTTACAAAATGATGTTTGTCATCAGTTTGAACCAAATAGCAATCTGCCATATCAATGCCACACTTTTTTGCAAGAATATGATAAATATACTCAACTTTAGAATATGTTGATTTATTTTCATCATCGTTTGCTGTATCATCATATTTGATAATTGCGTGGAAAAAGCCATCTTTTAATGGTTTTGTGCGATCACCTAAAAATACCTCTTTTGTGTCAAGATTTATGGCTCCTACTGCTTTGCTTCTAGCCCCTCCAACAAATGAGTGCGCACTTATCACAAAGGCATCTTGTAATGAATGATAATCTCCTCCTTTTTTTAACTCCTTTGCTTTTTCAAACATATATTTTAATTCTATCGTTTCAATAAATTCATTTTCTTTTTCCATTGATGGTTCATATGTAATTGCTCCAAGTCCACGATTGCCTATAAAAAGAAGTTTATCACTTACAGTTGGATATTTATTAGAGTTTTGTAAAAAGAAGTTATTTAATATTTCATTACCAAAATTACCAGGTAATGAATCGCTAATGAATCCTGCAACTCTCTCAAGATGTGTTAGATGTGTTGTATCTATCTCCTTCTGATTTGAATTTAACATCAAAGGACTCACTTTATTACATAAGTCATCAACTTGTTTTAGATACACCTTATCTTCTTCTTGATACATATCTGCTATATGATTCCCAAATATATATATTGAAATTTTTTGCATTTTATTCCTAATCCATAAATATTTGTAATTATATCATATTTTGATATATAACTACAAATATTTATGTTTGTGATATGTTGAAATACATTCATTTAGTGTATATTATTATATACTGCATTTTATATTTCATTAAAAATATAGTTTTAAATATTAGATAATTTAAAACTAAAACAGATTAAAATTAGTGTGTCGATTTTGTGCTATTATGTAATGTATAAAACTTAATATTTTATATATAAAGTAATTTGTAAAAGTTGTAGAAGATAGGAATTTACGGCTAATCTAGTTTTATTTTATGTATAAAATATCGATAGATATAATTATTGTATAATATTCGTGAATATTTAAAATGAGTAAAAATAATTTTTAAAAGGATAGTTTTGAGTGAAAATGTGTTAAAGGTTAAAGATTTAGATTTCTTTTATAAAAAAAATAATTTTATATTTAAGAATTTTAATTTAGAACTTAAAAAAGGTGAGTTAAAAACGATATTTGGAAAAAGTGGAAGTGGTAAAACTACTTTGTTTGAATTAATTTTAGGAAATCTTAAAGCTCAAAAAGGAGAAATTGTAAAAGGGAAAACAGCAATTATATTTCAAGATCCTTTTGGTTCTTTTCATCCTACATACACTATCTTCGAACAAATAAAAGATGTAATAAAAAGAGATTTTAAAGGCGAACTAGATAATATTCTGTCAAAATTAAGCCTTGAAATGGAACTTTTATATAAAAAGCCTTATGAATTAAGTGGAGGACAACTTCAAAGATGTTCTATTTTAAGAGCAATATTGTTAAAACCAGATTTGTTATTAGTAGATGAGCCCACATCAGCCCTTGATAACATAATATCTTATGAAACTATGAAACTTCTTGTTGGCTTGTTAGATAGTTGTGGGATTTTGTTGGTAACTCATGATATTGATATGGCAAAATGGTGTAGTAATGAAATAATAAGGTTGGAAGATGGAAAATAGAAAAAAAGCTCTAGTTTTACTAAATATGGGTGGAGCTAGAAATAAAGATGAGTTAAAAATGTTTTTGACAAATATGTTTAATGATAAGAATATTTTAACTGTAAAAAGTAATTTATTAAGAAAAATGATAGCTTTTTTTATTACAAAAACTAGGTTAAATGATGCATGGAGTAATTATGAATTAATCGGAAATAGTTCACCAATTAATCTTTTAACAGAAAAGCTAGTGAACAAATGTAATGATAAAATAAAAGAGTATAAAACTTATCAAGTTATGAGATATACACCACCTTTTGCTAAAGATGTGATTGATGAAATTTTAAAAGATGGTATGGAAGAGATAGTACTTTTACCTTTATATCCTCAGTATTCTACAACCACTACAAAATCATCTGTTGAAGATTTTATAGATTTTTTACCTTATAGTTTTGGAAAGAATGTAAGATATATTGAAAATTTTTATAAAAATAGTAGTTTTAACTCTTGTATTGTAGAAGAAATAGAGAGAAATGTAAAAAAAGAAGAAGATTTTAACTTGATTTTTTCTGCTCATGGACTACCTCAGAAAATAGTTGATAATGGTGATCCATACGAACTTCAAATGAAAGAACATATTTCTATTTTAAGTGATATGTTAGAAAAAAAAGGTTTGAAATTTAAATCTATAAATCTAGCATATCAATCAAAAGTAGGTCCAATGAAATGGTTAGAACCATCACTTGAGAATATGCTAAAAAACTTTAAAAATCAAAAAGTATTAATTTATCCAATAGCGTTTATTGTAGATAACTCTGAAACAGATTTTGAACTTGATATTGAATATAGACACGTTGCAGAAGAGCTAGAAATAGAAGATTATAAAGTTTGTAAATGTGTAAATGATAGTGATAATTTTATTGAAGCTATAAAAGATATTTGTAAGATAAGTTAATATCTTAATTTAAAAGAAAAATTACCTCTTTTTGGGTAAAATCCATAAAATTTTAAAAAATAGGACTTAATAAAATGGCATTATATACATGTGGACACATTATCCCAGATTCAGATTCAGTTTGTTCAGCTATCTCTTTAGCATATTTATTAAATAAAATTGGACGTCCTGCAACACCAGCAAGACAAGGAGAGTTAAATCCTGAAACAAAATTTATTTTAGATAAATTTGGTTTTGAAGCTCCAGTTTTAAAAACTTCTTTTGCAGGTGATGAGTTATTTATTACTGATTATTCAGACATTGCACAAGCTCCTCAAGAGTTAGATAAAACAACAGTTGTTGGTATTGTTGATCATCATAAATTAGGAGATATAACAACTTCAGCTCCATTAGAGTGTTGGATTAGACCTGTTGGTTGTACAAACACAATAGTAAAAGAGATGTATGACTATCATAAAGTTGAAATTCCTGCAAATATTGCTGCTATTATGATGTGTGCAATATTAAGTGATACAGTTATTTTTAAATCTCCAACATGTACTACACTTGATATTCAAGTTGTAAAAGAGTTAGCAAAAATTGCAAATGTTGAAGATTATGGTGCTTTAGGTATGGAGATGTTCAAAGTAAAATCTGAAGTTGAAGGAACACCAGTTAGAGATTTAGTAATGAGAGATTATAAAAACTTTGATATGCATGGAAAAAAAGTTGGTGTTGGTCAACTTGAAGTTGTTGATGGGTCGGTTTTTGATAAAATCAAAGATGAATTAATGGCTGATATTAAAAAAGTAAAAGAGGAACAAAATTTACATACAGTAGCTCTTTTACTAACTGATATTATGAAAGAGGGAAGTGAAGTACTTGTAACAAGTGATGATACTTCGATTTTTGAAAAAGCATTTAATTGCAAACTTGAAGATGGAAAAGTTTGGTTAGATGGTTGTCTTTCAAGAAAAAAACAAATTATTCCTTTCTTAGAACCTGCATTTGCTTAAAAAAAGAGCCTTTTGGGCTCTTTTTCTACTATAACTCTTTTTATTATTTAAGGGGAAAAAATGAAAAAATATTTAGCACAATTTTTAAGAGATATTGGAATTGAACCTACATTTTTAACAATGAGTATTTCGATACTTTTAATTATTACTATTACTGCTATAGTTACACACATAATCTTGCATAAGGTTATTTTAAAAAGTATTAAGAAAATTGATAAAAAAAGAAGAAATGTATTTACTTCGATTTTATTGGAATTAAATCTTTTTCAAAGATTAGCTCTAGTTTTTCAAGGTTTACTAGTATATTGGCAAACAACAATTTGGGTAGTAGATGGTTTTATTTATGAAACTTTACTTACTATTTCATTGATTTGGATATTTATATTTGGTTTATTAGCTATATATTCTTTGATAGATAGAACTTTTAAAACTCTTTATCATAAAACTCAAACTCCATTTTTTGCAATGCAAAGTGTAATTCAAAGTATAAAATTAATATTTGGAATTATATGTTTTATTTATGTTATTTCAATATTAATGGACAAATCTCCAGTTGCAATTTTAAGTGGACTTGGAGCAATGTCTGCTGTTTTAATGTTGGTATTTAAAGATACAATTTTAGGATTTACTGCTGGTCTTCAACTTTCAACAAATAAAATGGTGCAAATTGGTGATTGGATAGAAATGCCAAAATATGGTGCAGATGGAGATATTATAGATATAGGATTAAATGTTGTAAAAGTTAGAAATTTTGATAAAACAATTACGACAATTCCTACATATGCACTTGTATCAGATTCTTTTAAAAACTGGCAAGGAATGAGAGAATCAGGTGGAAGAAGAATTAAAAGAGCAGTTAGAATAGATATTAGAACTATTAAATTTTTAACTCAAGATGATATAAAAAGACTTGAAAAAGCAAATTTATTAGCTCCTTATTTACAAGAAAAACAAGAAGAGATAAAAAATTATAATGAGTTAAATAAATTTGATTTAAGTGTTGCTATGAATGGAAGAAGACTTACAAATATCGGAACGTTAAGAGCATATTTATTAACTTATTTAAGAAATCATCCAAATATAAATAAAGATATGACAATTATGGTACGGCAGTTGGCTCCTGATGAATATGGAATTCCACTTGAAATATATTGTTTTACTGCAACAACAGTTTGGGCTGATTATGAAAATATTCAGTCAGATATTTTTGATCATATTTATTCTGTTTTGAGTGAATTTGGAATAAAACCATATCAATATGGATAAAAAATATCTTTTAAATAGATGCAAAGTAAAAAAGTTGTATTCTAATGGTCTAATTTTAATAAAAAAGGAAATAATATGAAACATGAATTAATGAAATTACCATTTACAAGTTTAGAGCCACTAATGTCAAATGAGACACTAGAGTATCATCATGGTAAACACCACAATACATACGTTACAAATTTAAATAACCTAATTGTGGGAACAGAATTTGAAAATATGAATTTAGAAGATATTATTAAAAAATCTACAGGTGGATTATTTAACAATGCTGCTCAAGTATATAATCATGACTTTTTCTGGAATGGATTAACTCCAAATCAAGGTGCAATTCCAGCGTCTGTTGAAGCTGCATTAACAAAAACTTTTGGTTCAGTTGATAAATTTAAAGAAGAGTTTACAGCTAAAGCTATCGGACAATTTGGTTCAGGATGGGCTTGGTTAGTTCTTGACAATGGAGAATTAAAAATTGTTACAACTTCAAATGCTGGATGTCCATTAACAGATGGTTTAAAACCAGTTTTAACATGTGACGTTTGGGAACATGCATATTATATTGATACTAGAAATGCTAGACCAAAATTCTTAGAAAACTTCTGGAAATTAGTAAACTGGGATTTTGTAGCTAAAAATTTAGCATAAAAAAAAGTATGGATTTTATCCATACTTTTTTAAATTTATAAATCTTGCTTGAACTTAATTCTTATTACACTTTTCAGTACATTTAGCATCTAAACTAATTTTCCCCGCTCCAACAAACATAATTGAAACAGAAGTTAATAGGTAAATTAATGCCAATTCAATAACAGGACCACCAGTTTTTCCTAAAGAAAATATGTCATTACTATGAGCTAAAAATATAGCAAAAACCATTGTTAAAGCAAAGAAAAATGATGAAATTCTAGTAAATAAACCAACAATAATTAAAATAGGAAAAACAATTTCTCCTAAATAAACACCATAAGCAATAAATTCTGGTAATCCAGCTTGTGTAACTAAGAATTTTATTCCATCTATTCCATTGAAAAGTTTAAAGAAACCATGAAATAGCATAAGTCCCGCAATACTTACTCTTAAAATTAGTTTACCAATATCTTCATTTAAAGCACAAGATAATTTGTTTTCACAACTTCTCATAAAAGCTCCTTTTTTATTTTTTTAAAATTGTAGCTTTTTTAAGATTAAACTAACTACTAATTAGTAATAAAATAAATAATAAGAACAAAAAGAGTGAGTTTTAAACTCTCTCTTATTTATATTCTATTTTACCTTGGCTAGCTAATAATGCACCACATAGTTGGTATAAAACTCTAGCTCCAACATTTGCATCCCAACCAGCTTCGCTATATCCAACCTCACAAAGATCAAAACCTATAATTTTTTTACCACTTTTTACAATCATAAAAATAAGATGTTCTAACTCACCATATCTCAATCCTCCAGGAACTGGAGTACCAGTATTTGGACAATTAAGTGGTTCTAAACCATCGATATCAATAGATAAATAAACATTTTGTGGAAGTTTTTCTATATATGGTGAAAATACTTCTTCAAGTGATTTTCCACTTGCAAGTTGGCTTTGCATAGCTGTATCATACAAACAAGCACCTTTTTGTCCATACTCAATCATTCTATTAGCTTCTTCACTACTATAATCTCTGATTCCTACTTGAACAAGATTTGATATTTTATCGCATTCATTCATGGCATTGTAAAAAATTGAAGCATGAGAATATGTAAATCCTTCATACGCTTTTCTTAAATCATGATGTGCATCAACATGTAAAATTCCAAATGATTCTGTTTGTGTATCATTTAAAGCTTTGATTAATCCTAGTGGTGATGAGTGATCACCTCCCACAACAGCTGCAAATTTCCCCTTCTTTAATTGATCCATAGATTTTTCATAAACTGACTCATTTAAAGTGTGAGAAGCTTCATTTACGAATTTTAAAGCTTTTTTACTTGGTGATTTTCCATCTTCAAGAGCAAATATAACTTTTAAAGCTTTTCTTCTTGCTTTATCGCTAAGCTTCAATAATCTTCTATCTGTTTCAAGCATGGCAATACCAGCTTTGTAAGGTTTTATATAGTGATAATTTTCAACATCTAATTGATGACTTGAGATTCTAATTGCATCTGGAGCGTGAGCAGTTCCTTCTCCAAAAGAAACAGTCGCTTCCCAAGGAACGGGAATTAAAACTAAACTAGCTTCTAAAGGATCTAATCTTCCACCAATAAAACCATCGTTTTCTTGTGGAGGAAGTCCAAGTTCCAATACTCTTATTTCTTCTTCTAAAGTTCTGTAAGACATGATTTCCCCCAATGTTGTAATAATAGCTCTATTATAGGATAATCAAGGAAATAGTAAAGTTAATTTTAGATTTTTTTATAAAAATTGTAATTTATTTAGAAATTGTGAATATAAAGAGATTATATCACTTTATATTTAAATAATTTTTTGAAAGTTTGATAGATAAACCAGCTTTTGAAGAAGCATCTTCTAAAGATTCTCCACTGTTTATAAGTCTTAGTAAAACTAACTGTTTTGTAATTTTGCTTACATTTGTTATTGACATTGTTTTCTCCTTTATAATTTTTTTATCAAGGTTTAATTTAGTTTTTTCTAAAGGATATTTTTGCTTAGGGTGATAGTCTATGGCAGTTATATTAGTATTTAGGTTGTTTAAAATTAAGCTAGATAGTTTTATTCTATAATTAATTTAAGTTTTAAATTGTAGTTATAGCTAAAACGTCTAAATTTCATTAGAAGACCAAATAATTACTTTTTTAACTATTGATGGCCTTTCCAAATGAATATCATATTTCAAATCCAATATTTTGGTATTTGAAACTGATTTTTTCAAGAAAACTTAGATTACTCTAACGTTTTTAGCTTGAGGACCTTTTTCATTTCTTCCGATTTCAAAAGATACTCTTTGACCTTCGTCTAGAGATACTCTTCCGTATCCTGAATTTTGAATTTCACTGTGGTGAACGAAGAAATCTTTATTTTCATTTTCAATTTGAATAAATCCAAAACCTTTTTCTGAGTTGAACCATTTTACTGTTCCAATATTTTGATCTGCCATAGCATTTCCTTATAATTAATTTTTCACTTTTAAAAAGTAATCTGTAAAGTTTAAAGGAGTTTTAATTTGTATTAAGTAAGTTAGTATTAATCTGTAGTTATCAATAAAAGCAAACAAAAGATGTAGTCAAAAACCCTAAATCATCTTCAAGAAATGAATTGTAACTGAATAAAAATATAAAAGCAAGCTTTTTATTTAATTCTTCAATTATTACTTATTAAATTCTAAAAATAGAGTCAGCTACATTTAGAATTTGAGATTTAAAGTGTGAAATTATCACTATTGTGCATTCATTTTTAAGTTCTAAGATTAAGTTTTCTATTTTTAAAGATAATTCCTCATTTAGTGATGCTGTTGGTTCATCAAGAAGTAAAACTTTTGGTTTTAAGATTAAAGCTCTAGCTAAAATTAATCTTTGTTGCTGACCACCTGAGAGTAAATAAGCACTATCATTTAATCTATCTTTTACTTCGTCATATAAATGAACTTGTCTTAAAATATCTATAATCAAATTATTTGCATCACTTTTTTTTATTTTTTGAAGTTTCAAAGGAAAATATAAATTTTCGGAAATTGAAAAAGGTAAGATATCAGGATGTTGACTTACATAAACAATCTTTTTTCTAAGCTCTGGTAACTCTTTGTTTGATAAATTTGTGACATCAATAATTTTTTCATTATCACTAAAATATACTTTTCCACTAAAACTTGCATTTTCAAATTCTCTAATCATTTGATTTAATACAAGAAGTAAAGAACTTTTTCCAATTCCACTTGGGCCACTTATTGCTGTTATTGAATTTTCTATAATATTTAAGTTTAAATCCTTTAAAATCTGTTTACTGTTATAAAATAGATTTAGATTTTCAATTTTTAAGATAGTTTTTTTACTGTTCAAAGTTTTTACCTCTTTTTAGTGTTAGTTTTTGTATTAAAAAAGCAAATATAAAAAGACTTAACGATACAAAAAGTAAAATCATAGATGCTATATAACCTTTGTTTAGTTCATAAATATCTTGATATTGAGATGAAATGTAAAATATAAAAAATGGAATAGCTTCATATTTTTCTAAAATAGAAGTTGGAATACCAGCCATTGCAACCGCACCTGTCATCATT
The DNA here is from genome assembly GCF_013372265.1 of Aliarcobacter cibarius. Classification (NCBI taxonomy): domain Bacteria; kingdom Pseudomonadati; phylum Campylobacterota; class Epsilonproteobacteria; order Campylobacterales; family Arcobacteraceae; genus Aliarcobacter; species Aliarcobacter cibarius. Next base: position 906,545 of record NZ_CP054051.1, read on the forward strand.
ATAACAGCTGTATCTTCAACGGCTCTACCAATGGACAAAACAATGCTACTAAAAAGTTGTTTACTAATATATGGAAGTTGTAATAAAAAAAGATTTTGATATTTTGTAGCCCCTAGGTTTAAAACAGAATTTTTTATTTGATGAGGTATTGTATAAAGAGCTTGTTCTGTCATTTTTACTATGTATGGAATTATTAAAATTGCAAGACAAATTGATGATATTAAAAGACAAGTGTATAGTTCTTGAAAAAAATTATTATGTAAATATATAGTTATAGATAGACCAAAAAGACCAACTACTATTGATGGAACAAACGCTAACAATTCATATGAGAAACTAAATAGATTTTTTAATTTCTTAGAAGCAAATATAGCTATAAAAACTCCACTTAAGAAACCAATAGGTAGAGCAAATATTACAGCTAATAATGATACAAATATAGACCCCATGATAGCAGGAAATATTCCATCAAATACTCTTTTATTTCCTAATATAGCATCCCAAAATCCTACATTATCAAAAATTATATTTAATGAAAAACTGTTTAATCCTTTGTAAAAAACAAAAGTAAAAAATATTCCTAAGATTGCTAAAGCAAAAATAGTTATTGTAAAGAATATAAAAATTAATACTTTTCTATTCATATTTTCTCTTTATTTATTATTTTTAAACTACTTACAGTTAAAAAAGAAAATATTAAAAGTAGTAAACCACATAAGAATATTGCTTTAAAGGCAGTTGATTCATAATCATTTGCATTTATAAGAGCAATATGAGATGTCAAAGTTCTTGCACTATCTAAAATAGAATTTGGGATCTTTAGGCTATTTCCTGCAATCATCAAAGCTATCATTGTATCTCCAACGGCTCTTGCAAAGCCTAAAATAATCGCACTTAATATTCCTTTTTTTGAGTTTTTCAAAACTATGTCAAAAAATATATCTTCTTTTGTAGCTCCTAAAGATTTTGCTGCAAATACAATTTTTTTGAAAGTAGAATTAAATGTATTAAATAAAATTATAGTCATTGTAGGAAGAATGACAAAACTAAGTACAAATGATGCTGTTAAAATACTAAAGCCTTGACCATCTAAAATATCATTTAGCCATGGAACTAACAAGAATATAGCAATAAATGCATATAAAACTGTCGGAACTCCTGATAAAAATAGCATAAATTTATTTAATAAATTTATGCTATTTTTTGGCAAGAAAAATGCCATTAAAGAAGCAAATGAAAAACTCATTATGCTTGCAAATATTGTTGCTAATACACTTATATAAATTGTTCCTAGAATCATAGGAAGTAAACCAAAAAGATTATTTTTTTCATCCCATTTTAAAGAAAAGAAATCAAAAAAATTTCCAAAAGTTATTAATGGAAATGAGAAATATATTAAGAATATAGCAATAAGTAGTATTAGTGAGCTTGTTATAAAAACTGATATAACAAGCCCAAAATTAAATAAAAAGTACATAAACTATTTCTGATAAGGAATTAACCCTAAATTTTTAGTGATTTCTGCACCACTATTACTTTTCATATAATCTATAAATGCTTTAGCTAGAGTTTTTGGTTCACCTTTTGTTACCATATACAATCCTCTTGAAATATGGTAATCACCACTTAAAATAGTATCAATACTAGGACATTTATTATCAATGCAAATAGCTTTTACGCTATCATCAACTGTTCCAAAAGAGATAAAACCAATTCCATTTTTATCTGATAAAACAGCTGTTTTCATTGCAGCATTTGAAGCAACAACTTTTGCATCTTGTGAAATTTCAGCTTTTTTAATACCTTCACTTGTAAATACTTCCATAGTTCCGCTTGAAGCATCTCTTACATAAAGGTTTATTTTTCCTGCATTAAGACCTAATTTTTCAAAAGATTTTATTTTTCCTGTGAAAATATCAATTAGCTGTTCTGTAGTTAGATTTTTTACATTTAAATCTTTATTAACTATAACTGCAATCCCATCCATAGCAAAAACAAAACTTTTTAAATCACCTCTTTCTATTTCATCTTTTTTAGGAGCTCTACCAGCATTTGCAATATCTACTAAACCTTCAGTTACTTGTTTAATTCCAACCCCAGTTCCTCCACCAGCAATTGTCATTGTAATCTCAGGATAAGCTTGCATAATATTTTTCATAGCTTCTTTTTCAGAGGCTATATGAGCAGTTCCACCAGCAATATTTAAAGTACCTTTTAAACCTTTAAATAACTCTAAATCACTGTTTGCACTAAGTGAACAAACAAAAAGTGTACACATTGATAAAATCAATTTTTTCATTTCAATTCCCTTTTTAATTAGAAATTGGATAAGAAGACAAAGAAGAGATTTGGAAAATATCTTTGTTGCTTAAACCTTAAGCCTGATATCCAAAATAGGGTTTTAGTATATCAAAACTATGTTAAAATCATATAAAAATAAAGAGGTTCTATTTAAATGACACCAGCGATTAATTTATTAAAAAAGCATAAATGTAATTTTAAAATTCATAAGTATGAACATGACCCGTCTTGTATAAATTTTGGTGAAGAAGCAGTTGAAAAATTGGGTTTAGATGCAAGACAGATTTATAAAACATTACTTGTTGAATTAACTCCAAAAGAGTTGGTTGTTTGCGTTATTCCTGTTGCAAATCAGCTGAATTTAAAAGAGGTTGCAGATATATTTGGTGTAAAAAAAGCTCAGATGGCCAATAAAGATGAAGCACAAAAAATAACAGGATATTTACTTGGAGGAATATCCCCTTTGGGACAAAAAAAACTTTTAAAAACAGTTTTAGATGAAAGTATAAGAGATTTTAAAACAGTTTTTGTAAGCGGTGGAAAGAGAGGATTAGATATTGAAGTTTTTCCAAAAGATTTGGAAGTTATATTAAAAGCAAAAGTGGGTAGAATAGTTTCATAATAAACAAAAGGAGTTTTTTATGAGTAAAAACAAAGGTGAGCCAAGTTTAGAAAAAATTGATGATTACAATGGAAATGAGTCAAAGCAAAAAAGAAATACTGTAAGATTAATTGTAATTTTACTTTTAGTTTTTGGAGCAGTTTTAACTTATTTACAACAGCCAAAAATTCAAGAAACTAAAGAGATTTTAGAAAAAACTCAAATTCCTCCTAAATAAGAGATTTTAATCTCTTATTTTTAATAATCTTTCAAAATAATTTTTTAAAACTATTAATGAAACTCCAAAAAGTATCAAGAATATTCCAATAATTAAAGCAAGTGATAATTTTTCTTCAAATATTAATACACCAATCATAACAGCTGTTAATGGTTCAAGCGCTCCTAAAATAGAAGCAGTTGTTGAACCAATTATTTGAATTGATTTTATTAAAAATAGTAAAGAGATAATGGTTGGAATAAGTGCTAAAAATAGGGTGTAAAACCACATATTAAAATTGATTAGAGGCATAATATTTGAACTCTCTTCAAAAAATGAGTGAATAAATATTGTGATTGCACAAAAAAGCATAGAGTAAAAAGTAACTTTTAATGCCTCCATTTTCAAATATTGATTTATTATTACAATATAAACAGCATAGCATAATGATGATACAAATACTAAGAAAACTCCAAAAGAACTAACATTTGCATCATCTCCTTTGTAAAGTAAAACTACACCTAAAAATGCGAAAATTATAGATAATATTGTAATTATTGAATTCTTTTCTTTAAAAAATAGTGCCATAATTATTGCAACAAAAATAGGATATGTAAATAAAATTGTTGAGGCAAGTCCAGCATCCATATGTAAAAATGAGTTGAATAAACTTAGCGCAGAAATACCGAATAAAATACCTAAAAATATTAATATTGATAAATCTTTGAAAGATATTTTGAAAGATATTTTACGAAATAACATAAAGCATAGTAAAGCAATAACGGCAAAACTAAATCTATAAAATATTACAGAGTTTACATTTAATCCATCTTCATAAAGCATTAATGCCCCTAGTGGATTTGTACCGTAGCAAACTGCTGATACTATTGCAAGAATAATTCCTTTTGTTTGTAGTGTCAAAAATAACCTTTAATTTTTGTTTGATTTTACTCAAAGAACTCTTATTTTAGGGTTTAAGATGTATTTTTATATAATCTTCCCTTAAATTTTAGGAGTAAAAATGAAAAAAATAATAACAACAACTCTTTTGGTTGGACTTTTCTCTTCTTCTTTTGCAATGGATACAAAATTTTATGCTGGAATTAGTGCTGCAAAAGTAGATAATTATAGTTATACACAATATTCAATAGGACAAAATTCAAGTACAAAATTTGATAATGATATAATTTTTGCTTTTGCAAATAGTCTTAGTTATGGAAGAGTAAAAGCAGGAGTTAGTGCAACAACAGCTGATTTAGATTTAAAATTAGGTTATGAATTTATTGAGGATTTAAGAGTTTATGGTATTGGAACAGGAGCTGTTCAATTTTATGACAATAGTACATATACAGGATTAGGATATGGTGGAGCTTTGGAGTATAGAATTAGTTCTTTATTATCTTTGGAAGGTTCATATAAAACTATGAATATGAGTAAAAGTAATCATAGTTATGATTATGATACAGCAAGTTTAGGTGTTAGATTTGGATTTTAAGAGCTAAAATAGCTCTTAAATATTAATCTTCAGGAGTATTTACCATCCAAATTGAGAAGATGTCTAAATAGTTCCAAAACGATTTTAATAACTCTTCATCAATATCTAATTTTTTTAGAACTTCTATGTAACACTCTAACCAAACCATTCTAGTTTTTGGAGTTATTTTAAATGGTTGATGTCTTGCAACCATCATTGGAGCACCTCTATTTTCATTAAAATATTTTGGACCGCCACAAATTTGAATAAAAAAATCACTTGAATTTATTTTTGCTTGTTCAAACTCTTTTTCATCTTCTGGAAAGATATTGTTAATTGGACTTTTTCTAATTAAATCATAGTGGTCACTAATAATTTTTCTAAGACCGTCTTCTCCAACTACCTTTAAAAATTCTGGATTTGGAAGAGTAACGCTTGATCTTACTCCAAACTGTGCTGGTGATATATTAAACTGCATTTTAAAACCTTTAAATTATATATTAATTTTTATTTTACAATAGTTTAGGTTTTATTAGCTTTACTTAATCTATGTTAGAATACGCAAGATTTTTAAAATAGAGAAAATATGATAGATTTAACAAAAATTGTAGAGTGCTATAGTTGTGGACTTTTCGTAAAAAAGGGTGATAACTTAAATGTTTCTCAAATATGCCCTAGATGTGGAAATAAATTAGAAACAAAGCAAAATTTTTCTATAGATTCACTTTTTTATGCTATTTCAAGCTTGATGCTGTTTTTTGTTTTATCTTTATATCCCTTGATAAGTTTAACTTTAAATGAACAACAATTAGATGCAAATATTTTAAAAACTGTTTATATTTTATTTGAACAAGATTTTTATGTTGTATCTTTTTTAGTACTTTTTACAATAATTTTAGCTCCACTTTTTAATTCAATTATAATTATCTTAATTTTCGTGCAACTAAAATTTAAGGTAGAAATTTTTAAGAAATCTCTTCTTTATGATTCATATCATTTTTTTAAAGAGTGGGGATTTATGGAAGTTTTTATTATAAGTTTGATAGTAACTTACATAAAACTAGTAGGAATGGTAAGTAATACAAAATTTGATTTTGGATTTTTTGTAATTTTGGCATATGTATTTTGCTTTATTATGTCAAATATAAAATTTGATGCAAGTGCTATTTTGGATGACTAAATGGTTTTGATTTCTTGTAAAAATTGTAAAAAGGTTTATGAAAAGGATGATTACACTCCTTTTAAATGTGATAGATGCAATCATAAAGTGCGAAGAAGAGTAGAAAATTCTTTGCAAATATCTTTAGCTCTTACAATCTGTGCAATGCTTTTATATATTCCAGCAATGATATATCCTATGATGGTTGTTACTCAACTTGGAGTAAATCAAGAAAGTACTATAATTGAAGGAATTATCAGCTTTTTGGAGTATAAAAGTTACTTCATTGCAGGAGTTATTTTTGTTGCAAGTGTTGCTATACCAATAGTAAAATTATTTGCTCTATTTTTTATTTTTTTAAGTTTAAGAGTAAATGTAAAAATAGAAAATAAGACGAAAATATTATTGTACAAATGTATCGAAGCTATTGGAAAATGGTCAATGATAGATATTTATGTAGTAGCTTTAATGGCTTCTATTGTTCAACTTGATGAGTTATTTAATATAAAAGGTGGAGTTGCTGCAACATCTTTTGCTTTAATGGTAATAATTACAATTTTTGCAGCAAATAGATTTGATACGAGGATAATTTGGGATGAGCAAAGAGATGACGAATAATAATTTGAATGAAACAGTAGTTTATGAAGCAAAGCAGGAGATTAAGAAAAAATTCTCATTGGTGTGGTTACTACCTCTAGTTATACTTGGAATTTTGGGCTATATAGCTTATGACTCTTACTCAAAAAAAGGTACAAATATAGTCGTATATTTTAAAAGTGCAGAGGGTTTAAAAGAAAATATAACTCCACTTGAATATAAAGGTCTAACTTTAGGAAAAGTTACAAAAATTTCTATGCATGAAGATTTAAAAAATGTTGCAGTTAATATTTTAGTAAATAGTGATGTTGCCGAATATGTAGCAAATGAAAATTCAAAATTCTGGATAAAAAAACCAACCGTATCTTTAACAAAAATTTCAGGACTTAGTACATTAATAAGTGGATATAAAATTGAATTATCAACTAGTTTTAAAAAACAAGATGATCTAAAAAATATAAAGCATCAATGGTACTTTGATGGTCTTGATTCACAACCTGATGAAGAGTTTGAAGAAAATGGTTATTATGTAACTCTTTTAGCAAATGATAAAGATAATATAGATGTGGGAACTCCAATTTTTTATAACAAATATCAAATCGGAGAAGTTGTCTCAAAAGAGTTTAAAGGTGAAGAGGTATATGCAAGTATTTATATTTATGATAAATATAACTATTTAGTAAATAAAAGCTCAAAATTTATTATGAATGAAGCTTTAAAAGTAAGTTATGGAGCAAGTGGATTAAATATAGAAGTTGGTTCTTTATATTCTGCTATTATTGGCGGAATTACTGTAGTTACAACGCTCAAAGAAGATGAAAAAATATCTAAAGAAGATGTTCAACTTTTATATTCATCAAAAGATGATTTAAAGAAAAAAATATATTTTTCTTTAGATTTTAATGATGCTAAGATTGAAGAAAAAACGCCTATTTTATTTAAAGGTATAGAAATAGGTAAGGTTACAGATATTAAGCTAAATGAAGATGTTTTATCTACAAAAGCCTATGTTTATGAAGAGTATAAATATTTACTTACAAAAAATTCAAGATTTTTTGTAGAGGAACCATCTATTTCATTTGGCGGAATAAAAAATCTAGGAAATATTATAAAAGGGAATTATATTTCACTTGATTACAAAGATGGTGAATTTAGTAATAAATTTTTTGGAGTTACAAAAAAAGATTTGAAAAAAAGTTTAAATACTATAAAGATTGATTTAGTAACAGGTAATTTAAACTCAATAAATGAAAGATCAAAAATTTATTATAAAAATATTGAAATTGGAAGAGTTGATAGTTATGATTTAAGTAATGACTATAAAAGTGTAAAAATCTCTATTTTAATAGATGAAAAATATAAAGATTTAATAAATGATAATAGTAAATTTTATGATATGAGCTCGAAACTAGTAGAGATAAAAAGTTTTGATTTAAGTGTTAATTATAGTGGATTAGAATCTGTTTTAAATGGAGCTATAGGACTTGTTTCAAATAAAGGTGAAGGAAAACTAAGTAAAAAAGAGTTTACTTTATATCAATCATACAAAGATATAGAAAAGATAAACAGAGATAAAAATAGCGGTTTTGTAGTATACACTGAGTTTGATAATAGTTTTGTTGTAAAAGAAAATATGGCTGTTATCTATAAAAATCAAGAAATTGGTTTTGTAAAAAATATAAAATTTGATGATGCTGTATCAAAAGTCGAACTATTTATTTATGAAGATTTTAGACAATATATAAAAAATACAAGTAGATTTTTCAAAAAGCCAAAATTTGATTTTAAAGCAAGCCTTAGTGGAGTGTTATTTGAAGTTGATAATTTTACATCATTATTGGAAGGTTCAATAGAACTTGATAATAGTTCTAAAATACCTTTGGGAAATCATGAAATATACTCTAGTTTTGATGATATGCAAATGGCAACAAATATGGTAACTATTGTTTTTGATAACGTAGAAGGACTTCAAGAAGATTTTTCAAAGATAGTTTATAAGGGTGCAAACATAGGAAAAGTTAAAAAAATATCTTTAAACAAAAACCAAAAAGTTGAAGTAAAAGTAATAATTGATAAAGATTTTAAAGAGTTTGCAAAAGATGGAACTATATTTTATTTGAAAAAACCTAGAATTTCTCTTCAAGAGGTTGCAAATGTAGGTTCAACAGTAATGGCTGTAAATATTGGTGTTATTAAAAGTCAAAATGGTGAATATCAAACAAAATTTATAGGAAGTGATAAGGAACCATCTGTAAATTCACATTTAGGCACAATTATAAAAGTTGAAGATAAAACAGCATCCAGTGTAAATGTAGATTCTCCAATTTATTATAAAAATGTGCAAATAGGAAAAATTTTAAAAGTAGATTTAAGTAATGATGCTTCAAAAGTTGTAATTGATTGCTTAATCTATGATAAATATACAAAATTTGTAAGAACAAATTCGGAGTTTTATGATATTAGTGGATTTGAAATGGAGTTTTCAATTTTTTCTGGTTCAAAAATTGAATCAAACACAATTACAAGTATTATAAAAGGGGGATTGGTTGTTGTAACACCTTATGAATATAAAGAGATTGCTTCAAGTAACGATAGATTCATTTTAAATAAAACTCTAAGAGCAGATTGGAAAACAATTAGTCCTAGTATAAAATAATTTAATCATTATTTAAGATTAATATATACAATCTATTTATCAAAGGAAAAGATTTTTTTCCTTTAAAACAATGAGTATTGTATGAATAAAATAATGATAACAATCTAATTTTAAATCAAAAATTTATTTAGCAATTTCAAAGTTATTTAGTCTTTTTAAAAGTATATATAAGATATAAAATTATTTTTTATATCTATCTTCGTCATTATATTTATTTTCATCTATAATCTCTCAACTAGCCATCCAATTTGAAGGACGGCTTGATGATAGTTTAAATTTATGATAGAATTTTAGAACTTATCTGATGCTGACACAGAGTTATGAACACTACCATAAAATAAGAGAAATTTCTCTTATTTTATGTAATTTTCTTTTTTATCAAGAGTATCTAATTCTTGTCCAATTTCTTGATATCTTTTGAAATAATATTTTACAAATGAGTTTATAGTTTCATCATTTGGCATAAAGTATTTTTCTTTTTTTGTAGCATATCGATTTAAAAATTCTGTAGCATCTAGTTTTTCTAAATAGTGTTTTGCTAAAGCAGTATAATTTTCTATATACCAAGTTTTTAATATTTCATATTTTTTGTCACTTATATCTATATCCAATTTTTTATTTTCATTATCCCAATTTAAAGCACCACTTTTAAATAGTCCGCTTAGATGAATTAACCCTTCACAATAGTATGGTTGAACTTCATCAACTTCCATCCAAGAAATTAATCCAACACTTCTTTTTACAAGGTCAATTAAAACTTGTTCTTTTAAATGTAATTCATCTTTATCTTCATCTAGTAAAAAAGAGATTAAGCCACCTGTTGTGGCTTTGAATTCTTCTATATTTTTATAGTTTCCAGTTTTATTCATAACTGATTCACTCTCTTCATCACACCATAAAATATGTCCATATTCATGCCCGATTGTGCTGATATCATAAACTTGGTGCCAAGATGTAGTTTCGTTGAATAGAAACATTCTATCTTTTGTTAAGAATTCTTGTCCAAAAATCTCTCTAGATAATTTTAAAAATGGTTTTGCACGGCTACTTTGTAAAATTTCATCACTAAAAGCAAAAATCTTTTTACCTTCTTCTTTTGATACAACTTCATCATTTGGAACAACTTGTGCTGAAAAAAGGCCATTTAACTCAGCTCCAAAAAATAACGCAGGTCTTCCTACATAAAGTTGAACTTTATCTAAAGATTTGAAGCTAAAATCATAGATTTTCTTATAATTTTCAGTTGGTTTAAAACTATTATAAATTTTTGTAAATGCAGATTTTATTTTATTTACTCTGTGATCATTTTGTGTAAATTTTGGATTTGTAAGTCTAATATCCCACTCTAAAGCAACAGCTTTTCTATAATGGTCCTCATAGTACTCAAGTGGATGTCCTATTTGAATTGGAGTTTTTAGTTTCATCCAAGCTCTATCAACATTTGCCCATTTTGCAACTAATTCATCAGTTCTATTTTCACTAAATGCAGCAATTAGTGATTGAATATAGGCTATATAATCCCATTTCTGGTTATATATTTCATCTTCAAGATCTATTAGTTTATCTACAAACTCTTCTAGAGCATCTACAACTTCAGTAGTTTCTTTTTTAAATGCTTTTATATAAGCTTCTGATTTATAATTTTCACCATCTTTAACTAATGCTGAATAACATCTATCAGCAGTAATTCCACCATGCCCTAAATCAAAAAGTTTTTCACTTTCAAGATATTCCATAATTTTTGCTTCATTACCATCAAATTTAGAAACTAGTTCTTTATTTATTCCATTTATTATATGTGCTGTCCAAGATGTTTGCCATGCACTCATTTGAAGTCCTACATTATAAACTCCAATGAAAATTTCTCTATAAAAATCCGTAAGAAGTTTGTTTTGAACAATAAAATCTATAAATTTTGTATGAATATCATGCCAATACTCTTTTACAAATTGATATGCTTTTTCTTGGTATGAGATAATTTCTTTTTCACTAATTTCTTGTTTTTTTAAAACTTGAATCAAACTATCATCTCTTAAATTTACAAGTCTAGTTACAAGAGCAAATCTTAAATCACTTGACATCACTAAATCTAATTTTTTTGCAAAATCATCTATTATAGATAGTTTTGTAAACTCTTCATTTTCTAAAAATTTTAATAACTCATTTGTTTTTGCTTTTTGGTTGTCCAAAAAGTCATATATTTTTTGTAAATCTTTTATAAATTCTTGTTTTGTCATATTTATTAATTTCCTTTAATTCTTATTTATATACTATAATTTCAATATTTGTATTAGTTTTATTGATAAGTTAGATTTGTATTCTAGCATAAAGATTATTTTTGTATAGTTTAACTTTGGTGAAGATATTAAAAGTTTAATAGGTTTAAACATCCCATTTTTGGGATGTTATGTTAGTATTTTTCTGTTTCTAAGAATTTATAGACTATTCCTGCAAGAATTGCACCAATAATAGGAGCTATCCAGAATAACCATAATTGCTCTATTGCCCAAGATCTTTGAAATATTGCAACAGCAGTACTTCTAGCAGGATTCACAGATGTATTTGATACAGGAATTGTGATTAAGTGTATCAAAGTTAATGCAAGTCCAATAGCAATAGGTGCAAATTTTGCATAAGCTTTTTTATCTGTAGAACCTAAAATAATAATTAAAAACATAAAAGTCATTACAACTTCAGTAATTAAAACAGAAATCAAGCTATATCCGTTTGGTGAATGTTCACCATATCCATTTGAAGCAAATCCAGCTGTTACATCAAATCCTGCTTTTCCTGTAGCAATAAGATATAAAACAAAAGCTCCAGCAATTCCTCCTAAAACTTGTGAAATAATGTAAGGTATAAGCTCTTTTACAGAAAGTTTCCCACCTACACATAGACCAAATGATACTGCAGGATTTAAGTGACAACCTGAAATATGGCCTATTGCATAAGCCATTGTTAAAACAGTAAGACCAAATGCTAAAGATACACCTACAAATCCAATACCAAGTTCTGGAAATGAAGCTGCTAAAACAGCACTTCCACAACCACCAAGTACGAGCCAAAAAGTACCTAGAAATTCAACGAATAATTTTTTTGTTAATGACATAATTTTTCTCCTAAAAAAATATTTTAAAATATTACTATAAAATAACTAAAAAAATTATACAATATAATTCTTAGCACTCCATATATAAAAGTGCTAAAATTTTTTAAAACTTTAGCTTACTTTTATAAAGTTCACATTAAAATTCTTTTTTGAAAATTTAAAAATTTATAAAAAATATTAAAACAAGAGAGGATAATAAACAATGGCAAAACATCAATTTCAAACAGAAGTAGGTCAATTATTGCACCTTATGACTCACTCTTTATATTCAAATAAAGAGATTTTTATAAGAGAACTTGTATCAAATTCAAGTGATGCAATCGATAAATTAAATTATTTAAGACTTACAGATGAAAATTTAAAGGATAAATTTGCTTCATGGAAAGGGGAGATTAATATCACTTTTGATGAAAAAGATAAATCTTTAACAATTATTGATAATGGTATTGGTATGAATGAAGAAGATATGATTAATTCTATTGGTACTATTGCAAAATCAGGTACAAAGTCTTTTGTTGAAGCACTGACAGGTGATGCAAAAAAAGATTCAAATCTTATTGGACAATTTGGAGTAGGGTTTTATTCTGTATTTATGGTTGCTGATAAAGTGGATGTAATCTCTAAAAAAGCTGGAGAAGAGACTGCTTATAAATGGTCATCAAATGGAACTGGAGAGTTTGATTTGGCTCCTTGCATAAAAGAGACAAATGGAACAGTTATTTATATCAAACTTAAAGATGATGAAGTATCAGAATTTGCAAGTAAATATAGAATTAAAAATATTATTGAAAAATATTCAAATCATATTGCTTATCCAATTTTCTTAAATTATGACCAAGAAGTAACAGAAGAGTTAAGTGAAGAGGATAAAAAAGCTGGAAAAGAAGCAACTAAAAAAACTGAAAGAAAACATGAGCAAATAAATGAAGCAACAGCACTTTGGACTCAACCAAAAGCTAAACTGAAAGATGAAGATTATAATAACTTCTACAAATCAATTTCACAAGATAGCTCAGATCCTATGCTTACAATTCATACAAAAACAGAGGGTGTAAATGAGTATACAACACTATTTTATGTTCCTCAAATAGCTCCAATGGATATGTATAGAGCTGATTATCAAAGTGGAATTAAACTATATGTAAAAAGAGTATTTATAACTGATGATAATAGAGAATTATTACCAACTTACTTAAGATTTGTAAGAGGGATTATTGATAGTGAAGACTTACCATTAAATGTAAGTAGAGAAATTTTACAAGAAAATAGAATCTTAGCAAATATCAAACAAAGTAGTGTTAAAAAGATTTTAAGTGAAATTAAAAAATTATCAAAAGACGAAGAAAAATATTCTAAATTTATTGAGCAATATAATAGAGCTTTAAAAGAGGGTGTTTATCAAGATTTCACAAATAAAGATTCAATTCTTGAACTTCTAAGATACAAATCAACAAAAACTGAAAATGGTAAAATGACTTCACTTGAAGATTATAAATCTAGAGCAAATTCTGAGCAAAAAGCTATTTACTATATTGTTGGTGAAAATGAAAAAGTTTTAAGAAATTCTCCACTTTTAGAAAGCTATAAGAAAAATGATATTGAAGTTTTAATTTTAGATGATAAAGAGATTGATGAAATTATAACTCCAACAATTGGAGCATTTAAAGAGTGGATATTTACTGATATTACTACAGCTGAAGCTCCAAAAGTAGAGCAAAGTGAAGAAGAAAAACAAAAAATTGAAGAAGAGTTTAAAGATATAGTTTCAAAAATTAAAGAGAAATTAGGAGATGAAGTAAAAGAGGTAAAAGTTACTTCAAGATTATCTGAATCAGCTTCATGTATTACAAAAGATGCACAAGATGCTCAAATGGCAGCTATGGCACACATGTTTAGAGCTATGGGACAAAATGTACCAGAAGTTAAACCAATTTTAGAGATTAATCCAGAACATGAAATCGTAAAAAAATTACAAGCTTCATCAAATGATGAATTGATTGAAGATGTATCTTGGATTCTATTAGACCTTGCAAAAATTAGTGAAGGTTTAGATGTAAGTGATGCTGTTGCATTTACAAAAAGACTTACAAAAATAACTGCAAAAGCATTATAAAACTGTAATTTTAGGCTATTTGATTTTTTTTAATTCAAATAGCCTCTTCTTAATACTTAATTAATTTTTAGATACAATCAAAACACATTCTAGCATTAGGAAATGTTTTGAAAAAATTATTTTTATTTATAATAATAGGTTTATTTTTTGGGGCTCTATATTATTTTTACTATATAAAAAGAGAATCAAATATTCCTGAAAGTTTTGCTTTTGGAAATGGTAGAACACAAACTACTCAAGTTGATATATCCTCTAAATTATCTGGAAGATTGGAAAGTATTGCGGTTCAAGAGGGAGATTTAGTAGAAAAAAATCAACTCCTTGCTCAAATAGAGGTAAAAGAGTTAAACACAAAACTTCAAGAAGCAATAGCTCATAAAAATCAAGCAATAGAAAATAAAAAGTATACTTTAGAGATTGTAAATCAAAGACAAAGTGAACTTTCTTTAGTGAAAAAGGATTTTGATAGAGCAAATAATCTTTTTAAATCAAAAAGTATTTCATTAGCTGAATTTCAAAAAAGAGAAACTGAATTAAAAAACGCTCAAATTGCTTTAAATGCAGCAAAAACTCAAGTTAATAGTTCAGAAGCTACTATAAGTGCCTTAGATGCTCAAATAGAGACTATAAAAGTAAATATTGAAGATTCAAAATTGTATTCACCAATAAAAGGAAGAGTTTTATACAAAATTGCACAAAATGGTGAAATAGTACCAAGTGGTGGGAAAGTTTTAGTAATTCTTGATTTAATGGACACATATATGAATGTTTTTCTTCCAACTTCTCAAGCAGGACTTGTAGATATAGGTTCAGAAGCTAGAATAGTTTTTGATGCTATACCAAATGTTGGAATTCCAGCTACAGTTACTTTTGTTTCACCTTTGGCTCAATTTACTCCAAAAGAGATTGAGACAAAAGAAGAGAGAGAAAAATTAATGTTTAGAGTCAAAGTTAAAATTAATTCAGATTTGATAGAAAAATATTATGAACAAGTTAAAACAGGTTTACCAGGTGTTGCATACATAAAGTTAGATAAAAATGCAGTTTGGCCAGAGTATTTAAATAATTTACCAAAAGATATAAAACCTAATGAGTGAAATTGTTGCAAGAATAACTAATCTTTCTCATAAATATGGGAAAGTATTAGCTTTAGACAACATAAATTTAGAAATACCAAAAGGTAAAATGGTAGGACTTATTGGACCTGATGGGGTTGGGAAATCTACTCTTTTAGCAATCCTTTCAGGAACAAAAATTATTCAAGAAGGAAAAGTCGAAGTTCTAAATTCTGATATAAGTATTCAAAAATCTAGAGATATTATTTGTCCAAAAATTGCGTATATGCCACAAGGTTTAGGAAAAAATTTATATATGACATTGTCTGTTTATGAAAATATAGAGTTTTTTGCTAAGCTTTTTGGACTAGATAAAGAGCAAAGAAAAAAAAGAATTTTACAACTTTTAGAAAGCACTGATTTAATAAAATTTAAAGATAGACCAGCTGGAAAACTCTCTGGAGGAATGAAGCAAAAATTAGGTCTTTGTTGTGCTTTGATACATGATCCTGAAATTCTAATTTTGGATGAACCAACTACGGGAGTAGATCCTCTTTCAAGAAGAGAGTTTTGGAAACTTATAAATCTAATAAAAGATAAAAATCAAGATATGAGTGTTTTAATAGCAACTGCATATATGCAAGAAGCTGCTACTTTTGATACTATCATTGCTATGGATGATGGAAAAATTTTGATGCAAGGAACTTTAAAAGAGATTTTAGAAAATACAAATAGCGTTGATATAGATGATGCATTTATAAAACTCTTACCAGATGAAAAAATTATTGGTTATGAAAAATTAGTAGTTCCAAAGAAAGATGAACAAAGTAGTTTATACTCTATTGAAGTAGAAAATTTGAGTATGAAATTTGGAGATTTTATAGCTGTTGATGATGTTAATTTAAAAATAAAAGAGGGTGAAATATTTGGATTTTTAGGATCAAATGGTTGTGGGAAAACTACAACTATGAAGATGCTTACTGGGTTATTAACTCCAAGTAGTGGAACTGTAAAGCTTTTTGGAAAAGAACTAAAAAACAACTCTTTAAATATGAGAGAGTTTGTTGGTTATATGACTCAATCTTTCTCTTTATACAGTGAGTTGAGTGTTTATGAAAATTTAAATCTTCATGCAAAGCTTTTTAATATAAAAGATGAAGGAACAAGAATAAATTATCTTTTAGAAAAATTTTCTCTAAAAGAGTATAAAGATTATTCAGCAAAAGATTTACCTTTAGGAATAAAACAGAGGTTGTCTTTAGCCGTTGCTGTTATAAATAGTCCTAAAATGCTCATTTTAGATGAACCAACATCAGGAGTTGATCCAGTTTCTAGAGATAATTTTTGGAAGCTTTTGGTTGACTTATCAAGAAATGAGAATGTTACTATTTTTATCTCTACTCATTTTATGAATGAAGGTGAAAGGTGTGACAGAATATCTTTGATGCATAAAGGTAAAGTTTTAGTAAGTAATAGTCCAGATGAATTAGTAAAACTAAAAAATAAAGAAAACCTAGAAGATGCATTTATCTCATATTTAGAAGAAGCTTTAGATGAAGTTGAAAAAAAAGATGTTTTTATAGAAGAGAGTGATTATTCTAAAGATACAAATAAAAGTCAAAATAGTTTTTTTAGTTTTCAAAGAGCATTAGCTTATAGTTATAAAGAATCATTGGAGTTATTAAGAGATAAAGTAAGATTAACATTTGCTCTTTTAGGAACTATTATTTTACTTTTTGTTATGGGATACGGGATAAGTTTTGATGTTGATAATCTTAAATTTGCAGTTTTAGATCAAGATAAATCACCTGCTAGTGTAAACTATATACAAAATGTAGCTGGTTCCAGATATTTTATTGAAAAAGAAGAATTAAACTCTTTTGAGGAATTAGATGAGAGGATGAAGAGTGCTAAAATAAGTTTAGCTTTTATAATTCCTCCTGATTTTGGTAAAAATATAGAAAAAGGTTATCAAGAAGAGATTGCTGTTTGGATTGATGGAACTTTTCCTTTTAGGGCAGAGACAATACATGGTTATGTTCAAGGTTTACATTATAACTATATTAAAAATTATTACCAAGAGAGTTTAGGAATTGATATGAAATCAGATGTAAATATCTTACTAAGATATAGGTATAACCAAGATTTTAAAAGTATCTACTCTATGGTTCCTGCTGTTATATCTTTACTTTTGATTTTTATACCTTCAATTTTAATGGCATTAAGTGTTGTAAGAGAAAAAGAGTTAGGTTCTATTGTGAATTTTTATGCAACGCCTGTTAAAAAATTGGAGTTTTTATTAGGAAAACAATTACCTTATTTGATTGTTAGTATGATTAGCTATTTTGGTTTAGTTGCTTTTGCTGTTTTTGTATTTGATGTACCATTAAAAGGGAGTTTATTTACTCTTACTTTAGGCGTGTTTTTATATATTATTTGTACAACAGGAATAGGGCTTTTTATTTCATCTTTTGTTAAAACTCAAATTGCTGCACTAATGGGAACAGCTATATTAACACTGCTTCCTACAATACAATTTTCAGGATTAAAAGAGCCAGTGAGCTCTCTTGAAGGTATTGGACAATTTATTGGAAATTCATTTCCCGTTACATATTTTATAAATATTAGTAGGGGAGTTTTTAGTAAAAATATATCTTTTAAAGAGTTACAACTTGAATTCTTTGTATTAAGTATATCAATTTTTGTTATATTATATTTTAGTTATTTAGTTTTAAATAAGCAGGAAAAATAGTGTTAAAAACAGTACTAAATATATATAACTTAATGATTAAAGAGCTAAAAACAGTTTTATATGATAAAGGTATGATTATATTTATTATATATGTTTTTTCCGTGGCAATTTATATAGGTGGAACAAAAACTTCAATTGAAATAAATAATGGTTCAATAGCTTTTGTTGATAATGATAAAAGTCAATTATCTAAAAAAATAATAGATGGTTTTTTTAAACCAAGATTTAACACTCCAGATATTATCTCTTATTACGATATTGATGGAAAAATGGATTCAGGGTATTACACATTTATAGTACTAATTCCTGATGGTTTTGAAAAAGATGTTTTATCTTCTAAAGCACCTGAGATTCAAGTAAACATAGATGCTACAAGGATGACTCAAGCTGGTATTGGTTCAGGCTATGTAAAAAATATTATAAATGAAGAGGTTCAAAATTTTTTAAATAGTAATTATGAAAATAAAATAAATCCAGAACTTGTTATTAGATACAAATACAATCCTAATCTAAAAGGAGAATGGTTTGGAAGTATAAATGAGATTATAAATAATATTGTGATGATATCTATATTACTTTCAGCTGCTTCATTAGTTCGAGAAAGAGAACATGGTACTATTGAACATTTAATGGTAATGCCTTTAAAATCTTTTGAGATAATGTTTTCAAAAATATTAGCTGTTTGTATTATAGTTTTAATTGGAGTATCTTTTAGTTTATGGTTTATTGTTGAAACTCTTCTTTCTATACCTATTAGTGGTTCAATTCCATTATATTTATTTTCTACATTTTTAGTTTTATTTGCTACAACTTCTATGGGAGTTTTTATTGGAACTATTGTAAAAAATATGCCTCAATTAGGGATGGTTTTTATTTTGACGATTCTTCCATTAATGATGCTCTCAGGTACTATGTCACCATTTGAGAGTATGCCATTAGTAATCCAATATTTAATGAAATTAATGCCTACTAGTCACTTTGTAGAATTATCACAAGCTATTTTATTTAGGGATGCAGGTTTTAGTATAGTTTGGGTACAAATGTTAGATATTTTCATAGTTGGTTTGGTGTTTTTTACTTTCACACTATTGATTTTTAAAAGAAGTTTAGGAATGGATAATTAGTGTAAATTGATTAAATAGCTCTTTATGGATATAATAGCTTAAATTTAAAAGAAGGTATCACAGTGTTTGGAGCTTTATTCGAGGGTCTTAAATTTGCATTTAAAAAGGTTACAAAGTTATCCATTCCTTATTTTAGTTTAGAAGAGAATGATTTAAGATTTAAGATTACAAGTGATTATAGTTTTAAATATCCTATTTCAAATATTGAAACAAAAACAAGACATGACGCTTATGTACTTGATGCTTATACTTTGAAAACAAAAGAGATTTATATTGAGTATATTCACACTTATAGTGATGCTACTTGGAATGGACAGGCTTTTGGGCATTTTTTATCTCTATTAAAAGAAAATATTGGTGCAAAAAGATTTGAATTAATTGATAATTATGAGTTTTCTCACTATCAATTTCAAACTTATTTTGTAGATGGTAGTTACTATTTGAATGTTGTATATTTATATGAGATGAACAAAGATATTTTTGTGATAGATAAAAAATATTCACTTTTTCAAGCTCTTTTAAAAAATTTCAAAAAAGATTATAAGTTTAGTTTTGAAGAAAAATTTAACCTAGATTTAGATTTCAATTTTAGTTTAGTAAAGAAAAATTCTATAAATAACTATTTTAGAGTAACTTCAAGCTAAAGATAAAACTTTAGCTTAAAATATTTAAACAGCCATATTTTCTATAGCTTCTCCGTGAGTTTTTACTATTTTTTGAGTTATTTTATATGAACAAAATTTTGGTCCACACATTGAACAAAATTCTGCATCTTTAAATACATCTTGAGGTAATGTTTCATCATGATACTCTCTAGCTCTATCTGGATCTAGAGCAAGTTCAAATTGTTTATTCCAATCAAATTTATATCTAGCATCACTCATAGCATCATCAATATCTCTAGCACCTTTTCTTCCTCTAGCAATATCAGCTGAGTGTGCTGCAATTTTGTATGCAATAATTCCATTTCTAACATCTTCAGCATTTGGTAAACCTAAGTGTTCTTTTGGAGTTACATAACAAAGCATTGATGCACCATGCCATCCACCAACAGCAGCTCCAATAGCAGAAGAGATATGATCATAACCAGCAGCAATATCAGTTGTAAGTGGTCCTAAAATATAAAAAGGTGCTTCATGGCAGTACTCTTTTTCTATTTTCATATTTCTTTCTATTTGATTTAATGGTACATGACCAGGTCCTTCAATCATAACTTGAACATCTTTTTCCCAAGCTCTTAAAGTTAAATCACCTAAAACTTTTAATTCTCTTAATTGTGCTTCATCAGATGCATCAGCTAAACAACCTGGTCTCAAAGAGTCTCCTAAAGAAAGAGAAACATCATATTTTCTACAAATATCTAAGATTTTATCAAATGCTGTGTAGAAAGGATTTTCTTTATGATAGTGCATCATCCAAGCAGCCATTAGTGAACCACCTCTTGAAACGATTCCCATTTTTCTTTTTGCAATGTGAGGCATAAATTCTAGTAAGAATCCGGCATGAATTGTGAAGTATGAAACACCTTGTTGTGCTTGTCTTTCAATTACCTCTAACATTTTTTCAATACTTAAATCTTCAATTTTATCTTTTACATCGTGTAAAATTTGATAAATAGGCACTGTTCCAATAGGTACTGTTGAGTGATTTATTACAGCTTTTCTTATCATATCTAAGTCACCACCTGTACTTAAATCCATAATTGTATCAGCACCATATTTTAAACAAACATTTACTTTTTCTATCTCAGCATTTACATCACTTGCAAGTGCAGAACTACCAATATTTGCATTAATTTTACATGAGCTTGCAATTCCAATAGCCATTGGTTCTTGATTTATATGATTTACGTTTGCAGGAATTATTAGTCTACCTCTTGCAATTTCACTTCTTATAAATTCTACATCAAGGTTCTCTTTTTTTGCAACAAATTCCATATGAGGAGTAATAATTCCTTGTTTTGCGTAGTACATTTGTGTTCGTACAACATCATTTTTATGATCTTCTAACCATTTTTGAATATTTGTCATTTTATTTTCCTTTATCTTTTTGCAATACCAGTAAGTTCTTTGTGAATACTTGCAGGAAACACGAAAGAAGCTGAATGAATTTCAGCACTATAATATTTTAAATCTTCTAAGAAATCTGCTCTTTGTAGATTTAAATCAGCTGTTGGATGATATTTTCTTGAAGCAATTATTGCTGTATCATGTTCAAATTTGAAAGGCATAGCAATCCAAAACTTTTCACCTACAAGTTTTAAATCCTCTTTTAATTCATCTTTGTTATTTGAAAATGATTTTGATAAAAAACATAAAATTGCATCATCTTTAAGCACTCTATAAATATTTGCCAAAATTTTTAAATCAGGTCTAATATCTGTTAAGATTACTATATCTATCTCTTTATTTTCTTTGTTTTCTACTATTGATAAATCACCAAATTCAAAATTTGACTCTTTTGAGTGTTTTAAAGTTTCATTTTTTAACTCATCATTTACAGAACCAATTATTAAAACTTTTTTTGCTTCAATATGTGTACAAAGTGGTATGTGTACCATCATTTCAGCAAATGCATTGCTAATCTTCATTTCAAAATCCTTTATTAAATATATTTTTTTATTGTTAGCCAGATTTTTGAGTAAAAAAAAGGGTACTTCCCGAAGAAAGCACCCTTTTTATTAAATTTAGATTATCTATTTTAAGTTTATTAAATTTAATTATTAAAAATCGCTTCCTACTCTGGTATTAACCAACAGGTTCAAAGGGTCAGGTTTTACCTTCTCAACGCAAAAAGCGTCCCCCTGCAATAAAAAAAGTATTCTATCATAAACAACTTTTAAAAGTTGAATAATTCAATAATATTTTGGTTATATAAAATCTATAGTTCTTATTGTAACGTTTTGTAAAGATTAATTGCTTTTTGTATTTCTTCAGAAGTAGCTTTTCTTCTACAAGATAAATACCCTTTAGTTCCTTCACTTGTAATTGTGGGATAAACTGTTGCATAAACCCAGTAATAATCTCCATTTTTAGTAGCATTTTTTACATATCCAGTCCAAACTTTTCCACTTTTTACAGTATCCCACAAATTTTTAAATGCTGCTTTTGGCATATCAGGATGTCTTACTAAATTGTGAGGTTTCCCAATTAATTCTTCAACACTATATCCTGCAATTTCACAAAAATCATCACTTGCAAATGTAATTATTCCTTTTTCATTTGTTTCACTAACTAAAAAGGCATGGTCTTCTAAAACTATCTCTTTTGACATATTTAATCCTTAGCTTACTTTTTTTGTTTTGGCATCTTCTACTAATAGTTTAGCCATGTTTAGTGTTTTTTGCGATATCAAAGATACATTATTTGTTTCAATTGCATTTTCCTGAGTTGCTTTATCAAGGATATTTATTGCACTATTTATTTGCTCAATTCCTTTTAATTGCTCATTTGAAGCAATACTTACATCATAAATAATATTTATAGTTTGAGAGATTAAATTATTTAAATTTTGATAACCCTCTATCATCTCATCAGATATTTTTTTACCTTCTTCAGTTTTATAAGTTGCATTTTCAACTAAATCTTTTATTTCACGTGCCGCTTCTGCACTTCTACTTGCAAGATTTCTTACTTCTTGTGCAACAACTGCAAATCCTTTTCCAGCTTCTCCTGCTGTTGCTGCTTCAACAGCAGCATTTAAAGATAGAATATTTGTTTGGAAAGCTATTTGATCAATTATGCTTATTGCTTCATTTATAGCTTTAACTTTTGAGTTAATTTCATCCATAGAAGAAGCTGTTTTATTTGCTAAATCTTCACCTAATGTAACTGATTGTTTTACATCTTTACTCAAATTTGCCATTTGTGAAGCATTTTGAGTATTGTTTTTTGTAATACTTGTAATTTGCTCTAAAGCAGATGCAGTTTCTTCAAGACTTGCTGCTTGTTCATTTGCTTTTTGAGCTAGATTATCTATACTTTTACTCATCTGAATTGAAGAGTTTTCAAGTAAATTACCATTTTCTAGATTCTGTTTTGCATTAGAATTTAATTCAGCACCAAGTTTATTTATTCTTTGCATAGTTAGAAGCATTTTCCCTTTTAGTTTAGGATTTATTTGCATCTGTTTTCTATAATCCTGTTCAGAATAAAGTCCAACAATTTCAACTAAATCTTCCATATTCTTATTAGCTTTTTCTAGCATATTATTTACAATATTTTTTAGCGTATAAATCATCGGATTAGATGTAGTAGAGTTTATTTTTGAAGTATAAATACCTTGAGATACCTTGTCAAGAGCAATTACTATTTCACCCATAATATGCATATCATCTTTTCTTATTTTGTCATATTTACTAACATAATTATTTAATTCTCTTAATATAATACCAATATCGTCATTTTTTATATATTTTGCAACTCTAATATGATTTGTTTTAAAAAATACAAAATCCATTAAATCTTCAATATACTCTTTAACTCTATCTATTCCTCCTACAATTCTTTGCATCGAATAAAAACTAATATAACCAACAATAATTGCAAAAAATATATTTAATGCAATTATTCCTGAAATCTTATAATCACTTAATATTGCAAAAATACTAATAGATATAAACCCTATTTGACTAAGAATCATAATTATTAAGATTCTATATTTAGTTGAAATATTTATAAGCACTTCTTCTCCTCTTTAAATTTAAACTAAATATTCTGGTTTGTGTAGATGATAACCTTGTGAATAATCAATATTTAACTCATTCACTTTTTGCATAACTTCTTCGTTGTGTACAAATTCAGCTACGGTTTTAATATTTAAAACTTTTGCAAAGCTATTTATCGTTTTTATTGCTAACTCTACATTCTTGTCATTTGATATATTTTTTACTAATGAACCATCTATTTTTATAAAATCAATATTTAATTTGATTATATATTCAAAATTTGAATATCCAGTTCCAAAGTCATCTATTGCAATCTTACAACCTAAATTTTTTGCTTTTTTTACAAATTCATTTATTAAACCAAAATCATCAATAGCTTCACTTTCGACTATTTCAAAAGTTATTTTTGAAGCTGTATTTGTTTTTTTAATATTTTCAAAAATATAGTTTATTGTATTTTCATCTTTTATATCTTCAACTGTAAGATTTATATTAAATTCGCAATCTTTATCTTTAAAGTAGCTACAAGCTTTTTTTACTAATGCTTTTGTTAAATCTAGATATAAATTTGCTTTTTTTGAAACTTCTAAGAAAGTATATGGAAGTAGTATTTTATTATCACTTGTTTTTAATCTCATTAAAGTTTCATATTTTTCTTCTTTTGTGATATTGTTTAGAATCTTTTGTCCATAAACAAGTATATTATTTTCTAAAATTGCATTTTTTATTATTTCAATTAATTCTTTATTTCTTTTAATTTTTTCATATTCTTCTAGATGTTGTTCTAAAAATAGTATTTTTTTATTTTTATTTTTTGCTAAATTCATTGCAAATTCAACTGCTATAAGAGGATTCTCAAAAAAATTCTTAGAAGCAACAGCCATAAAAATTGATAGTGAAAAATTATATTTTTCTACAACTATTTTTTTTTCAATTTTTTCTAAAATATTGTTTAATAATTCTGGTAAAGACTCTATCAAACTATTTTTTAATACTAAAATTGCAAAGATATCATTTGAAAGTTTGTAAAAATTTAATCCAAAGATATCTAATTTTTGTAAATTTTTTGCAAACTCTTTTAAAACTAAATCTCCTATTTCATAGCCATAAAATTCATTTATATCTTTGAATTTTGCAATGTCTATTAGAACAATTGAAGCATCTTTAGTATCTTTTAAATCACTTATTAATTTTTGTCTATTTGGGAGTTTTGTTAAATCATCCATATATTGTTCTTGAATGATTTTTTCTTTTTCATAAATTTGTGTTATATCATGTCTTACTGCTATAAATTCAATTATTTCATTATATTTATCAACGATAGGAACAATTGTCGTATCTACATAATATGGATTCCCATCTTTCTTTTTATTTACTATTACTCCTCTAAATATATTTTTATTTAAAATAGTTTTCCAAAGATTTTTAAAGAAATCTTTACCCATACTAGGATGCCTTACAATATTGTGATTTTTACCTATAAGTTCTTCTTTGTTGTATCCAGAAATTTCACAAAATTTATTATTTACAAAAGTTATTTTGCCCTGTTTATCTGATTTTGAGACAATAGAACTTTCATCTATTGCATTTTTATATTCATTTAGCAAAAACAGTGTATCTACGAAATCATCTTTATTTATATTTTGTTCTTTGAAAATACTATCTATTTCATTTAAATAAGTTTTCTTCTTCTCTAGTTGAAGATTTTTATTTTCTAACTCTTTTTCTAATTTTCTTAATTCATTTCTATTTAACCATTTTGCTAAAAAATACTCTTTATTATCAAAAGTTATTTTTTTTAGTAGTACTTCAACAAATAAATCTTTGTTTTTTACAGTTTTATATAACCAGTTAAATCTTACTTCGCCTAAGTTTTTACAAATTTCTAAATATTCTTTGAATTTTAAATGAGATAAAGTACCATCAGGTTGATATGCAGGAATGATTTCAAAAGGATTTAATGTTTTAAAATCATCAGTTGATTTTAACTCTAAGAATTTCGCAAGCTCATTATTACAGGCTATAAATTCTTTTGAAGTAAAAATAATCATAGCTTCATTAGAATTCAAAAAACTATATTTATATATTTCTAAATTATCTATTTCTTTATAATTTTCTGTCATCTAAAACCTTCAAAAATTTCATTATTCTAAAATAATATTATCACAACACTATTTATTTAAGTGCTCAAATAATACCAAAATAATTTTTTAAAGTTAATGGAAATGGCTTTAAAATGGGAAAAAATTATGAAATTGTATATTAATAATCAAATAAATTATGTTAAGGAATTAAAATCCTTAACTTTATTATTTACTGAACACTTCTTTTAAAATTGAGCTAGTTTGTTCAAGAGGATTTTTTCTAATACCAGCTTCTTTTTGAGCTATCATAGAAAATAGTCCGTCCATTGCTTTTTCTGTAATATAGTCGTCTAAACTTTCATTATTATTTCCAGGTACATATGAATCAACACCAAAATTTTTTGCTAGTCCTGTAATTGAGCTGTTTCCTACTAAACCTTTTGCACTATTTTGATAAAAATTATTTGCAACATCGTAATATTGTGCAACGTTGTTTGTTTTCATAGACTCTTGAACTATTGGTTTTATCATAGCTTTAAGTTCATTTGAACTATTTTTCTTAAAATATTCTGTTGCTGCATTATCTTTTCCACTTAAAATAGTTTGAGCATCATTTAAGTTCATTTTAGAAATGGCATTCATAAAAATATCAGCAGTTTTTGGAGCCGCTTTTGAAGCTGCTGCGTTCATAGAATTGATTAAATCATCAGCCATTTTATCACCACCAGCTTTTCTAATTACCCCTTCAACATTTTTTAAATTATCAGGTAGAGGTATTTTAACTTTATCATTATTTAAGTAACCATTATCTTTACCTAAAGTTGAAGTGGCATAAGTAACACCATTTTTTAAAGCCTCTTTTAATCCATTTGAAATAGTAGAATTATCTAAATTTGATTTTTGATTATTTCCTGTAGTTTCAACATTTTGTGGTATATTCTTTGCAACATCACTTGCTATTTGTTTTAAGTCAAATCCAAAACTAAGAGTTGAAAATAAAATTCCTGCAACTATAAATGATTTTTTCATAAAATTCCTTCGTAAAATAAATTACAGGATTATATTAAAATCTTATGTAAAAATTGTGAAAAGAAAAAAAATAATCTTTTTATACCATTTTGGATAGAATAAAGGCTTTATAGAAAAATTAGGATTTTCATGGAACAATTTATTCAAGATTGGGGCTATATAGCTCTTTTTCTATACTCTTTTGGTGGTGGTTTTTTAGCTTTAGCAATAGCTGGGGCTTTTTCATATGCAGGTGATTTAAATATTTATATAACAGTTATAGTTGCTGGTGTTTCAAATTTTATTGGTAGTCAATTTTTATTCTACTTTGCAAAATATAATAAATCATACATGGATGAAACAGTTAATAAACATAGAAGAAAAGTTGCCATGGTAAAAACTATGCTTAAAAAATATGGTTCATTTATGATATTTATACAAAAGTATATTTATGGAGTTAAGACTTTAGTACCCCTAGTTATGGGAATTTCAGCTTACAATCCTTTTAAATATACAGTTTTAAATGCTATTGCTTCTGCAATATGGGCTATAGTTATTGGTTATATTAGTTTTACAGCTGGAAAACTTCTTTTAAGTTTTGCAGATGATTTTAAGTATGTTGGTTTCTTCACTGTTTTATTAGTGCTAGGAATTTTAGTTTATAGTTTTAAAGACAAAAAAAAGGTTAAAAAACAGTGACATTTTCACAATTAGATATAAATAAAGATTTTATAAAAAATCTTGAAAGCTTAGGTTATATAAATCTTACACCTATCCAAGAGTTAAGTTTAAGTAGTAGTTTAAAGAGGAAAGATTTAATAGCAAGAGCAAAAACAGGTAGTGGAAAAACTGTAGCTTTTTCTTTGCCAATAGTTGAAAAATTAAGAGTAAAAGAGTTTAAGATTCAAGCTTTATTACTTGCTCCAACAAGAGAGTTAGCAAATCAAATAGCACAAAATTTAAGACTTTTATTTAGACATGTTCATAATGTAAAAATTCTTACACTTTGTGGTGGGGTACCTTTTAAACCTCAAGTTGTTTCTTTAAGTCATCAAGCACACATTATTGTAGGAACTCCAGGAAGAATTTTAAAGCATTTAGATGAAAAAAATTTAAATTTAGATTTTGTGGAAACTTTTGTTCTTGATGAAGCCGATAAAATGCTTGATATGGGATTTTATGATGATATAGAGAAAGTTTCAAGCTTTTTATCAAAAAATAGACAAACTATGCTATTTTCTGCAACATATACAGATGACATTAAACTTTTAGCTTCAAATATTTTGAATAATCCACTTTTTATAGAAGTTGAGAATGAAGAAAAAAATATTATAAAACAAGAATTTTATGAGTTAACTGAGAGTGAAAAAGCACAAAATATTAAAAAAATAATCAGAAGTTTTGAAGCAAAATCTACAATTATTTTTTGTAATCAAAAAATTACATGTGAAAAATTAGCAGATATTTTGTATGAAGATGGATTAGATATTTTAACTATGCATAGTGATTTAGAACAAAAACAAAGAGATGAGACATTAATCTTATTTTCAAATTCTACTTACCCTATATTAGTTGCAAGTGATGTTGCAAGTCGTGGTCTTGATATAGACGATGTAGATTTGGTTATAAATTATGATTTAGCACTAAATTCAAAAATTCATACTCATAGAATTGGAAGAACAGCAAGAGCAGGTAAAGGTGGAGTTGCAGTTAGCTTTTTTACAAAAGATGAACAAAATAGAGCTTTAGAATTCAAAGAAATATTTAATGATATTGAGTTTAAAGAGGCAAAAGTAATTCGAGATAATCCAAATTTTGAGATAGATTTAGGATTAAGAGCTATTTTTATAAATGGTGGCAAAAAACATAAGCTTAGAAAAATGGATATTTTAGGAAGTTTAACTGCTGGAATTGGTTTAGAAAAAGATGATATTGGTAAAATTGATGTATTAGATTTTTGTTCTTATGTTGCAGTAAAAAAAGATAAGTTAGATTTTGTTTTAGATAAATTAAATAAAACAAAAATTAAAGGAAAATATTATAACATATACGAAAAATAATAATTTTTTTAATGAATTAATAGTAATGTGTAAAATTAAATAACTAAAGGCATGCTTTGTTTAAAAATAGACTTTTTTTGAAAATTATATCTATATTCACACTTCCTATACTTTTAATTTTTGTTTATAGTTCTTTTATAGTTTATCAAAAGAATATTATGTTTAAACAAGTTGAAATTATGAAAGACAATTTAGTCTTTGTAAAAAACATAAAAGAACTTATTTTTGCAATAGATAAAGAACAAAATGCTGTAGTAAAATATTTTTTAACTCAAAAAGACAAAGTTGACTTACAAAAAGAGTTTAAAAATAGTGATGAACTATACAATGAACTATTAAATACTGTAAAAATTTTAAATTTAGAATCAAAAGTTGAGAATCTAGATTATGATTTGAATAGAATAAAAGAGATAAGACAAAGTCTGGATAGTGAAAAATTAAATTTATATCAAATATCTGAAGCTTATAAATCAACTAAGAAAAATATTTTATCTTCACTTTTCTTTTCAAAACATTTTAAATATGCTAATAACTACAATCTTGATTTAAGTAAAATAGTTGATTTTTTATCTCATGATGAAAATTCAAAATATCTAAAAGAGCTTTTAAGTTCTTTACTTGAAACTATAGATAAAGAGACGAATCTATTTAAAGATGAGCTTTTAAATGATAAAAATATTTCTATACTATTTTTAATAATAGTATTTTTTACTATGGGGTCTTTATTTTTTGTTTTGAAAACTATAGTTTCAAAAGAGCAAGAAAGTTATTTAAAAATTAAAACATATAAAGATATTTATGAAATTTTAAGTAAGACGAATAAATTTTTAACTAAAACTTATGATAAAGAGTCTTTGTATCCAAATATTTGTGAAATTTTAGCTCAAAATGAGAATTTCAAGTTTGCATTTTTCTATGATGTTTCCGATAAAAAAATATATGCAAAAAATGGAAAATTAAAACAAATTATATCTTCTCAAGTAAATTATTATGAAGATATTTCACATGAAAATTTAGTATCAAAAACTGTTAAATGGCAAACAAATATTATTATAAATAATTTTTACGAAAAAAATTTATCAGTATTCTACAATGAAGCAAAAAATTTGAATATAAATTCAATGGCTACTTTTCCTATCAAAAAATTTGATAAAGTTGTCGGGGTTATGATAATTTATTCAACTCAAATTGGTTTTTTTGACAAGGAAGTTGAAGTATTATTTGATAAGTTGGTAAATGATATTAATCATTGTTTAGAAAAAATAAAGTATGAAGAACAAAGATTAGAGCAAGAAGATGAACTAAGGCTTTCTTCATATTCTTTTGATATTGCAGAGCCAATGTTAATAACAGACACTGAGGGACATATAGTTAGAGTTAATCAGGCATTTTGTTCTATTATGGGTTATACAAAAGATGAATTAATTGGAAGAAACCCAAGAATTTTTAAAACGCCACACCAAGATTATAAGTTTATTGAGGATATGTGGAATTGTTTAAGAATCAATGGATTCTGGACTGGTGAGTTATATAATAAAAAATCAAATGATGAAATAATTCCATTAAAAGGTACTATTACTGCTATAAAAGATAAGAATGGAAAAGCTACTCATTATCTAGGACAATATTTTGATATTGGAAAAATAAAGGATAAAGAGAAAGTTCTAGAGTATCAAGCAACGCATGATAATTTAACTGGTCTTCCAAATAGACTTTTACTAACAGATAGAATAGAGCAAGCTATTAGAAAAGTTACTAGACATAAGATAATAGGTGGTTTAATATTTATAGATTTAGATAATTTTAAAGTTATAAATGACACATTGGGACATGATATTGGAGATGCATTATTAATAACTGTTGCTAAAAAAATGAAAGAAAGCATAAGAGAAGAAGATACAGTTTCAAGAGTAGGAGGAGATGAATTTGTAATTTTACTTGATAATTTAGGTTCAACAAGAGATGAAGCTAGAAGAAATATCAAATATTTAGCAACAAAAATAAAAGATGCTTTAAATAGTATTGATTCTATAGAAGGTTACAAAAATATATCAACTCCAAGTATTGGAATAACTTTATTTAATGATGATAGTGTTAGTGTAAAAGATTTAATAAAACAAGCTGATACAGCAATGTATGAAGCAAAAAAACAAGGTAAAAATACAATAGAATTATTTGAGGATTAAAAGATTAGGGCGCTAATCTTTTAATTTCCCAAGAATTATCTTCTTTAAATTCATATAAAAATCTATCGTGAAGTCTATCTTCCCCACCTTGCCAAAACTCAATTCTTATAGGTTTTATAATGTATCCACCCCAAAAAGATGGAAAAGGAATCTCTTTATTTAAAAATTTATTTTTCATTTCTTCAAATTTTTGTTCTAACAAAGCTCTTGAACTTATAACTTCACTTTGTCTAGAAACCCAAGCTCCAAGTTGGCTACCTTTTGGTCGACTTAAAAAATATTTTAAAGATTCAGCTTTTGATATTTTTTCAACACTACCTTCTATTTTAATTTGTCTTTCAAGAGGAAGCCATGTAAATAAAGCTGCTACTTTTGGGTTTTGATCTATTTGTTTTGCTTTTTTACTATCATAGTTTGTAAAAAATACAAATCCTTTTTCACTAAAATATTTTAATAATACAGTTCTTACACTAGGCATCATTTCATTTCCAACCGTTGCAAGTGTAAAAGCGTTTGGTTCCAATAAATTTTCATTCATCGCATCATTAAACCAAATTTCAAATTGCTTGAAAGGATTTTTATTTAAATCATTAATATCAAGATTTTTTGTAGTGTATTTTCCTCTAATATCTGAAATATCCAAAGCTTCTCCTTTGTTTTAGTTTATTCTAGCCAAATATTAATTATATTTTATATTTTGTTAAATTAAAGAAGATATAATCGATTAAATAATGTATAAAGGATTTGGAAATTGCCTAATTTTGAGC
The DNA here is from genome assembly GCF_013372265.1 of Aliarcobacter cibarius. Lineage (NCBI taxonomy): Bacteria > Pseudomonadati > Campylobacterota > Epsilonproteobacteria > Campylobacterales > Arcobacteraceae > Aliarcobacter > Aliarcobacter cibarius. Next base: position 938,474 of record NZ_CP054051.1, read on the forward strand.
TTGAAGAGTTAATAAAAGAATTAAAAAGAGAAAATTATATTTTAAAACAATATTATAAAGCTGCAGAAGAAACAAATATAGTATCAAAGGGTGATTTACAAGGAAACATAACTTATGCAAATGATAAATTTGTTGAAGTTTCTCAATATATTAAAGAAGAAGTTATGGGGAAATCTCATAGCCTTTTAAAAGGTGAAGAAAGTAAAGAAAAATTTGACGATCTTTGGGAAACTATTAAAAGCAAAAAAAGTTGGAAAGGATTACTTAGAAATAGAAAAAAAGATGGTTCTTTTTATTTTGTAGATAATGTAATAACACCAATTTTAAATGAAGATGGAACTATTTTTGAGTACATATCATTTAGACATGAAGTAACTGACTTAGTGGAAAAAACAGAAAAATTAGAGAGGGCTTTAAGAGAAGATATTGTTACAAAAATTTCAAATAGATTTAAACTATTGGAAGATATTACTGCTTTTTCAAAACCTTCGATTGCTATTATAGATATAGTAAATTTTAGTTTAATAAATGATTTATATTCCCATAAAAAAGGAGATAAACTTCTTCAAACTATTGCGAAACGATTAAAAAAAGAGTTGATTAACTATAAAAATTATAGTGTATATAGAGTTCATTCTGATGAATTTGCTATTTTGGGTAATTTTGAAGATAGAGAGGATTTTATAAAAAATATAAAAAATATTTTAAAATCAGTAACAAAAGAACCTATAAAGTTAAGGGATAAAAATATTTATGTTGATTTTAAATATGTTTTTTCATTCGAAGATAAAAAATATTTATTAGAGAGTGCTAATATGATAAAAAAGCATTCTCAAAAGTTTAAATATGAGATTATATATAGCAAAGATTTGCAACTTGAAAAATTTTATGAGAATAATAGGATTTGGGCAGTAAGAATAAAGAATGCATTAAATGATGATAGAATAGTTCCTTTTTATCAGGCTATTTATAATACAAAAACAAAAAAAATAGAAAAATATGAATGTTTAGTTAGATTAATTGAAAAAGATGGAAAGGTCTATTCTCCATTTTATTTTTTAGATATAGCTAAGAAATCTAGACAGTATTTATTGATTACAAAAAAAGTAATTGAAAAATCTTTTGAATATTTTAAGGATAAAGATTTTGAATTTAGTATAAATCTAACTTTGGAAGATATAATTGATAAAAATATGAGAGAATTTATCTTAAAAAAACTACATGAATACAATATTGGACATAAAGTTGTTTTTGAAATAGTTGAAAGTGAAGAAATAGTTGACTTTGATGAAATAAATGAATTTATTGCAAACGTAAGAGAACTTGGATGTAAGATTGCAATTGATGATTTTGGAAGTGGTTACTCAAATTTTGCATATTTGATTAAATTAAAAGCTGACTATATAAACCCAGATTATGCAATAGAAGAAGCAATAAAATATTTATTTATAACTAAAAGTTATAGATTTTCTCTGTAATTTTTAAGTATTTTTATTGAAAATTATCTATGTATACTTAAAGGGAATTTGACTTTGTTTTACGTTTTCAAATAAACCATTCATCCAAGTTCTTCTTTTTTGTGGAAGTGATATTTTTAGTACTTTTTGATTTGAATGTTCTGTTATCCAAGATCCTAATGCAAAGCAATAGGATCGTAGTGTTGAAAGCATCATATTTGAATTTACTACTTCATGTTTAAAAAGTGCCATAATATTGTATGCCATCATAATAAATCTAAAAGAGGCTTCTGTGGCATAAAAATCTTTTAAGCAGAAGTTATCAGCTCCAAAATCATATTTAAGTTCTTTTATTCTATTTTCACAATCAGCTCTTGTGTTATATATATTATAAATTTGATCAACTGGCAGTTCAATATTAGTAACATAAGCACTATATCTATATATAGGTTCATCGAATAGAAGTTTACCACCTGATTTTGGGTATTCTTCACTTAATTTTCTAACAATTATATATCTTCTTTCACTTCCGTTATCAGGTTTAAATCTTAGGCTTGCTACATCAAGTCCTTTTGTGATTTTAATCCACTTAGTTATATTTCCAATGGTGTATTTTATATTTTCATAAAATTTTACAGCCACAATATAATTAATACCTCTTTTTTCAAACCATTCTAAGAATTCTTGTGAATAAAATCCACTATCTGCTCTTACAAGTCCAACTTTTTTATCTTTTAAGCATATATCAAATGTCTCATTTAAAAATGCGTCATAATTATTAAGTGAACTAGTATTACCACTTCTCATCCATGTATTTGCTATCATTTTTGTTTGATCTATAAATGCAATAATTGGATGATGTGAGTTTCTACCAGGTTTTTTAGGGTTATAACCTTTCTTAGCTCCTTCTTGTTCACCATATCTTGTTATTACTGTTGAATCTAAATCAATTGTTAGTGGTCCTACATCTAGTTGTGAAAGGAATTTTTGTTGTAATATTGGAAATATTTCAGAATTCTTTTCAATATTAAATTTATGAAAAAATCTGCTATATGTTGATTGACTTGGCAATTTATCTATTTCAAATATTGTTTGTAATGTTGTATCATATCTTAACCAATCGGCATGGATATATCTACTTGCTCCTGTAAATATAGCTAACCAAAATCCTTGAATAATATTTATTGGATCATATGCTCTATTTGAAAATCCAATAGGTAAATTTACACTTTTTAAATCTTCAATTACTCTTGTTTTATCTATAAAATTTTTTAATAATTTCATCCCACCAAATGGTGTAACTTTTTTATCAGAATACTCAATTTTTAATTCACCCATTTGGTGTTCCTTATGAATGCTTATGAAGTGTTATTTTATGGTACTTTATTTTAGATTCTTATTTAGCTATTGCATAATGCGGGATAAAAATTGATGGCTCATTAATTAAAGATTTTATTACAGATACTAATTAGTCACTCCTGAAGAACACTACAAATACCTTAATTAAGGCATTTGTCACTACTTTTTTGCTATAATTTCGACCAATTATATATGAAATATGACTAAATTATTGGTCGAAATTTGGAGAAATAAGTGCAGAAAAATCTCTTTTATGGTTCATTAATGGATATGTTAGATTCAAAAGATCCTTTAGTTGTTTTAGCAGATACAATTAAGTGGTCGAAATTTGAAGATGAATTTGCACAATATTACTCTAAAGAGGGAAGACCAGCTAAACCAATTCGTTTAATGGTTGGATTACTATTACTAAAACAGTTAGAAAATCTTAGTGATGAAAATGTAGTTATTGCTTGGAAAAGAAATCCATACTTTCAATATTTCTGTGGATTTAGTGATTTCCAAACAGCATTACCATGTCATAGTACTGATTTAGTTTATTTTAGAAATAGAATAGGTAAAAAAGGATTTGAATTTATTTTTAAACATAGTATTGAAATTCATAGTAATGAAAATCTAAATGAATCACAAGTAATAGCTGATACAACTATTCAAGAGAGTAATTTAACCTACCCAACAGATGGTAAACTAGCAATTAAAATAATTAACCATTTGCATAAAATAGTAAAAGTTGAAAATATTAAACTAAGAAGAAGCTATATCAAAGAGATAAAACAACATAGAATAAATTTAAGATTCTTTAGACATCCAAAAAAGATTATAAAAGCAAAAGCTTCTATGAAAAGACTCAGAACAATTGCAAAAACAATTCTTAGAGATATTGATAGAAAATTTGGTGATAATCTTGAACTTCATAATAAATATGCTACTAAATTTTACTTGTACATAAGAGTACTTTTACAAGAGAAAAATACAAAGAATAAAATTTACTCTTTACATGAAATAGATGCATATGCAGTAAATAAAGGTAAAGACCATAAAGGTTATGAATATGGTACAAAAGCTTCTGTTGTAACAACTAAAAATTCAGGAATTATTGTTGGAGTTTCTGCACATAGAGAAAATGAACATGATAGTAAAACTCTAAAGTTAGCATTAGAAAATACAATTTCAAATTTAGGATCTAAAACTATAAATGAAGTTATTTGTGATAGAGGATATAGAGGAAGTAAACAAATAATAATCAATAATGAAACTGTTATTGATATCTCAATACCAAGTAATTTACAAAAGAAAGATACAACTAAACAAATTAATATCAAAAAAGAGAAATTTAGAAGAAGAGCAGCAATAGAACCTATTATTGGACACTTAAAATCTGATCATAGAATGCAAAGAAATTATCTTAAAGGATTTCTTGGCGACCAGATTAATCTTTTACTAGCAGCAACAGCATTTAATCTAAAAAAGTGGATGAATATCTACTTTTATGCATTTTTTACAGGAAATTTATCTTTATTAAAAGAAGCTTATCAACAATTGCAACACCAAAAAGAACTGATTATGTTCTTATTGCAACTAAAAATCACCATGAAATTTTCAAATTTGGATTATTAAAAAAAATTAAACTCCAAAAGTGTGTTTTTCAGGACTGACTAATTATTTCAATATTGTAAAAACAATTTTAGAATTTGCTAAACTTCAAAATATTAAAACAGTTGCTGAATTTGTATCTCAAAAAGAGATTCTGGAAAAAGTTACTAGTATGGGAATAGATTATGCTCAAGGTTTCTATATACATGAGCCAAGTAATAAGATTTTGATTTGAAAATACTTAAGAGATAAATCTCTTAAGCGTTTGTAAGTTTAGCTAATTTTAAAATTACAGCTTTTGCTGCATCTTCATTTAGTGCTTTTTCATAAGTAGTAAGAATTTCTCTAGCTAAAATATTTGCTCCAAGGTGTTGGAACATAATTCTCATTGCTTGAAGACCTTTTTGTCCTCCACCACCGCTGTGCGTTGCCAATGCTACATCTTTATCATCAAAAGCATCTCTCCAGTTTTTTGTTGCTCTTGAAGTCCAAGCCATAGCATTGTTTAAAACAGGGGGCATAACTCCGTTATATTCTGGTGCTACAATTATAAAAGCTTTTAAATCCATAATTTTCGTTGCTAAATCTAAAACAGATTCAGGAATTCCATTTTTTTCTTCTTCGTTTGTACTATAAAGTGGAAGATTATAATCAACCAAATTTATAAGTTCAGTTTCTACATTTAAATTTTTTGCTAATTCTTGAAATTTTAAACCTAATTTTAAATTATTATTTGAACTAGCTACAATGATTCCTATTTTTGACATATTATTTTCCTAATAAAATTTTAAAAAATAATTATAACTTATTTTAAATAATAAAGCAGATTTTATAAAAATTCTTATATAATCGGTCAAGTATTAAATTTTAAATCAAAGATATGTAAAATGGATAAAGAAAAAGAACAACAACTATTAAAAATTATAAGATACGCACCAGTTGTTTTGATCCTATTTTTGACTTCTATTTTAGTTCTTTTTTTATATATAGAAAATAAAAGAGAATTTTTAAATGAAAAAAAAGATTTGGAAAAGAAATTTTATTTACAAAATGCAAATATGATAAAAGATGAAGTAAATAGGGCTTATTCATATGTACAATATATCCAAGAAAATTCAGAAAAAGAACTTAGAACTTCAATAAAAAGTAAAGCTTATGAGGCTCACTCAATAGCCTCAAATATTTATGAAAAATATAAAGATATAAAAAATAGAAATGAAATTATTGAAATTATAAAAATTACTCTAGATAAAATAAGATATAACGAAGGAAGGGGTTATTTTTATATTATTGATGAATTTGGCAATATGCTTTTAACTCCACTTGATAAAGAAGGAGAGGGAAAGAATTATTTAGAATATAAAGATGATAATGGTTATGCATTTGTAAAAACAATAGTTAACACTCTAAATAATAAAGGTGAAAGATATGATGAATATTATTGGAATAATCCAACTACTAATCTATCTTCAAGAAAAATCGCATTCTATAAATATTTTGAACCATTAAATTTTGTAATTGGAACAGGAGAATATTTTGATGAATATAATGATAATGTTCAACGAAAAGTAGTTGATTATTTAAATACTATAAAGTTTGGTAAAAGTGGAAATATTTTTATCATTACAAAAGAAGGTGTATATTTAAATAAAGATGAACAACTTATAAACTCAAAAGATAAGTTCGATAGTCTTGTATCTGCAAGAAAAATTAATTTTCAAGGTATGATAGATGCTGCAAATTCAAAAGTTGATAATTTTTATAAATATGAAGAAAAATACGCTAATTCAAATGTAGATTACAAAGTAAATAAAATCAGTTATGTAAAAGCGCTTAGTAGTTGGGATTGGATTATTGGTGCTTTATTTTATGAAGATGATGTAGATTTTGAAATAATTGAGGTAAAGAAAAAACTTGATAAAGATTTTGAGCAAAATATAAAAGATACTTTAGTTGGTAGTGTTATATTAATTATATTTTTACTAATAATCTCTTATTACGTTTCAAAATATATTGAAAAGAAGTTTATAAAATATAAAGAAGAGTTAAGTAGTAGACAAGCACTACTTTTTCAACAATCAAAAATGGCAACTATGGGAGAAATGATCGGAAATATAGCTCATCAATGGAGACAACCATTGTCTGTTATTACCGCATCAGCAAGTGGTATGTTAATTCAAAAAGAGATGGGAACTCTTACTGATGCATTTTTTTTAGAATCTACTAAAAAAATAAACGCTTCAGCATTTTATCTTTCTCAAACAATAGATGATTTTAGAAATTTCTTTAGTCCAAATAAAGAGAAAGAAAATTTTAAAATTGTAAATACAATATCAAAAACTTTGGATTTAATTTCAGTTCAATTAAATACTAAAGATATATTTATTATAAAAAATATTCAAGATGTAGAGATTTTTTCTCATGAAAATAAATTAATTCAAGCTTTAATAAATATATTAAATAATGCAAGAGATGAGTTAATTAATAAAGATTATGAAAAGTATATTTTTATTGATGTCTATAAAAAACACGAGCAATTAAAGATTATTATAAAAGATAATGCGGGTGGAGTTGAGAAAGAAAATTTATCAAAAATATTTAATCCATATTTCACTACAAAAGATAAAAATCAAGGTACAGGGATAGGTTTATATATGACTCAAGAGATTATTTTACAGTTGAATGGAGAAATTTCTGTTCAAAATGTTGAGTTTAATTATAATAAACAAAAATACAAAGGTGCTGAATTTACTATTACTTTAAATGTTTAATTGATTTTTAGGTAACATTGCAACCAAGTTGCAGAAAAAGGTTAATATGAATTTAATACAAATAGAAAATTTAACACATTATTATGGAAACACAAAAGCTTTAGAAAATGTAAATCTTACTATAAAAAATAGTGATTTTCTAGCCATCATTGGACCAAATGGTGGTGGAAAATCTACTCTTCTTAAGATTATTTTAGAACTCTTACCTCTTCAAAAGGGAAAATTGACAAAAAATATAAAAAATAGTGAAGTAGGGTATGTTCCTCAAAATACAAATTTAAATACAGATTTTCCAATAACAGCTTTAGAAGTTGTTTTAATGGGACATATAAAAACTAAAAGAAAGCTATTTGGTTATGCAAAAGAAGATATTGATTGTGCTTTAAGTTCTTTAAAACAAGTAGGAATGGAAAAATTTGCAGATAAAAAAATTGGAGATTTAAGTGGAGGGCAAAGACAAAGAGTTTTTATTGCTCGTGCTTTGTGTTCAAATCCAAAAATACTAATGTTAGATGAGCCAACAGCTAGCATTGATGTGCAAGGTCAGCAAGATATATATGAACTTTTAAGAGAGCTTAATAAATCTATAGCAATAGTTGTTGTGAGTCATGATTTATCAATTTTATTAAATTATGCAAAAGATGTAGCTCATGTCAATAGAAGTTTGGTTTATCATAGTCTAAAAGATGTTCAAAGAAATGTTACTTTAGGTGATGATCATTTATGTGAAGTTGAGTTGTTGTCAGCTTTAGGAAAAACACAAATGTGTTGCAATCATAAGCATTAAGGTAAAAATATGTTAGAAGTTTTACAATATGATTTTATACAAAATGCAATAATTGCAGGAATCTTAATTTCAATTGCAGCTGGAATTATTGGAAGTTTAGTTGTAGTAAATAAAATTACTTTTTTAACAGGTGGAATTGCTCATAGTGCTTATGGAGGAATTGGTCTTGCTGTTTATTTAGGAATTCCAATACTTTTTGGAGCTACTATTTTTGCCATTATTACTGCTATTTTAATTGCTATCATTACTTTAAAAAATAAAAGTAGAATAGATGCAATTATTGGAATGATGTGGGCAAGTGGAATGGCCATAGGAATAGTATTTATTGATATAACACCAGGCTATAATGTTGATTTAATGAGCTACTTATTTGGAAGTATTATTGCTGTATCTAGTGAAGATTTAATTTTTATGACTTTACTTGATATTTTTATTATAATAATTGTTGTATTTTTTTATAAACCAATTTTAGCAGTGTCTTATGATAGTGAGTTTGCAGGTTTACGAGGAATAAATGTAAAGTTTTTTTATACACTTATTTTGATTTTAGCAAGTTTGTGTGTAGTTGCTGCAATAAAGGCAGTTGGACTCATTTTAGTTATTGCTCTTCTTACAATTCCAACATATTTAGCAGAAACTTTCGCAAATAAATTATCAAATATGATGATTATTAGCTCAATTTTAGCTACAATGTTTACACTTTGTGGGTTAGTTATCTCATATTTGTATGATATTAGTTCAGGTGCTAGTATTATAATGGTCAGTGTTGTTGCTTTGGCAACTATAAAAATATTAAAAAATAAAAAAGAAAGACGGAAAAACCAATGAATGAAAAATTAAAACAAGGTGTTGTAAACACTTTAAGAGTAAATAGAGTTAGTGAACCAGGAATTTACTTAATAAGTGGTGATGAAACAGAAGTTTTATTGCCAAATATTTATGTTGAAAAATCTATGCAAATAGGAAGTTTAGTTGATGTGTTTATATATACAGATAGTGAAGATAGACTAGTTGCTACTACTTTGAAACCATATTTGTATTTAAATGAGTTTGCTAATTTAAAAATAGTTGATAGTGCGAAATTTGGATATTTTGTAGATATTGGATTAGCGAAAGATTTGTTGGTTCCAAAAAATAGACAAAAAGGTACTTTTACTGTAGGTTCGTATAAAGTTTTACAAATGCAATTTGATGAAAGAACAAGTAGGTTAATTGCAAGTGAAAAATATATTTTACAAAGTGAACCAAAAAATTTAAAGCAAAATGATGAAGTAGAAATAATTTTATATTCAAAAACACCTTTAGGTTATAAGGTTATTGTAAACAATCTTTATGAAGGAATGATTTTTCATTCAGAAGTTTTCGAAAATTTAAGAATTGGTGATAAAAAAAGAGCTTATGTTAAAAAAGTTAGAGAAGATAACAAATTAGATATAAGTTTACAAAAAATTGGTCAAAAAATAGATGATAATAAAATTATTGAAGTTTTAAAAAACAATGGTGGAGAGATAAGTTTTACTTACAAAAGCGATGCTGAAGACATAAAAAAAGTTTTTGGAATGAGTAAAAAATCTTATAAAGCTACATTAACAAAACTAATAGAAGATAAAAAAATAGTTTTATTAAGTGATAAAATCAAACTTTTTAATTAAGACAGATTTTATCCTAAATAACTATAATTACAGAATATTTAATCAAAAAAGGAGATACCTTTATGGCAACAGTAAAATTCAAAGGTGAATTGGAAGTAAGTTTAAATGGTACAGAGTTAAACCTTGGAGATATTGCTCCAGTTGTTTCAGCAGTAGCAGCTGATTTAAGTGATATTCAAATTGGTGGTCAAAAAGGTAAAGCTCAAATTATTTTATCAGTTCCATCTTTAGATACAGGTGTTTGTGCTGCAGAAGCTAGAAAATTTAATGAAGCTGCATCGAAACTTGATAATGCTGAAGTTATTGTAGTTTCTATGGATTTACCTTTTGCTATGAAAAGATTTTGTACAACAGAAGGTATAGAAAATTTAAAAGTTGCTTCTGATTTTAGAGCAAAAGCATTTGCTAAATCTTATGGAGTTTTACAAGCAAATGGACCATTAGCAGGACTTACTGCAAGAGCAGTATTTATTGTAAATCCATCTGGAAAAATTACATATAAAGAGATTGTTCCTGAAATTACAAATGAACCAAATTACGATGCAGTTTTAGCAGCAGCATCTGAAGCTACTTCAACTTCTTGTTGTGGAAGTTGTCACTAAAAAATGATTAGGTAAGAATTCTTACCTAATTTCTTCTTTTCTTTACCTACTATTAATCTAAAAATTGTAATATTGTTTAAATTCCAAACAAAGGATCTTTTATGCAAAAAATTATCAAAGCTATAATTGCTTTAGCCCTTGCTTTCTCTTTTTCGAATGCTTCTATGGTTGAAGATGGTTATGTAGAACTTGAAAAAGGAAATGTTTTAGAAGCTGCAAATATTTTTAATATTGCTTGTCAAAAAGGAGCATTTGCTGGTTGTTATAATTTAGGTTTGATGTATTTTCAAGGTGAACATATTGCTAAGAATTATTCTAAAGCTTATGAATTATTTAAAAAAGCTTGTGACGAAGGACATAATCAGGCTTGTTTTAATCTTGCGTATATGGACGAGAGAGGGCTTGGAACTCAAAAAGATTTAAGTAAAGCTATTGATATTTATAGTAAAGCATGTGAGGATGGAAATTCTAGTGCTTGTTTTAATCTATCTTCAATTTATGAAAAAGAGCAAGACAATTTTAAAACGATAGAGTTTCTTACAAAATCTTGTAATCTTGACCATGCAAAAGCTTGTTACAATTTAGCATACAAATATTATAATGAAGAAGGTGTAGAATTATCACCATTAAAAGCAGTAAATTTATATCAAAAATCTTGTGATTTAGGTTATTCAAATGCTTGTTTTAATTTAGGAGTTGCTTATTTAGATGGTAAATTTCTTGCAGTAAATAAAAGTCAAGCAAAAAATTATTTTAATAAGGCTTGTTTATTAAATAATGAAGAAGGATGTAAAGAATATAGTAAACTCTAAAATTAATTTTAGAGTTTAAAAATTATTTATAAAGTTTCATCTAAATTTTATTTGAGTACAATGCCAAATCTTAAAAATACTTGAAGGAAAATTTAGATGATGAATATCGCCTTGGTGGGCTTTGGTTATTGGGGACCGAATGTCGCTAGAAATATAAATGCAAATCCAAATCTAAAGCTACACACAATTTGTGATATGATTGAAAGTAATATAGAAAAAGCAAAGTCTATTTATATAGAAACTGTAAATTATGATGCAAACTATGAAAATATTTTGAATAATGTAAATATAAATGCTGTTGCTATTGCTACAAACACAGGTACTCACTACAAATTAATTAAAGCTGCTTTAGAAAACAATAAACATGTATATGTTGAAAAACCTTTTACTTCTACAATTGAAGAGGCTCTAGAACTAGAGGCTTTAGCAAAAGAAAAAAATTTAATAATTCATATTGACCACATTATGATTTTTCATCCAGCAATTAAAAAAATAAAAGAGATAATTTCTAATGGCGAATTAGGAGATATCTTATACATTGATGCAACAAGAACAAGTCTTGGACAAATTAGAAAAGATGTTAGTTCAATGTGGGATTTAGCTGTACATGATTTATCTATAATTGATTACTTAATGGATGGAGTTTTTCCAAAGCAGATAAAATCTTTTGGAGAAAAAATTTATAATCCAAAAGAGAGTATTACATTTTTAACTTTGAAATATGATAACTTTTTTGCTCAAATAGAATCAAATTGGATTTCACCAATAAAAGATAGAAAATTAACTATTGTTGGTACAAAAAAGATGTTAGTTTATGATGATGTAAAATTATCTGAAAAATTAGTTGTATACAACAAAAATGTAGAGGTTTTAAAAGGAGATGATATTTATAGTGATGATTATTGTGTAAAAACAAATGAATTAGATGCATATATCCCTAAAATTGAAGTAGAAGATGCTTTATTTAATAGTATTGAACACTTTAGATTATCTGTTGTTAATAAAACAGAATCTTTCTCAAACCCTGTACAAGCTATTAGAATTCAAGAAATTCTAACAATGGCTGATAACAATATGAACAAATAAAAGGAAAAAAATTGAAAATAGACTTTGCAAATTTAAAAATTCAACATAACTTATATAAAGATGAAATAGAAAATGCTATTTTAAAAGTAGCAAGAGATTGTAATTTTATTATGGGTGCTCAAATAGATGAGCTTGAAAGAGATTTAGAGAAATTTACAGCTGCTAAACATGCAATATCATGTTCAAGTGGAACAGATGCTCTTTTACTTGCTATGATGGCTATAGATATTCAACCTGGTGATGAAATTATTACAACTCCTTTTACTTTCTTCGCAACAGCAGAAACAATAGCTTTTCTAAAAGCAAAACCAGTATTTGTTGATATTGATGAAAAAATATATAATATTGATCCAAGTAAAATTGAAGAAAAAATCACTTCTAAAACTAAAGCTATCATTCCAGTATCTCTATATGGGCAACCAGCTGATATAGATGAAATAAATCAAATAGCTAAAAAACATAACCTAAAAGTAATCGTTGATGGAGCTCAAAGCTTTGGAGCTACTTATAAAGGTATTAGTGATTCAGCTTTAGGTGATATCTCTTGTACTTCTTTCTTCCCTGCTAAACCGTTAGGTTGTTATGGTGATGGTGGAGCAGTGTTTACAAATGATGATAAACTTGCAGATAAAATAAAATCTCTTAGACTTCATGGTCAAAGTATAAGATATCATCATCAATATATTGGTATGGGTGGAAGATTAGATACTATTCAAGCAGCAGTTTTAAATGTAAAATTAAAATACTATGAAAAAGATTTAAAACTTAGACAAGATGTAGCTTCTAAATATACACAAGCTTTAAATGCAAAAAATATAGAAACTCCATTCGTTAAAGATGATAGAACATCGGCTTGGGCACAATACTCAATTAGAGTACAAAACAGAGATGAAGTTCAAACAAAACTACAAAATCTAGGAATTCCAACGGCAGTACATTATCCAATGCCTCTACATGTACAAGAATGTTTTAAATATTTAAATTTAAAAGAGGGTGATTTCCCAATTTCGGAAAAAGTATCAAAAGAGATAATGAGCTTACCAATGAATCCATATGTTACTGATGAAGAGATTGAATATATTGTAGGAAATCTTTAAAATAGGCTTTCTTGTTTAAAGTCAATATCAATTTTTATTAAAGCAGATAGAATCTCTTAAAATTTTTAGGAGATTCTTATGACTTCTTGGTATAAAAAATTCTCATCCCAACCACATCAACCGTTTTTTACAAATGGAGTAATTTTCTTTATTTTGTTTATGTTGCTTCTTTTTTTTAGTTATTCAAATATTTTGATTTTAAATTCATCTCTTTTAACTTATCATGCATATAGTTTGATTTTTGTTGTTTTCATTCAATTTTTTCTTGGTTTTTTATTCGTTGTATTTCCTAAATTCTTGATGCAAAGTGAAATAGCTTCAAAAGATTATATGAATCAATTTCTTTTATATTTTATAGGAAGTATTGGAATTTTTCTTTCAATAATTTTTTTGCCAAAATTAGTTATATTTTTTCAAATTTTAATTCTTTTTGTACAAATCTTAAGTTTTAATCTTCTTTATTCAATTCATAAAAAAAGTATTTTAAAAGATAAAAATGATACAAAGTGGGTTTTAATATCTTTTGCTTCAGGGCTGGTTGCTCACTTATTGTTTTTGATTTCACAATTTGATTTTTCTTTATCTACTTTATTCTCTAAAATTGCTATAAATAGTGGTTTTTATCTATTTTTATTTATGATTATTTTTACTATTTCTCAAAGAATGATTCCCTTTTTTACTAGAGTAATGGCTCCTGAATATAATATAAATAAAAGTTCAAGACTACTAGATATTTTGTTTTTATTACTAATTTTAAAAGTATGTGTATTAAGTTTTGAAAATCCAAAACTAAATTTAATTGTGGATATTCCACTATTTATATTTATATCAAAAGAGTTAATAAAATGGAAACTTCCTGTTAGTCAAATGCCACCAATTGTTTGGGTACTGCATATAGGATTATTTTGGATTCCTATTGCATTTTTAATATCTATTTTTGAAGGTGTTATGGTATTTGTAAATCCTGATTTTTTCTTTGAAAAAGCAGTGATTCATACATTAGCTGTTGGCTATTTTGTTACAGTTTTAATTGGATTTGGTACTAGAGTTATTCTTGGTCACTCAGGAAGAAAGATAGAAACAAATAATTTTGTTGTAGCCACTTTTATAGCAATTCAAATATTGACTTTTTTGCGTATATTTACATCAATTAGCTCTAATTTTGATTTAAATTATTTATTGTTTATTGATGTTACCTCCCTTTTATTAGTAATATTTTTAATTATTTGGTCAAGTAAATATATAGTGATTTTAGTCGAAAATGAGAAAAAAGTAGAAAAAAGTTCGAAATGGAAAGCATGATTAATTTTTTATTAATCTTTTTTATATATAATTTCTTTATAAGTAAGTTGATTTATTGACTTATTTATAAAAAATATTTTTTTAAGATAAGTTTCTTAAATAGATAATTTTTATGTTTCCTTGTGTATGAAGAGAGTCGCTTCCCCTAGGCGGCTCTCTTTTTTTATCTACTTTTAACTACCCTTATACTACTATTCCAAAATGATTTCACTTTTTAAACAAAAAATATAAGCCTTAATTTATGCCATTATCAAATTTAAATCAAGAACAACTTAATGCAGCAACTTGTAAAAGTGGTTATAACCTAATAATTGCGAGTGCAGGTACTGGAAAAACATCAACTATTGTAGGACGAATAGCTCATCTAATAAATAGTGGAATAAAGCCAAAAGAGATTTTACTTTTAACTTTTACTAATAAAGCAGCAGTTGAGATGATAAATAGGGTTTCAAAGATTTTTTCAAAAGATATAGCAAAAGAGATTATGGCTGGAACTTTTCACTCTGTTTCTTTCAAACTTTTAAAAGAATTAGATGTTAACATAACACTTAAACAACCAAATGAACTTAAAACACTTTTTAAATCTATATATGAAAAAAGAGTGTTTATGGATAGAAACGAGGAGGCAAATCCTTATGATGGTGGTTACTTATATGATATTTATTCTTTATATTTAAACTCAAATAATAGCGAAGATTTTACCTCTTGGATAAAAGAAAAAAGTCCTGCACATGAATCATATACATTAATTTATGAAGATGTTATTGATGAATTTAACTCTTTAAAAAAAGAGTATGGATACGTGAATTTTGATGATTTATTAACTACGATGCTAGAAGTTTTAAAAGAAAAAGATTTTGCATTCCAAGAAATACTTGTAGATGAATATCAAGATACAAATCCTTTACAAGGAAGACTTTTAGATGCTTTTAGACCAAAATCTCTTTTTTGTGTAGGAGATTATGATCAAAGTATTTATGCTTTCAATGGTTCTGATATTGGTATTATTTCTACTTTTGCAAAAAGATATAAAGACGCAAATGTATTTACCCTTAGAAAAAATTATCGTTCTACTAAACCTATTTTAGATTTAGCTACAAAAGTTATTGAGTTTAATGAAAGGGTTTATCCAAAAAAATTAGAAGTTGTAAGACTTGAAAATAATCATCAACCTAAACTTTTAGTATTTAATGAACTTTTTTCCCAGTATGAATATATTTCACAACTTATTTCAAAATCATCAACTCCTCACAATGAAATTGCAATAATTTATAGAAATAATTCGAGTGCAGATGGTATAGAAGCTAATTTAAGAGAGTTTTCTATTCCTGCAAAAAGAAAAGGTGGAATGAGTTTTTTTGACTCAATTGAAGTTAAATTTCTTCTTGATATTTTAGTTTTACAAATTTCTACTAATGATATGATGGCATTTATTCATATTCTTGAGCATGGAAAAGGTATAGGAAAAGCAATAGCTAAAGATGTTTTTGATGCACTAATAAAATTAGGAGATGGAAGTTTATTAAATGGATTTTTTCATCCAAATCAAAGTATAAACAACCCATATGAAAGTAGAGCAAAAAATCAACAACTTGGACTTTTTGATGATTTTTTAGAGCTTGGAAGTATCTCAAAATTTAAAGATTGTAATTTTGAAGAAGCCTTTTTAGCAAATCCTATTTTAAAACATCCAAAATTGACTATAGATGGTGCAAAATATATTTATGATATTTATCTGCTTTTTAAACAGTTAAGAAGAACAAAAAATCCAGAAAATTTGCTTTCAATGATAAGCTCATCTATGGCTTATTCAAAAATAAAAGATATGCTATCTACAAAAAGGGCAACACAAAAAGATGGTGAAATAAATGCTATTCAAAAGACAAAATCCTTAGCTAAAATAAATAGAAAAGCTATATTGCTACGTAATTTAGCTAGAAATTTTTCTGATTTATCTAAGTTTATAAACTCAATGATTTTAGGTGGTAGTGAGCTTAGTGAAGGTGATGGTGTAAATCTTTTATCAATCCATGCTAGTAAAGGTTTAGAGTTTAAAGAAGTTTACGTAATTGATTTAATGGATGGAAGATTTCCAAATAGAAAGCTTATGAGTAAAGGTGGAAGTCTAGAAGAAGAGAGACGATTATTTTATGTTGCAGTTACAAGAGCAAAAGATATTTTATATCTATCTTATGCAAAATATGACAAAATAAAAAAATTAACTTTTGTGGCAAGCCCATTTCTAACAGAAGCTGGGATGAAAACAGATGATGAACCACAACAGTAAGTATAGGAAAATATGGAAAAAATAGTTTTAATAATAACAATTTGTATGATAATTATGACTGCGCCAATTCTTGCTAAGATTTTAAAAATACCTGTAGTTGTTGTAGAAATAATTTTAGGTTTAATTTGTGGTTATTTGGGGCTAATTTATGCTGATGAGACTTTAAAACTTGTAGCTAAATTTGGATTTATATATCTTATGTTCCTAGCAGGGTTGGAGATAAATTTCAAGCTAGTTAAAGTTATTAAAGCAACTCTTGCAGTGAATGTTATTTTGTATTTTGTTCTGTTGTATAGTATTGCTGGAGCTGTTTGTTGGTTTTTTGATTTAGGTTTAACTTATTTTGTTGCTCTTCCTATCTTCTCTTTAGGTATGCTGATGATGCTAATAAAAGAGTACGGAAAAGATGAACCTTGGTTAAATTTAGCCTTATCTATTGGAGTTGTGGGTGAAGTTATTAGTATTTTGGCTTTAACTTTATTTGGGGGATGGACTGAATTTGGTTTAAGCAGTAAATTTTTCACATCAATATTAACAATTATTGCTGTTGTTATTGTTACTATTTTACTTCTTAGATTTTCATATATGATTTTTTGGTGGTTTCCAGAAGTTAAAAAATACCTTATACCAGATAATGAAGATGACAAGCATGATCAAGATATAAGATTTTCAATATCTTTACTTTTAATTTTAGTATCAATAATGCTTATTTTAAAAATAGATGTGGTTTTAGGTGCATTTACAGCAGGGTTGTTTTTTAAAATGTTCTTTAATCAAAAACAAGAATTGTTACATAAAATAGAGTCTTTTGGTTTTGGTTTTTTTGCTCCAATTTTCTTTATTTATACAGGTTCAACAGTAAAGCTTGATATGATAACACTTGATATACTGCAACATGCATTTTTCATTATGGCTGCAATTATTTCTATTAGATTGGTTAGTTCATATTTAGTATTTTTAAATTATCTAAAACCAAAACAAACTACACTTTTTGCTCTTAGTGATTCAATGCCTCTGACATTTATGGTTGCAATTGCAATGCTTTCATACAATTATGGATTAATTTCTCAAAATGAATATTTTTCATTTATAATTGCTAGTATGCTAGATGGATTATTATTGATGATACTAATTAGAAAATTATATAAAATTTTTAAACTAGATATAAAACCTGACTCAAAAATAATAAAAAGATAGTTAGCTATAAGCTAGCCTTTTTATTATTATAATTAAATAAAATCTATAAAAAAACATTTTGTAACATATGCTATTATTATGCTATTTTTATGAGTATTTTAGTAAATTTCCTATAAGAAAAATTAATAGTTTAAGTTCTATTTTAACTTATAAAATCTATAATCCACTTTGACATTAGTAATAAAAAAATAGTCAAAATTTTATAGGAGGTTAGTTTGGATAGTAGTAAAGCTTTGAAAACTACAAAAGATTCATCTATTGTAGAAGCTACAAGTAGAAGAGATTTTTTTAAAAAAACTGCTATTTACTCGGCTGGTGCTCTAAGTGCTGCATCTGTGTTATCACCTGTTTCTTTAAAAGCAGATGATAAAGCTATTATAAATGATGCACCTTGGGGGCAAAAGTTAGGTGATGTGGTAAACAAAAATCCTTACGGTATGCCATCAGTTTATGAACATAATAATATTAGAAGAACTCACGACCTATTATCTTCGGGAGATGCATATGCATCTATCTCAATGTGTCCAATTCATGAGTCTGAAGGAATAATAACTCCAAATGGTTTATTTTTTACAAGAAATCATGGAGGAACTGCACAAATTGACCCAAACGAATATAGGTTAATGATTCACGGTAAAGTTAAAAGAGAAGTTGTTTTAACTTTAGAAGATATAAAAAGATATCCAAGTGAAACAAGAACATATTTTATTGAGTGTCCTGCAAATGGAAGTCCTGAATGGAGAGCTCCTCAATTTAATAGTTTACAGTTTATGAAAGGAATGATGAGTTCTGCTCAATGGACTGGTGTAATGTTAAAAACAATATTAGAAGATATTGGATTAGAAAAAGATGCTGTTTGGATGTTAGCTGTTGGAAGTGATAATGCATCAAATCCAAGAACAATTCCAGTTGAAAAAGCTCTTGATGACGTTATGGTTGTTTGGGGACAAAATGGTGAAGCTTTAAGACCAGAACAAGGATATCCAATAAGACTTGTTGTTCCAGGATGGGAAGGAAATTTAAATACTAAATGGTTAAATAGACTTGAATTTAGTGATAAACCTTGGCATGCAAAAGAAGAAACTTCAAAATATACAATGCTTCAAAAATCAGGAAAAGCAATAAGATTTTTCTGGGTAAATGAAGTAAATTCTGTAATTACTAAACCATGTCCTGAAAAACCGTGGACACATCTTAAAAAAGGTGATATGGTAGAAATTGAAGGTATTGCTTGGAGTGGTCATGGAACTATAAAAGGTGTTGATATATCTTTTGATGGTGGTGATAACTGGGTTGAAGCGAAACTTAAAGGATTAGTTTTACCAAAATCTTGGACAAGATTTAGTTATATATACAAATGGGATGGAAAACCTTTATTATTATCAAGCCGAGCTTATGATGATTTTGGAAATATCCAACCAACAATTGATGAAGAAACTGCAGCAGTTGGAGTTGAATCTGTATATCACAGAAATGCAATTGTAACTTGGGAAATAACAGCAAAAGGAGAGTGTAATAATGTTCATATTAGAAAACATAAAAAAGCTTAAAAGCACTATTTTAAGCATTAGCTTAGCTACTCTTCTTGTAAGTTCAGCTCATGCTGCTTCTTCTGTTGATGGTGCTGTAAAATATCCAGTTAAAGATGGAAAATATACACAATACCATGTAAATACGCAAGATACAAAAGAATTTAATATAGGAAGAGATGCAACTAAAACAGAAATTGCAGCTTGGGATTTAGATGTAGCTTACGATAATAGTGGTTTACCTGAATTTGAAATGAAACACGGTAAAGTTGTTTTAGATGAAAATGGAAAACCAAAAAAAGCTGAAGGTTCTGTTGAATTAGGAAATGAGCTTTATGATGCACAATGTGTTATGTGTCATGGAGATTTTGGAAGTGGAGGAAAAGGTTATCCAAAACTTGCAGGTGGTACAGTGGCTTCACTTAAACATCAAAGATTAAATCCAGCAGATGAAAATCCAGATCCAGATAATCCAGATAAAACTATAGGTTCGTATTGGCCATATGCTTCTACTTTATTTTGGTATATACAAGAGTCAATGCCTTTTAATCATCCAAAAAGTTTAACAAATAGTGAAACTTATGCACTTACAGCTTATTTATTATCTGTAAATAATATTACTATTGACGGACAAGAACTAGATGATGATTTTGTTTTAGATAAAGAAAAATTTCAGAAAATAGTTATGCCAAATGTTAATGGATTCTATCCAGAAACAAATACACCTGAAAATCCAAAAAAAGGTGTTGAAAATATGACTAAGTTTTTAAGTGATCCTACAAACTATGGAAAAGGTACAAGATGTATGAAGGATTGTATAAAAGATGATGTTGAAAATTTAGTTCTTAGAATTCAAGAAGATTTATCAAAAGCTGCAAATGAACCTCTTTCTACTGCAAGAGAATTGCCAAAAGTAGATGCAAGTAAATCTGCACCTGGTCAAGCAGATTATGAGAATGCGGGTTGTTCAGCTTGTCACTCAAATGCGGCAATTGGAGCACCTGTTGTTGGAGATAAAGCTGCTTGGGATAAAGTAGTTTCAAAAGGGTTAGAACAAGTATATTCTAACGGAATTAATGGTATAAATGCTATGCCACCAAAAGGTGGAGCGGATATAAGCGATGAGAAGTTTAAACAAATTATCGATTATATGATCAATTCTAGTAAGTAAGGAGAGGCTATGAATTTATTAAAAAGAATAGCAAGCATTTCAGCTTTATGTTCTTTAATTATTGTTAGTTCTAGTGCTAATGATGATTTAGTGAAAAAAGGTGAAAAAATTTTTATGACAAATACAAAAGGTAACTGTTTGGCTTGTCATGCTGCAAATGGAAAAGAGATTGATGGACCAGGTAATATGGGACCAAAATTACAATTTTTAGCATTATGGTCAGAAGAAGCTTTATATGATAAAGTTTTTGATCCATCAACAGGAAATCCAATTACAGCAATGCCTGCATTTGGAAGAAATGGTTGGTTAAGCCCAGATGAAATTAAAGCAGTAGTTGCTTATTTAAAAACAATAAATTAAAAAAAGGAAAAAATCATGTTAAATAGAAGAAATTTTTTAGGATTAGGATTAGGTGTATTAGCTGCTGCTACAGTTCCAGCTCAATTAAGTGCTGAGGATTTTAGAAAAAGTAAACCAAAAGCATGGACTGCAACAAAAGTTGACGAAGCAATTAAAGAAATTTTTGGAACAAGTACAACAACTGAAGGTGGAATTAATTTAAAAGCTCCAGAAATTGCAGAAAATGGTGCAGTTGTTCCTGTATCTTTTGATACAGAATTAAAAGCAAGTAAAATTGCAGTATTCCAAGATGCAAATCCTGAAAGTGCAGTTGCAGTATTTACTGTAAATGATAATATGGTATTAGATTATGCATTCAGAATTAAAATGGCAAAAACTGGTAAAGTAACAGTAGTTGCTGAAGTTGGTGGAAAATTGCATTCTGTAACTAAAGAAATTAAGGTTACTATGGGTGGATGTGGAGGTTGATATTGTCAACTAATTCACAGATAAATTTTAAAAATAAATAATATATAAATAATTAAGAAAAGGACATTAAAATGGCAACTACAAAAATTAAAGCAAAATTAGACAAAAATGGTGTTGTTGAGGTTAAAGCATTAGCATCTCACGATATGTTAAGTTATCAAGAAGCTGAAAGAGCTAAAAAAGAAGCTAACTTTATTACTTATGTAATTGCAAAAGTTGGTGAGAAAGTAGTTTACGAAGCTTCTACAAGTCAATTTTTATCAAAAGATCCATACTTTAAATTTTCATTTAAAGGTGCAAATGCAGGTGATGAATTAAGTTTCACTTGGACAGATTTAAAAGGGAATACAGATACAACTACTGAAAAAATCAAATAATTTGATTTAAATTTTAAAAGGAGAGAAAACATGTTTTCTAAAATAGTTAAATCTTCTGCTATCTTATTATTTGCAGCAACTACACTAAGTGCTGCAAATTTTAATGCTGGTGCAGAAAAAGATAGAATAGAAGCTATTAAATATTTTGAAGCTAAATTTGAAGATCCAGCGAAAAATTTAAATAGATTTTTTCCGTACTCAGATGAGCAAGAATTAGCAACAAAATATGAAAAAGGTCTTAAGCATATGGACTTCAATATCGGAAGTTATGCCTATGCAAAAGATGCAAAAGAACAGTATGAAGCTTTAAAAGAGATGCCACCATATGAAGAGGCAATTGAAAAAGGTGAAGAACTTTATACTAAAAAATTTGCGAATGGAAATTCATTACAAACATGTTTTCCTGATTTAACAATATCTGGGACTTTCCCATATTATGATCAAAAAACTAAAAAAATGGTTTCTTTAACTTCTGCGATTAACGATTGTTTAAGAGCAAATGGAGAAAAAGAATGGGATACTCAGAAAGGTCCTATGGCTGAATTCCAAGCTTACTTTGTAAATCAAAGTAAAGAAGCTGGTAAAAAGTTTGACATTAAAATAAACAGCGAGGCTGAGAAAAAAGCTTATGAGAGAGGTAAAGAGTATTATTATTCTCAAAGAGGATATTTAAAACTTTCTTGTGCTACTTGTCATATTGATGGTGCTGGTAAAAGAGTTAGAAATGAGATTTTATCACCACTTGTTGGTCAAGTTACGAGTTTCCCTGTAGTAAGATTAAGATGGGCAGAAATAGGAACAGTTGAAAGAAGACTTTCTGGATGTGTTGTGGATCAAGGTCAAGTTCCTCCAAAAGATGAAAGTCAAGAAATGATAGAACTTCTTTATTTCTTATCATATATGTCAAATGGAATGCCAGTTGATGGTCCAGATGTAAGAAAATAAAAGGATTTATAATGAAAAGTATTTTAAAAATTACAGCAATTTCAGCAATATTATCTTTAACTCTTACTTCATTATCAGCTGAAGATTTTTCAAAGTTAGATGTAAAAAAAGAGTGTGATGTAAAAGCAAATGGTGTTGAAAAATTATTAGAGACAGCAGAAAAATATAACAAGTTAGCAATTGAGAATAAAGTTGAATTTATGAGACTTGGAATGAAAACTAGCCAATATATTGATGCATCAAAAGAAGCATTAAAAAATGGTGCAAAAGAGATTGCAATTGTTGATAATAAGGCTAAACCAACAGGTGAAATGGTTTCTTTAGAATTTGCAGCTTGGAGATCTTGTAGCTTCGCTATTAGTGCTTTAACACAAATGGAAGATTCTAAGAAAAATTGGAAATTAGCTAGTCCTAGCGATGGGTACAAGTACTAATTGAATTTTTTGTAACAGATTTTAAAAAGTCAAGAGTAATCTTGGCTTTTTTTTATTTATATAAAGGAAAACAAAATGAGTAAATTAAGTAGAAGAGAATTTGTTTATATGATGGCAGTTCTAGGAGCTGCACCAGTATTTGCAAATTCGCACACAAGAATGACAGATACTTCAAAAAAAATTGAAGATTATTATAAATTAAAACCTTTTGGGAATGCTCGATTTATACATATGACAGATTCTCATGCACAGCTTTTACCAGTATACTTTAGAGAACCAAGTGTAAATTTAGGTTTCTATGGTAATTTAGGAAAACCACCTCATATTGTTGGTGAAAAATTTTTAGATTATTATGGTATTAAAGGTAATAAAAGATTAGAGTATGCATTTTCATGTGTAAACTTTGAAGAACATGCTAAAGTTATGGGTAAGACAGGTGGTTTTGCACAAATTAAGACAGTTGTAGATTTTCTAAGAGATAGTTTTGGAAAAGATAAAACTTTATTTCTAGATGGTGGAGATACTTGGCAAGGGAGTGCAACTTCTTTATGGACTAGAGGAAAGGATATGGTTGGTGCACTTAATCTTTTAGGTGTAGATATTTGTGTTGGTCACTGGGAATTTACATATACAGCTGAAGAAGTATTAGCAAATGTAAAAGAGTTAAAAGCTGAATTTTTAGCACAAAATGTATTTGTTAAAGAAGATGCTTTAATGAATGATGCACCAGTATTTGATGAAGACACAGGACACGCATTTAAACCATATACAATTAAACAAATGGGTAATGCAAGAGTGGCTATTATTGGTCAAGCTTTCCCTTATACAACTATTGCAAATCCACAAAGATTTATTCCTGATTGGACATTTGGTATTTATGATGATACTATGCAAGAACTAGTTGATAAAATAAGAACTGAAGAGAAGCTAGATGCTGTTATTGTTTTATCTCACAATGGTTTTGATACAGATAAAAAAATGGCTGAAGTATGTACAGGAATAGATTTTATTATGGGTGGACATACTCATGATGGTGTTCCTGAAGCAGTGCCTGTAAAAAATCCAAAAGGTACAACTTATGTATGTAATGCTGGATCAAATGGTAAATTCTTAAATGTTCTAGATCTTGATATTCAAAATGGAAAAATTAAAGATTTTAAATTTACACTTCTTCCTATTTTCTCTGATTTAGTTCCAGAAAATAAAGAGATGAAAAAATATATTGAAGATGTTAGATTACCTTATTTAAAAGAATTAACAAGACCAATTGCAACAACAGAAGAGACTTTATTTAGAAGGGGAAACTTCAATGGTTCATGGGATCAAATTATTTGTGATGCTTTAATGGAAGTTAAAGATGCTCAAATTTCATTAAGCCCAGGTTTTAGATGGGGAACATCTGTAATGAAAGGTCAAACTATCACATTTGATGACTTAATGACTCAAACTGCTATGACATATCCTGAAACTTATGTAAGAGATATTAAAGGTAGTGATTTAAAAGATATTTTAGAAGATGTAGCTGATAACTTATTCAATGAAGATCCATTCTATCAACAAGGTGGAGATATGGTAAGAACAGGTGGAATTTCTTATAAAATAGATCCAAAAGCAAAAATGGGAAGTAGAATATCTGATATAGTTTTAACTAAAACTGGTGAGAAATTAGATGCTTCTAAAGCTTATAGAGTATCAGGTTGGTCTACTGTTGGTTCAAAAGCTGATGGTGAGCCAGTTTGGGAAACTGTTGAAACATATTTAAAAAATATTAAAAATATTAGTAATCTTAAAGTTGATACTCCAGATATTGTTGGAGTTAAGGGAAATCCTGGGATTATTTGATAAAAGGCACAAATTTGTGCCTTTTTCTATCTAAAAGATATTAGAATATATTTTTTAAATGGAAAAAGGAGAATCATATGAGATTAATATTAATTATTTTAATTTTTGTTTTAAATTTATATGCAACTTATGAAGATGGTAAAAAAGTTTTTGAACAAAAATGTGCTTCTTGTCATAAAGAGTATATACCTTTAAATTTGATAAAAGAGAACTATTTTGAAAAAGATAATACTTTATTAAATTTAAAAACTCCAACTGCAAATATGATAGTTTGGGCAATGATGGATGGGCCTAAAAAAATAGGAGATCCAAATGAACCTGATATTCAAGTTCTAGAAATAGAGAAATTTTTAAAAGATTACTTAGAAAATCCAGATAGATTTAACGCTATTTGTGATGATACAGTAATGAATTATTATGATAATAAACCTAGTATGAAAGGCGAATTGACAAATGAAGATTATGTTAATTTGAGTTATTATTTTTTAGATTATAAAGCAAATCTAAAAGAAGATTTAGTTGTTAAAGAACCTTTACTAAAAACTGAAGAAGAAAAACAGCTTTTAAATAAAGCCAAAAATGAATCTAAAAAGATTTTGATTTATGCTACATCTAAAACATGTTTTTTCTGTAAAAAGATGGATAAAGAAGTTCTTTCATTGTCTGAAATAAAAGATTTTAGTGATAAGAATTATATTTTTGTAGAGGTAGATATGGAAAACTCTTCATTACCTTTTGATTTGCAGAAAGAATATAAGAAAATAACTCCTAGTTTCTTCATTGTTGATGAGAAAGGGAATTTAAATAATCAATATCCAGGTTCTTGGTCTAAAAAGGATTATATGGATATTTTAAAGAAGAATTTAAAATGAAAAATGTAGGAAAAGTTTTAGAAATCTTTAGTGCTACATTAGGTAGTAGTGGACTACCTAGACCAAAGGTTGAAAGACTTAATTTAATAGAAAATTATGGAATAGAGTTTGATAAATTTGCGGGTAAAAAATTAGATCAAACTGTTATGATTGTTGGTTTGAAATCTTATGAAATTGCACAAGAAAATAGTATAGATTTGGCATTTGGGAGTTTAGGTGAAAATATTTTATTAGATTTTGATCCACATAATTTTGAAGTTGGGACTATCTTTAAAATTGGTGATAGTTTCATTGAAATTACACAAATCTGTACAGTTTGTAACCATTTAAATGTTTTTGACGAGAATTTACCAACGCTTTTAAAAGGGCATAGGGGAGTTTATTGTAGAATCCTAAAATCTGGATTAGTTCAGAAAGATATGAATGTAGAGGTTTATAATGTTTAAAAAACTGTTTTTAGTTTTATGTTTAGTTAGTTTTGCATTTTCACAAACGAATTTTAGTGAACCAAAACCTAGTTTTGAGAATCCTAGAAAAGTAGTTTATTCACTTTATGTCGGAGATGTTGATACTGTTAGTCATACAATTGGTTCAATGTATAATATTTTAAAAGAGTATCCTTCAGAAAGTTTGAAAATAGTTGTTGTAGCATATGGTAAGGGTTTAAGAGCTTTAAAAAAAGATTACGATAAAACTACATTAGAGAGAATTAAATCTCTTATGGAATATGATGTTGAGTTTATCGCTTGTAAAAATACTATGGAAACTATGAAATGGAAAGAAAGTGATTTTATAGATAATATATCATTTACTCAAGCCGGAATAGTTGAAGTGATTGAAAGACAAGTTGATGGATATATCGGAATTACAGCTTATTAAAAAGGAGATGGCATGTTAAAAAAATCATTAGTTTTGGGTTCAATTTTATTTGCAAATATAGCTTTTGCAGATATAAAAGAGGATTGTTTAAATAAAGGTGAAGATTTTGTTTTCGCAAAAGGTGAATGTATAAATTTTAAAGCATTTGAAGGTGAAAAAGATGGATTAACTATAATAATTCATGGAACTTGGGATGAGGGAACAGATGTAATTGCTAGATATTCTCCTTTTGCAGAAGATGTATCTATGAGTAGTGAAATTACAACTTTAGCAGTGGCTCTTCCTGGATATTCAAAAAGTTCATCTAACAAATTGAAATATATAGGTTCTAAAACAGAAAAGAACTTAGCAGCAAAAAAAGAGTATGTTGATTTTTTTGTTGAATTAGTTGAAGCATTAAAAGAAAAATATGATTCTAAAAAAACAACTATTATTGCTCATAGCGCTGGTTGTATGCTAAGTGCAACTGCAATTGGTGTAAAACCTAATTTGGTTGATAATTTAGTTTGTGCAGGTGGAGTTTATGATATACACAAAAAAGCGCCAGAAGATAAATCTCTTATTAGTGCTATTGATGTATTAGATAAAATCTCAAAAGAGACTAAGATAGCTATTGTTTATGGAACAGCTGATGATATTTCTACACCAAATATTAATAAAGAATTTTATGAGATAGCTAAGAAAAAAGGTTTAAATGTTGAGCTTGTTGAAGCAAAAGATGCTCCTCATATGGAACTTGAAATGACTAGAGAATCTAAAGAATATATTGAAAAACTTCTAGAAGAATAAAGAAAAGTAAGGATTCTATTATCCTTGCTTGAAATTTTCACTTACAAAATAATTTTATAAATTTATCATGGATACAAATCTTATAATTTAAAATATTAAAAAAATAAGATTAATATAAAAGTGGTGCGAATGGTGAGAATCGAACTCACACTCCGAAACCGGAACGGGATTTTAAGTCCCGCGCGTCTACCTATTCCGCCACACTCGCACAAGTGTGTATAAATCAAGTGGTGGTTCGAGACAGAATCGAACTGTCGACACAAGGATTTTCAATCCTTTGCTCTACCGACTGAGCTATCGAACCATACATTGACTTTTAAAAAAGTGGTGGTGAGAGAAGGATTTGAACCTTCGAAGCCGTAGGCGGCGGATTTACAGTCCGCAGGATTTGACCACTCTCCAACCTCACCATGAAAAATACTTAAATTTGGATGGGGTAGAAGGATTCGAACCTTCGAGTGACGGTACCAAAAACCGTTGCCTTACCGCTTGGCGATACCCCAATAATTTAAGTGGACGGAATTATATAATTATAATTATTAAAACTAGCTAAAATTAAAGCCTTTTATGAAATTATTCATAAAAAGCCGGTTGAGGAGGAAATGTATCGAAAGATCTTTTGATAGCAAAAGCTATTGAATTTCTATTTTTAAAATTCTGCATAGGATTTGAAAACTGAAGATATTTTATTGATTCTTCACAAGTTTTCTCTTTTTTGTAAGTAAAAGCTATTTTTTTACCATTTCTTACACTATTTTCATAAATAGTTTTTGCGTAATTAAAAATATGAGGAAACTCTTTTTCATTTATTTTATCACCCCAACAGAAATATACAAATTTACCACTAGGAATATAGTTTTGAGCATCTACATACATTATATCTCTGTCAAATTCTGTATTTTGATTAGAATTATACTTTTCTAAATCCTCATTAAATTTGCTTAAAAGATTTGAAGAATCTATATTAGACTCTATTAGATTAAATAGATTTTTAACCTCTACAATTTTACCTTCACAACTATCTTTCATTGCTTGTTTGAATGCTGTTATATAATTTTCACATTTAAGCTCAATTAATTCATCAAAATTATCAAAATTTTGTTCTAAAAGATGTTTATTTGAATCAAAACCAACAGGAGTAACTGTTGGATTATAAATAAAAACAGTACCGATAATATTCTTTTTTCTATCATCTTTTGATTTTATTAAACTTTTTAGATCTTTTACTGTAATCTCTTCTTCATCTTTATTAAAATACATATAGCTTTTTGTTAAAAAAACTTCTTCATACTTAGTCTCAATTTCTCCAAAATACTGCATATTTCTCCTTTTTATTTATTGTTAATATAAGTTCTAAAATCACCACACTCTTTTAGAAGTTCTTTATAATATTTTGTATCTTTATAGTTTTGTTGTAAATTATCAAAATATTTTTTACCATCTTTTAGTAAAAAATCTTCATAAAATTTATCATCAGAACCATAAAAATATTTTTGATTTTTTGAATACATCCAAGAAAGGCCTTGTGGATAGCCATCTTTATCATATTTTAAATCAAATAGAGCTAATTTTGTTTTTGCTATTTGATATGTTGTTTTTGCTTTTAATTCATTATCTTGAGAATTATTTAAAGCAATCTCATAGTGTTTCAAAGCTAAATTTAACTTTTCTTCTTGTAATTTTGGTGTATGAATATAAGCTACACTTCTATATGTAGTTGTAGCTCTGTCTGAATTACCAAAATAACTTAGATTGTATAGAGCATTTGCATATAGAAAATTATCCATAGCACTGATTGGATTTTTTTGTAAAATAGATTCAATTTCAATAATTTTATTTAAAAATAGTTTTATTGTCATCTCATTTTTTTTACCACTTCTATTGTTTCCTCGAATCAAACCATTAAATGGATTATATTCTAAATTTGTATCTAAAATAGAAAGTTTAGTATCTAATGCTTCTTTAAATTTTAAATTATTTATTAAAACTGAAACTTTTGCATAATCAAACTCTTGACTATTTTTTGTTAGATTCTGATATTTCTTTTGTAAATAAGTTTTTAATTTTGAATCTTGAGGTTTTGATAAAAACTCTTCAAACATTCTAAATTTATCTAAATCTAAAGCTGTATAGTCAATATATGAATAATTCTGAGATAAAAATGTATTAAAATCCAAACCTTGTTTTTTATATAACTTTGACAAGACTTCTAAAGTATATTCATATGTAGTATTTGATGTATGATTTTCATCAATTAACTTTTCAATTTTATCAATAATTACATTTTCAGTCTCTTTATCTATTTTTTCTAAAGATTGAAGATACAAAATGTAAGATGCTGTTCGTACTTCATGTGATTTTGGATAAGCTTCTAAAAGTTTATTTAAAACTTTTTTAGCTTCTTCATAATTTTTTGAGTATATATTGAAATAAACTAAGCTTAAGTCTACTAAATATCTATTTTCTGGTTCTAAAGTTTTTAGAAATTCTATATATTTTGAATAAAATATATTATTTTGTGATTCATCTATTTCTTCGAAATAGTCATAAGTATTAAAATAAGTTTGTGATTTTAGAAGTTCTCTATATAATAAAAAATTTAACCATTTTGAATTTTTGTCAAGATTATAAATATTTTTCATCTCTTCAATTGTATTACTTGAACTATCTAAAGCTCTTAGAACATATATTTTTGCTTTTTCATCACTGTTCTGAGCAAGATTTAAAACCAAGTCAAAATCATTTTGATTTCTAATATGAAAGAAGTTATATAAAGCTAAATGAGAATTTATCGCCTCATCAAATAATTTTGAGAATAAATAAACACCTTTTGCTTTTTCTCCACTTTTAATTAAAGCTCCAGCATATAAAGCATCTATCCAATCTTTTACTATGGAATTAGAATTTTCTATTAGATAAGAGTATTTGTTGTAAATTTCTAAAGGATTTTTTTTGTGATAATGTGCCATTCTAAGTGCGAGAAAAAAATATCTTTGTTTATAAAAATCTGTTTTAGCATCTTCAAGTTTTTTTAGAGCTTTTGGTATAAAGTTTGTACATCTTGTAGGTTTTGTTTCACCAAAACTATTATTTACACAATTGTCTTGTTCGTATACAAAATTTATATACTCTTTAGCTTCTATTTCACTTAATCTTCTAAGATTTTTGTTATATATAAAATCTTCAATTTCTTCATAACTATATTTATCTTTTAACTCTTTTTTCCATTCGTCTATATTTTGCTTTTTACTCTCTTCACTGTACAAATATGTAATTTGATTGTATATTGATGGATCATTTAAATCTTCACTAAATTGTAAAAATAGATTATCTTTTTTATCTAAAAACATATATTGAATACTATTTGGATCCCAATAATCTGCGCAAGAGAATAAAGATAATTTTAAAATAAGAGTTGCTATAAGAGTTCTTAAAAACATAAATATCCTAGTTTTTCAATAAATTTTCTAAATTATACTTAGTTTTGTATTTAATTGTATAAAAAATCACTTCATCAAAACTATTTTTACTTAATTCAAAAAAATCATCAAATGCTATTTTTAGTTCTTTTTCATTAACATTTTCAAATCTTAAAATATCACCTTCATATATATATTTCCCTTTGAAATAGTGACTTTTTAATACTTTATATTTATTTTCATCTAATTTCTCGAACTCTTCATTAAAGTCTATTTGTTCTACATTTTCAAATAAGTTTATAGCTTTTTTGTCTCTAAATTGAACGGCTTGTGAATAAAGTGGAAGTGCAAGTTTGAGTTTTAATGGATAATTTTCGAAGTTATAGTGATATTTTTTTGCTTCATTATTATCTAAAATATAATTTTTTGTATTAAAATCACCTAAAGATGACATATTGTAGTACATTAAAACTCCATAATCAACAGGAGGAACACCAGTTTTATTAAAATATTTAATTTGATGTAGTCTAATTGTTGCACTTATATTTTTATTTAAATTATTTTTTAATTCTTTTAAAAGTAAAAAATAATTGTTTTTAGTACTGTCACTCCAATCACAATCTATTTGGATTTCATTGAAATTAAATTTTTTTACAAGATTTATTATCTGATCTGAGATAACTTTATAATCAAGATTTTGTAGAGTTTTATTTGTAATAAAAACAACAGGAATGAAATCTTTTGGAGCAGATTTTATAAAGTTTGTTTCTATGATTTCTAGTTTATTTGAGTATTTAATATCTAAAGCTTTTATATAAAGTTTATCATTTGTATCTTGTTCTAAATTGTAGTTATTTTCCCAAAAATAGTATGAAAAATTAAAGTTTCTATTCTCTTTTTTTAAAATAAATATTACTGAAATCGTTAGCAATAAAACAGTTACAAAAATTAATAATTTTTTCATATTACTCCAATGATGCCAAAGATATGGCACTTTTTGCTCTTGTGCTAGCTACATAATATATATTTAATTCTTCATTTATTTGATTGAAACTTAAAGATTTTTTTGTATTTAATATATCTTTTTTCGTAATAAAATCATCAGTCATAATTACTTGATTGTATTCCATGCCTTTTGCTTTATGAGTGGTTGTAAATATAATATCAGCTTCTTCTTTTATTGTGGTTACTAAGTCTTTTATTTTTTTGTTTATTTCAAAAATATTATCTCCATAAGTATTTATAAATTTTATTATGTTTAAATATTCCTGGTTTTTTGTCTCTTTTGCAAAAGTTTCTAGCTCATATATTGAGCCAAAATTTTTAAGTTCATCTACTGTTATTTTTTCATTTTTTCTATTTTTTAGATAAAAAATAGAGTAAACTGTTTGATTCATGAATGAATAAGAGGAGTAACCACCTTCAAAATATATTTTCTTTTTATCATGAATATATTTCACAATTTCAGCTATTAAAGCAAATGATGTTCTGGAAATTATTGTAAAGGGTTTTTTAAAATCTATAAATTCTGAACCAATTTTTGTACTGCAATCTATCCCATTTAAGATAAGTTCATGTTTACCATTTAAAGCATAAGCTTTATTTAGTAATGCTTGAAGAGTTTTAGCATAAGAATTTGAAAATCTAAAACTTGTTGTTAGGCTATATGATGGAAGATTTATCTTATTTAGTGCATTTGAAGCGTATCTGAAACTATAGATTTGTTGAAAACTATCACCCACATATATTCGTTTTTTCTCAAAATTTTCAACTATAGCAATCATTACATCACTTATATCTTGCGCTTCGTCTATTAAGATTAAATCATAATCAATATCTTTGCTTAAATTTTTACTTAGATAATACATTTTTAAATAAAAATCATGAGTTGCTTCAAGTTGACCTTTTTTCATTGCACTCAAAACTGCTTTTAAATGTACTAGAAGCTGTTTTTTTTCTTTGTTAATTAGCTCCAAATATTGTGCTTCAAAATCACTTTGTTTTATGAAACTATCAAGAAGTTTTTCATCAATAGCAATTAAACTAGAGTTGCAATAAAAGTTTATAAAGTCTTTTAGAACAGCTAAATATAAATTTGAAGCATAAAATGTTTTTTGGTTGATATCAAGTTCGTAATAACTAAGAAATCTATCTAAAATATGTGCCTTTAGTTCATTTGTTAGTTGATAGTTATAAGCTCTAGTTTTATTATAGGCTAATGAATGAATTGTACTTGTGCTTAAATTGTTAAGTTTAAAATCTTTTAATTTATCTAATATAGCAATTTGCAAAGATTTATTATAAGCAAGGTAAAGTATTCTTAAGTGAGGATTTTTTTGTGCATATAAAAGTAGGGTAGTTGTTTTTCCACTACCAGCTACAGCATTGATTTTAAATGACTCCAAAGAGCTATTTACAATATTTTCTTGCTCTTGCGTTAATGTCATCTAGGCAAATACTCTTCTATTCTCAACTTTTTTTATATCCGAAAAATTATCTAAATAATCCAAGTAAGCTACTAGATATTTTCTACTTAAATCATATCTTTGTTTGAAGTTGAAAATCTCTATAAATCCATCTTTTTTTATTATATCTTTCATTGTTTTAACAGCTTTATTCAAGCTTTCAAAGTGAATAAAAAGATTGTGTTGTAGTCTAATAACTTGTTTTTTAGCTGTTAGTGATTTTAAAATATCATCTCCTAATTTTCTATCAATATCAAGATCATCATAGATATTATATGGAGCAGTTGGAGTTAAATCTTCACTTTTTAATCTATTTAAAAAGATATCTTCTAAATCTTTTTTTATATCTTTTTTTATATTTGCACTTTTGTATAAGTTTTCTTCTTTTATTAGAAATCCAATTTTTACTAAATCACTTAAAGCTTCTTGAATAAATCCAAGGCTTGCCCATGTTGCTCTAAGAGCTATTGATGAAGCTGAAAGAAGAGCATATTGATTTTTATTATATATATTTTTTATAAAGATTTCTATTTCGTTTTTTGTAGAGTTTGGATAAATAACAAGCTCTTTTTCATCTATAAAAACATCTTCTAAATTTTTTGCAAAATCTAAAGCTTCTTCGTGGCTTAGAGCAAATCTTTGAGTTGATGATATTACTCCTAAACCTTTTTTATGAGCTTCTAAAAGAACTTTAAATGCTTCATTAAAATCTTTTTTTGCAAGATTTGAAAGTAATCTTGTTTTTTGATTTTTATTCATAGGATCAATTATTGGATTTAATACAATTCCTCCAGCAATTGTTTCGTTTTGATTTCTTAAAATTAATTTTTCACCAAAAATAGAGTAAATATTTTCATCTGCTTTTATTGTTGCAAACCCTTTCTCAAGAGTAGTTAAGCTATCAAAAAGTAAAACTTTAACATCTAATTTTTTTGCACCAATAAATAGTGTATAAATTTGATTGTGATTTAATTTTTTATCTTTTAGACAATTAAAGCTAATATCAATAGAGTTAAATCCTCTTAAAAATCCTTTTTTAGAGATAATATTACCTCTTTTTAAAAGATCTTTGTCAATATTTGAAAGATTTAAAGCGGCTCTATTGGAGATATTTGCTTCAAGTACATTTTGGTTATGTACTTGAATATTTTTTATTTTTGTCTCTTTTTGTAAATGTGGTAAAAATACTTTCTCTTCTAATTCTATTTTTTTACCTAAAACAGTACCAGTAACTACTGTACCAATACCTTTTACACTAAATACTCTATCTATATAAAATCTAAAAAAGTTTTCAGACTCTTTTTGATTACTATTTATAGAAAAAAGTGCATTTTTTAAATCATTTATAGAATTTTCATCATAAACTGATACTCTTTTTATAAATTTTATATCAAAATTGTAAGATTTTAAATAGTCTAGGATGGATTTCTCTTGTTCTTCTAGAAAATTTTCATCTACCAAATCTTTTTTCGTGATAACAATAATTAGATTTTTTACTCCTAAAAGTTCTAAGATTTGAATATGCTCAATAGTTTGGGGCATAATTCCTTCTTTTGCACTAATTACAAGCATTACATAATCAAATCCAAAAGCTCCAGCAATCATGTTTTTTATAAGTTTTTCGTGCCCTGGTACGTCTATAAAAGCTATATTTCTTTGACCAAAAGATAGATTAGAAAAACTCAAATCTATTGTTATTCCTCTTTGCTTTTCTTCATTTGTGCTATCACCTTCAAAACCATTTAAGGCATGAATAAGTGCTGTTTTACCATGGTCTATATGACCTGCTGTTCCTATTATGATATTAGCCATTTTTAAAAATCTCTTTTAAAATATTTTCTAGTTTTTCTAAATCTTCTTCTAAAATTGTTCTAAAATCAAGTAAAACTTTATCATTTTCAATTCGACTTATAATTAAATTATCTCTTAAAATTTTTTCAATTTTATTTGCTTTAAAATCTTTAAATTCTAAACTTAGTGCAACAGTTGGAATTTTCCTATTTGGAGTTGTTCCTCCACCAACTAATGTATTAGTATTTAAAACTTCTGTTTTTAAAATATTTTCTAAAGATTTTTGAACTTTTTTTGCTCTATTTTCTAGCATCTCTATACTTGTATTTAGCATTTTTAATGTTGGAATTTTATCAAGTTCATTTTTTAGATATAAATTAATACTCTCTTCTAAAAGTGCTAGAGTTATTTTATCAACTCTTAGCATTCTTAAAAGTTGATTCTTTTTTATTTTTGATATTAGTTCTTTTTTCCCTATGATAATTCCCGCTTGAACACTTCCTAAAAGTTTATCTCCTGAAAAACTGAGTAAACTAGGATTTTGTTTCATAAGTTCTTTAATACTTGGTTCATTTTTTCCTAATCCATAAGGAAGTTCATCAATATGACCACTTCCCATATCATAATAGTCTATTAGATTATGTTGTTTTGCAAGATTTGATATATCTTCAAATTTTACTTCACTTGAAAATCCAACTATTTCATAATTTGATTTATGTACTTTCATAAGCATAGAAGTTTTTTCACAAATGGCATTTTCATAGTCTCTTAGATGAGTTTTATTTGTAGTTCCAATCTCTTTTAATATTGCACCACTTTGATTCATAACTTCAGGAACTCTAAAACTTCCACCAATTTCTACAAGTTCTCCTCGGCTTACAACAACTTCTTTATTCTTACAAAATGTATTTAAGATTAAAAAAACAGCACTTGCATTGTTATTTACTACTAAAGCATCTTCACAATCTAAAAGTTCTTTTAAACTTTTTGTGATGTGCTCATATCTTTCACCTCTTTGTCCTTTTTGTAAATCATATTCTAAATTATTGTAAGAAGTAGCTATATTAAATGCTTTTTCTAGAGTTTCTTTATGAAGTAAACTTCTTCCTAAATTTGTGTGAACTATTATACCAGTTGCATTTATTAGAGGTTTTAAAGAAGAAGATGTAATATTTTTATATTCATCAATAACATCTTTTATTAGTAAATTTTCATCAAAACTAAGTATTTTGTTTTGTAAAATATTTTCTCTTAAATTTGATATTTTTTCTTTAGATATTTTAGTGATTAACGATTTTGCTAACCCTTCAAAAGCTATGTTTGTGATAAACCTATCAACCTTTGGAATGGATTTTAATAACATATAATAAACCTTTTAATAGTTGTTTAAAGAGAACTATTATACTATTTTATCCTTTATGGAAGGTATGTGTATCTGGTGAGCACCACAGGCTTCAACCCTGATTGTCGGTTTTTGTGTAAACGCCGAGAGAGGTTCAATTCCTCTACCTTCTCGCCATAATATTATTTTTAAAATTACCATTAAATAGTACTTTATCTACAAAAAAACAAAACAAATGCCAATTAATTTCAATCTACAAAATAAAATTTAAAAACTAAAATAAAATCATTTTAAATACTTTTTATGTCAATTTATGCCAATATTGTTGGGAAATTCGTTGGGAAAATAAAAGGCATCATGGCATTAGAAAAAACTGGCACACCAGGTGTGTATAAAAGAGAAAGAATCAAAGATACAACTTACTACATAAGATATCGTAAAAATGGTAAAGTTGTAGATGAAAAAGTTGGTACAAAATCTGATGGATTTAATATAACAAAAGCTAAAAAAGTATTACTAAAAAAACAGTTGAATAGTGAAGATAACGACACATCAAACTCTAGTTTATCTAGAAAATCACTATTACTCCCCTAACTAAATACCCAAAAATCAACCAGCATACTGAACCTTTGGATGTTTAAAAAAGTTAGCTACTTTTTGTGGATTATTTTGAATTGACAGCATATATTTTTCAGTATTATTTCTTAGTTCTTTTTGTGTTGTTGGCAATTCATATTTATTAGCACTTTGTTTATAATCTTGATTTAGATATTCATCTGGATTATAATCAGGTGAATAAGCTGGAAGATAAAATAGTTTTATTTTATCTTTATTCTCTTCTTCCCATGCTTTTACTATCTTTGCATGATGAACTCTTAGGTTATCTACAATTAAAAATACTTTTTTACCACTATTTGAATCGATAACTTTTTTACAAAATTCTATAAAACTATCAATCTTTATAGATTCATCATATAGACTAAACATAGATTTGCCTGTATTTGTTATTGCACTAATCATATTTATCTTAAATTTTTTTGCAGTATGTTCTAATACTGGTTTATTATATGTACCAATAGGAGCATATCCTTTAAGATTATTTGCTAGATTTTGACAAGCTGTCTCATCACACCACCATATATCTGCATTATCTTTTTTTGCTTCTTTTTTTATTTTTGGATATATTTCTTCTAACCAAGCTTTTGTTGCGCTATCTTTTCTCTCATAAGCTCTTTTTATTGGCTTTTTACTTGTAAATTGCCATTTACCCATACTAAGTTTCTCCATAATTTACTCCAAAATAATATTTTTGGAGTTAGTTTATCTCTTGAGACTTGTAAAAATTATTTCGCCAACAAAATTTCCAAATTTATTTCACAAATGTTTCAAAAAATGGAAACATAAAAGTGAAATAGGTGGAAACAAGTTAGTGAAACAAGTGGAAACTTATTTGTGAAATGGGTGGAAACATTGATGTGAAATCTCTACTAATATTGAAACTACAATAAAACATTATTTAAAATTTGCACCTGATTTTGCAATAGATTCTATAGCAGCTTTTGAAAACTATATTTTATAGCTTTCCAAGAGCTGTTATATATTTTGCTAGATTTTCAAGAGGAAAGAGGACAAGGCCTCCTTGTTTAGAGTAGCTTGGAAGTGCTGATTTTTCATCTATTCTTCTATTTAAAGTTCTAAGAGAGATACCATCTCATAGAATTGAAATTGAAGGTGATTCTTTAAGACCAAAATACTCAAATTTGAATCAAAAATTTGAAAATAATTAATTCAACCGGACACATTGTGTTATAATTACACCCTAGAAAATCTCATTGCAAAAGTGTCCGGTTGAACTCCGGCATTCCTGTCCGAATACTCCGATATATGCAGTGGTTATCTAAAATTTATTTAAAACAAGTAACTGTGTAATAGAATTTATTTCGATTCCTCTACCCGGCACTTTCTTTATAAAAGACTTATAGACACTTTTATTAAAACCGATACC
The DNA here is from genome assembly GCF_013372265.1 of Aliarcobacter cibarius. Lineage (NCBI taxonomy): Bacteria > Pseudomonadati > Campylobacterota > Epsilonproteobacteria > Campylobacterales > Arcobacteraceae > Aliarcobacter > Aliarcobacter cibarius. Next base: position 977,164 of record NZ_CP054051.1, read on the forward strand.
TCAGTTGACACCTCTAGTGATTGACTTTTATGTGCTTAATACAGATAAAATAGCCAAAAATCCGATTATTGCAGCCGTAATACTTAAAATTAGTACCATTCCTGCTAGCATGTCTTTTATTTTACCAATTTTTTCATGTAATTCAGGGTGTAAATAGTCAATTAAAGCTTCAATTGCAGAATTTAACAATTCTGAAGCAATAATCAATCCTATACATAAAATTATCAAAGCCCACCAAAAAATGGAAATTTTAAAATATGAGAATAAGCATATTACTATTAGAGCTGAAATTAAATGTCTTTGCATATTATGTTCATTTTTAGTAGCATAAACAATTCCATTAAATGCAAATTTTAGTTTTTTCCATATTGATTGATTTTTCATAATTTTTACTTTAATTTAATATATTTTTTGTAATTTAACCATTCATATAAGCTAACTGCAATTACAAACCATAAAGCACCAAGTAATAATCCTGCCATTACGTCTGTTATATAATGAACACCAATAATAATACGACTAGATGCTAACAATAATGCAAAAGTACTACCTAAAAAAGTTATTATAATACGAATGTTACAACTAGTTTGACGTCTCCACCATATATAAAATAATAAAGCATAAAATGCTATGCTAACAGCTGCATGTCCACTTGGAAAAGAGGGAGTGTGTTCAAAAAAGATTGCCTCAACTGGACGTGAACGTAGGAAAAAATATTTTGATAGCCATACATTAGATATAGCTCCAAAAACACTTATTATTAAGGGCATTGACCAAAAATAATTGTATTTAAAAATCATTATTAAAGATATTATAGTTAATAAAGAAAAAACAGTTTCACCGTTTCCAAATAAAGTTATGTAATGAAAAAAGTTTACAATTGATTCTGTTCTAATTAATGCAACATTTTTTGCAACCCAATAGTCTATTTGAATAATAAAATCTTGTTCAATAAACTCTTCAGTAACACCTGAAAGTAGAAAAAATAAACTTACAAATATAATAGAAGCTAAAGTTAAATTTAATCCACTCAGTTTACTATTATCAAAACGTTGTATTAAAAAATCTCTAGTTTTTGGGAAAGGAATTAATAGTTTTCTAAAAAATAAACGATATTTTCTATATATATTTTTACAAAACTTTGTAATTTCACATCCCCAATAAAACATAATCAACCAAAATATAAACCAAATTATTACAAAAAAATAACCTATATATTTAATTATAAAAGTACTGTATTCTTGAATCCATGATAATATAATTTGATCCATTGTTGATTCCTATTAAGTGTAAGTTTTGTTAAATGATATGGTCACTGTTGTTTCAATATTTTCTTTACTTTCTATGGTTATTTGTCCTTTGTGAATATCTACTATTTTTTTTAGAATTGACATTCCAAGTCCTGTACCACCTGAATTTTTATTTCTACTTTTATCTGTTCTATAAAATTTTTCAAATATATTTTTTTGTTCATTAAGTGGAATTCCTATTCCAAAATCTTTAATTGAAATATTTAATAATCCATCTTTTTCAAATATTTTAACTATGACTTTTGAATTTTCAAAGCTAAATTGAATAGCATTTTTTAAAACATTTTTTATTGCGATTTTTAATAAATTTGAAAAACCAAAAAATTCTAAATTATCTTCAACTTCAAAAACTATTTCAACTTTATGAAGTTTTGCAAAATTTTTTAGTTCATTTATTGATTCATCTACAACTTCATCTAGATAAAAAAATTCTTTTCTATCTGTAATAATCTCATTTTCATTTTTAGCTAAAAATAATAAATCATTTATTGTTTGCTCTATTCCAGAAAGTTCACATAATGATGTATTTATAGTCTCTTTGTATTCTTCTATACTTCTATCTTTTCTTAAGGCTATTTCTAATTCACCTTTTATTATTGTAAGTGGTGTTTTTAATTCGTGAGATGCATCTGAACTAAACTGAGAAATTTTTTCAAAAGAGTTTTCAAGTCTAGATAAAAGATTGTTGATTTCATTCACTAATTCAGAAATTTCATCTTTTATTTCTCTTGGTTTTAATCTAGATGATAAATCATTCGCATTTATTTGTTTTAATTCAAATAAAATATTTCTAAAAGGATAAAATGATTTATAAATTATGAAATTTCCTCCAATAACAGCAAAAATCAGAATTATTGGAAAGATAAAATATAGTATATAAAGAAGATTTTCTAGAGTTGTTGTTATAACATCTTTTGTTGTAATAGCTTCTATAATTACGGTTTGTTCATTATGATAATTAATTTTTATTCTACTTATAAAATAGTTTTTTTGCTCTTCAAAGCTTATAGTATTTGATTTTAAATTAGATAAATATTTTTCATTATTTATGATATCTTTTGGAAAATTATCTGTTTGAATTATTTTTTCAAAGTTTTTATCATTTAAAATTCTAATGAAAAGTGGTTCGTATTTGTACTCTTTTTCTTCATCTAAAAGAGCATCTAAAATTTTATTCTTTTCTTGTAAATCATCTGTTATATCAAGAATTATAACTTTTAGAGTTGCTTCAAGTTTATCTATAGTTGAAATTTCTATAGCTTTGTATAAAGAAAATGAAAAAATTACTAAAACAATAATTTGGATTAAAAAATGGTAGGCTAAAAGTCTTTTTTTTATTGATAAATTAATCTTCACTAATTTTAAATCCTATTCCTCTTATAGTTTTAATAAGCTTTTTATCAAAATCTTTATCTATTTTATTTCTAAGTCTATAAATGTATACATTTACAATATTACTTATATTTGAATCTTCAAAAGATGATAAGGCTTCATTTATTGTTGTTTCACTTAAAACTCTATTTTTGTTTTTAATTAAATATTCTAAGAGTGAAAACTCTTTTGCTGTTAGAGGTATATTTTTATTTGCTCTAACTGCTGTTTTATTTAACAAATCAAGTTCTAAATCTGCTATTGAAAGCTTTGTTGATAAAGAGTTTGTTGTTCTTAATTGAACTCTAATTCTTGCTAATAGTTCAGCAAAAGAAAAAGGTTTTGCTAAATAATCATTTGCTCCTATATCTAAACCTTTTATTTTATCTTCAATTGAATCTTTTGCAGTTAACATAATAATTGGAGTTTGAATATTTGAACTTCTTAAACTTTTACAAACTTCAATTCCATCTTTAATTGGAATCATAATATCAAGCAAGATGAGGTTATATTCATTTACACTGGCAAGGTATAGACCATCATCTCCATTTGTAGCAAAATCTACTATATAACACTCTTCTTCTAAACCTTTTTTTAAAAAGTTTATGATTTTTAAATCATCTTCTATTATTAATATCTTCATAAGACTATTCTACTGTTTTTGAAATTAATTTCAAAATAGTTATTTCTGCTTTTGCTTTATATCTAAAATCAACACCCCAAGTTCCAATTCCTTTATTTACATAAATTGCTGTATTTTTTCTGTAAAAAAGCCCTGATAAAAATGGTTGAACAAGTTTTACAAAATAGTGAAAAGGGTAAATTTGACCACCATGAGTATGTCCACATAAAAATAGATTAGAATTTGATTTTGTAGCTATCTTATAATCTTTAGGTTGATGAGATATAAAAATAGAAGGAGATTGTTTTAGATAATTTTCTATTATTTCTTCTTCTCTTTGGATTTTAAAAAATTTTGAAAATCTATCAGGAAGTCCAGCAATATAAATATTTTCATTTTTATGATTAATTGTAAAAATTTTATTATCCATAAAAATAAAATTTTTAAGTTCATTTTTTAAATCTTCTAATCCATAAAACAGATCATGATTCCCACTTATATAAAAAACCTTATTTTTTAATTGACTTAATATAGATAGTTGTTCTTTAATAAATTTTACTTTAGTATCAATTATATCACCAGTAATAACACAAAAATCAAATTCTAAATCATTACAAAACTTAATTAATTTAGCAATTTTTTCAGTTGAAGTTTTTTTGTTTATATGTAAATCACTTAAATGAAGAATTTTTAAATCATTTAATTTTTTATTTTCAATATCTATTTCTACTGTTTGAAAAATATTTTTAAAATTCATTTTAATAAATTACCTAATTCATTTGCAGATGATAGAAATTTTATATCTTTTACTATTCCATTTTCTAAAGAGTAAGTAGTTATTTTATCAGCTTGCTTTGCAAATTTTGTATTGTTTTCATCATAAATTAATAAAATGCCATATTTATAATCTCTTAATTTTGGAAGTATAAACATCTTTGTGATAATTGTTGGAGTTGATGAAATATTGTTTATAAAAATCGCACGATGTTCTTTTAAAAACAGTGAACTCTTTGATGATAAAAAGTCATTTACCATCATAAGAGTCTCTTTTTGGAAAGTTATAATTATTGTTTCAATATTATTAGTAATAGTATGAATTCCATCAAATTGATCTGTTAGAGAAAAATTATTTAATTTATCACCAACTTTCAAATTTCCCCCAAATATAAAGTTTGTAGTAATCATCAATAATATAAATATCTTTAACATAATCTATCTTTTCAGATATATTTTGTATGTAATATCTATTTGATTTCTAACTGTTAATAATAACATTGAAGGTGGTTCTAAATTAAAATCTGTAAGATTGAAAGAAAATTTCCCGTCAAGATATATTTGATTGTTTTTTTCACTTATATCACTTTTAACAGTAATCTTTTTTGAAATACCATTTAGTGTTATAACTCCATTTATATCGTAATTTATTTCATTTTTTACAATACTTTTTATTTCAAAAGATGTTGATTCAAATTTATCTACATTTAAAAGCTTGTACATATGCTCATCTCTATCTTTTTTGTCACTTATAAGAGTAATCGTTTGAAAATAAATTTTACCTTTTATTGATTCTAAGCTATTTTCTATCGATAGTTCACCTTTTAAATTTCTAGTAATAGGATTAATCTGACTATCACCAAAAATCTCAGTATGAGCCATAAGTGCTCCACTTGATACTGATAAATTTTCTGCATATAAACCAATACACAAAGCCAATGTAAGAATTAGTTTTTTAAACATATTTAATCTCCTTATTATTTAATGTATATTCTTTGTTGATTACTTTAAAGATTGCTAATAAAATTATAATTGGAACTATAAATATCATATTTGTTAATGCTACTAAAAGTCCAGTACCGGAAGCCATCCATCCAATAAATATCATAAATAATGAAATAGTTCTAAAATCTTTTTTTCTAATAGATTGAAGAATCACAACATTGTAATAAGATATTACAAATGGATAAACTAGTGATAAAATAAACCCTTCTCTTAAAAAATATAGAAGATATGAAAGAGCAAAAAGTATTAATATAAATAATTCATTTTGATTTTTTTCCATTTTAAAATATAAAGCACAAACTAAACCAATAACATGAAATAAAGCTATTTCAAAAGTAAAACCACCTCTCCAAATAGAAACTGCTAAGTCTCTTGAAAGTGATTCAAACAAAGAAGAGTCTAAAAATACCCATAAAACCATTATTAATAAAGAGTGATTTGGACTAATCAAACTTTTTTCTTCTTGATTATTTTGAGGTAAAAATAACGAACAAATTAAAGTAATTGATGTAAGTGTAACTGCAATAATTTCTCTTTGAGATACTTCATAATTAAATAAAATAGTTCCTGTTACATAAGATAAACTTAGAGCAAAACCTAATTCTATTAAAGAAGTTTTTTTAACTTCATTTATTATCATTGGAGCCATACTACCAACAGTGAAGCCTAAGAGAAATAGTGTCAAAAAATTGTAATTTGGATACATAAAACTCAAAATAAGTTGAGCTATTAAAAATAGTGTTATTTTATTGTTTATTTTTATATATGAAATTAATAAAGAACCAATCACTCCACCAATAGGAAGAGGTGCTATTAAAGACAAGTTTGATGAAAAATATTCAACAACCCCAGTTTGAGCTATAAGTAGATAATAACACAACTCACTAGCTATAAAAAATATCAATATTAATCTTTGCATAAGTACTCCTTTGATTGAAAAAAGATTAAATAAACGAAAACAAATGTTAGGTCGAAAAATGAAATTAAAAGAGCTTCAATTCCAAGTTTTCCTGAAGCATATAAGGCAAAAAACATAGAACTAGCAAATATTCTAATAACTACACTAATTTTTGTTAAAATATTCTCATAAGCTTCATTTTTTAGAGCAAAGTATTGAATAATTCCTGTCATACTAACGAAAGTAAAAACAACATATTCATAAATTCCACTAAAACCAAATCCCAAAATTGGATATAAAAAACTAGCAAGAAGTATTAATAAAATTCCACCTAATCCATCGCTTAAAACACCCATTAAATTATAAAAACCTAATTTTGAATAAGATGTTTTCAATTTAATAAATGCAAATATAAACCCAAATGCAACAAAACCAAATATTGTTCTAAATATCCATAAATTATAAGTAGATATTGAAGTAAATCCAGCTTGTGAAAAACCAGAAATAGAAAGAACAAAAAATATTCCTAAAATTCCAACTAAATATATATTTATAAATTTTGCTACATGAAGTTCTTTTATATGGTTTATAAACATAGCTATAACCATAAAAAATACTCCAATTCCCATTGCAACATGAGCATGAGCAACTATTAAATCATTTCTATGAAACAACCATCTAATTTCAGGAATAAATAAAATATTTCCTTCTATGTCAACAAATAAAAAAGCCAAGATTGAAATTAAAAGAGTTCTTTTAGCAACATTTGTGATATTACTATCTTTGTACCATCTATATAAAAGAGGAATATATAAAAGAGTTAGATATTGAGCAAACCACTCTTGATTGTATGTTAAAGGTTCAAAAAATATTCTATAAAGAACAGTTAAGAAATAAAATATTGTTGGAATAATCCATAAAATATTCCATCTAGCTTTAAACTCTGTAATGTTTAAAAGCTTTATGATTAAATAATATATAGGAATTAAAGCTAAGCTCATACCTAAAGTGTTGTCTCCATGAGGACCACTTACTGTACTTTCAACTTGACCAATAGTTGGATTCATTAAAATTAAAAGAGCAATAGGAGCAATGATTACAATTTGTAAACATACTTTTATCCATAAAGGAAGTATCTTGTAAAGTTTTATAAATTTGTATAGAGCCAAAATATAAAATAATCCTGCAAATGCTAGTAAGAAATTTAGTTCATAAGCAAAATCATAAAATGCTAAACCTCTATTTTTTCCTAAAAGTAGTGAAAATATCATGAAGATTAGAAAAATATACCAAATTTGAGTGTAGATATTTAGATATTTTAATCCCTCTTTAGAGATACCAACCTCTTTATTTATAAGTAAAAAAGGAAGATATGAAAGCATTAAAGGAACAAATCCATAAAGCATCAAACTAATATGTACAGCTCTTAAATTTACAGGATTTAATGTTTGTGAATCAATAACAAACCCCAATAAATTAAGTGAATAGGCAATTCCAAAAAATAGTCCAATTGCAAAAAATGCAATAGATATTTTAAAATGTTTGTTTATAAAGTTTTCAAAATTAATTGATTTTTCCATCTTTTACCTCATAAATTTTTGTAGCAAAATTTGCTAAATTTTTATCGTGAGTTGCCACTATTATAGTAACTTGCTCTTGACTTAGTTTTTTAAATATTTCAAAAACATTTAAAGAATTTTTTGAATCTAAATTTCCTGTTGGTTCATCTGCAATTATTACCTTTGGTTTATTTATTAAAGCCCTAGCAATAGCAACTCTTTGTCTTTGCCCTCCTGAAATCTCATTTGGATATTTATTTGATAGATTGTCTATTCTTAAAATTTTTAATAAGTTGTAAATTTCATTGTCTGTAGCTTTTTCGTTAGCTATTTTTATATTTTCTTTAACAGTTAGATAGTTTATTAAATAGTGAAATTGAAAGATGAAACCAATATTTGTTTTTCTAAAATCATCAATATCTTTTATATTCTTATAATTTAAATTTTCAAAAAACAGTTCACCTTTTGTTGGTTTTAATAGAGTTGAAACTATTGATAAAAGAGTAGATTTTCCGCTACCACTTTCTCCAACTAAACATACAAATTCACCTTTATTTATCTCTAAATTTATATTTTCAAGAGCTTTATCATTGTTATAATAGTGAGTTAAATTTTTAACTTTTATCATATTTTATTTCCTTGTATTAAAAGAACAGGATCTGTTTTTGCCGCATTTAATGCAGGAATTATTGAACCTATAATTGCCATTAGAATAGAGGCTAAGAATATATAAACAGTTAAATCTAAACTAATTTCTCCATTTACATAACCTTGTAAACTATCTATATTTTTTATAAAAAATAAGACAATATTTGAAAGAATAAATGCACAAATGAAGCTAAATATTCCGATTAGAAAGCTTTCAATTATTATTGAATATACAATTTTAGAAGTTTTTATACCCAAAGCTCTTTTGATTCCAAATTCACTTTTTCTTTGATTTACTGTGATGCTCATAAGGCTTACAATTCCAAGTAATCCAAGGAAAAAAGCTATAAATGAAATAACATTTGATGATGTTTTTATAATTTTAAATTGATTGTAGTTATCCACAAAATTTTGAGTAGATTTAACATCAATATCTTTTGATAAAGTTTTTATCTCTTTTATAATCTCTTCAACATCTGAATTTAAAGCTGTATTTACTAAAATCATTGAAGCTGATTTATTGAAAATTTCTCCAGCATCTGATATATTTAAAACAATTCCACCATTTTCAAATCCTATTTCACTTTCAAAAACACCAGAAATTTTAAAAGTTTTATTTGCAATTTGAACTTCATTTCTATTTGATAGTTGTTCAAAAATTGATTTCCCAACTATAACTTCATTATTTAAAGGATATTTTCCTTTTTCTAATTTATAATTTTTAAATCTATTTTGAGTTACTCCATAAATAGCTACAATAGGGAGTTTTTCTACAGGACTTGCTCCTACTGTCATAGCTCCTGCTTCATTTATATTTTTTAAATACTCTATTTCTTTAATTAAATTAATATCAACATTTGAAAAAAATGTATCAGAAATTTTTGCTTGAGTAATTATTATGTCACCATCACTTTTTAGCATTGATGAGTACATAGAGATTACTCCATTTGAAATAGAACTTATTAAAAATATTGAAACAATAGAGAATATAAGACTTATTATGATTAAAAATGTTTTTAACTTGTTTGCGATTAGAGCTTTGTAAGCGTGTGAAATCAAAGATTTTCCTTTTTAATTTTGGTAAGTTTAATCTTTGAATATGAATTCTTAATGAACTAAATATGAATTTTTGTTCATAAAAGAGTTAAATCTTAATGTTTGAATAACTATTAAGATTTCATTTAAGTGCAAATGTTATTATTTTAAATATAATAAATTTATAACTTTATTGGGAATAAGATGATGAAACGAATGAAATTCTCCTTTTTAATGATTTTGGTAGTGCCTACTATTTTATGGTTACTAGCAGATACTCTTTATCCAGAGCCTTTTACATATTTTGCATTTCGTAAAGTATTTATTCAATATAGTGGTGTCTTAGCAATAATACTTATGAGTATTGTAATGATTTTAGCTCTTCGTCCAAAATTTATTGAGCCATATTTTGATGGAATAGATAAAATATATAAACTTCATAAATGGTTGGGTATTTCAGCTTTCTTATTAGGAGTTCTTCACTGGTGGTTTGCTAAAGGTACAAAATGGATGGTTGGTTGGGGTTGGTTAGAAAAACCAGTAAAAACACCATCTAATGAAGTATTAGGAACAATTGAAGCTTGGTTTAAAACTCAAAAAGGTCTTTCTGAGAGTGTTGGAGAATGGGCATTTTATATAATGGTTATTCTTATATTTATAGCTTTAATTAAAAAAATTCCATACCATTGGTTTGTTAAATCTCACAAGATTTTTGCTTTGGTTTATATAGCTTTGGTTTATCACACTATTATTCTTACAAAAATAGGTTATTGGTCTGAACCAATCGGGTTACTACTAATTGTAATGATGGTTTTTGGGACTATTGCTGCATTTATTTCTTTATTTAAAAAAATAGGAAATAGTAGAAAATCTCAAGCTAAAATAGTAGATTTAGTTGAATATCCAAAACTTAAAATACTAGAAACGACTTTACTTTTAGATGATACTTGGAAAGGACACAAAGCAGGGCAATTTGCTTTTGTAACATCGAATAAAAAAGAGGGACATCATCCATATACAATTGCTTCATCTTGGGATAAAAATGATAAAAAAATGACTTTCATTACAAAAGCACTAGGTGATCATACAAGTAGATTGAAAGATACTTTAAAAATAGGAATGAATGTAGAAGTTGAAGGACCTTATGGCTGTTTTGATTTTGGAGATGATAAAAAATTACATATTTATATAGGAGCTGGAATAGGGGTAACACCATTTATTGCAAGAATGAATGATCTTGAAAAAAATCCAAATGATAAAACTATACATTTTTTCCATTCTACTTCTAAACCTGATGATGAATTTCTAGAAAATTTAAAAGAGGATGTAAAAAATTCTAATGTTAATTTACATTTATTTGTAAGTAAAATTGATGAAAGATTAAGCTCTGAAAAAATTAAAGAGTTAGTACCAAATTGGCAAAATTCTAGTATTTGGTATTGTGGACCACTTAAATTTGGGCAAAGTTTAAGAGAAGATTTTGTCTCAAGTGGTTTAAATCCTGAAGATTTTCATCAAGAACTATTTGAGATGAGATAATTTATAGAATAAATTTAAATTGTAAAGAAATTGTCAACAAATCTTACAGTGAAAATTTAAGTTGTTTTTTTAGACTTCCAAAAATAAAAAATGGAGTCACAAAATGGGTTTAAATATTGATTTAAAAGTTATAAGAGTTGGTCTTTTAATAACTTTGTTTACGTTAATTTTTGGTACAGGTTTAGGAATTGTATTTGGAGCAAAAGAGGAAGTATTTAAAAATTATATTTCTGAAAATATTCAAGCAAACCCTACTGTTCATGACGACAAAAGTAAAGATAAAATTTGGAGATATGTTCAAAGAGCGCACTTCCATTCAAGTGGTATTGCTGCATATTCTTTAGCTTTGTTATTAATTATTTTAGTATCAAAAATGAAAGATAGTATGAAGTCTTTTAGTGCGACAATGATTGGTGTTGGTACTTTATACTCATTTGCATGGTATTTAATGTTCTATTTAGCTCCACTTATTGGAAGAGATGCTGCAAAAAATCACTTTTTAACAGAGTCTATTGTTTATATCAGTACGGCTGCTTTTGTAATAGGATTGTTTATGATAATTGCTAACGTATTTTTTAATATGTTTAGTAATGAAGATTAAAATCTTATAATTAAAAGTTAGTATATAGCTATTTGGGCTATATACTAATTAAAATTTCTCACAAAATAATCCTTCCCTATCACATCAATAAGTACAAAATCATATTTTAAATAGAGTAAAATTAGAAAATAATTTTTTAATAGGAAAAATATGAAATCAATAATATTTGTTTGTCTTGGAAATATTTGTCGTTCTCCACTTGCAAAAGGAGTTGCTGAAAATTATATTAAAAATAATAACTTAAATCTTCTTGTTGATTCAGCTGGAACAAGTAAAGAACATCAAGGAGAAATTCCATGTGAGAACTCTATAAAAGTTGCTAGAGATAATAACATTGATATATCAAAATATAGAGCTAAACAATTTTTAAAAAGTGATATAGATAAATTTGATTTAGTCGTTGCATTGGATAGTAATAACTACTATAATTTAAAAAATATGGGATGCAAAAACTTAGTAAAATTGGGAGATTTTGGTTTTGGTGGGAAAGATGTTCCAGACCCATACTATTTTAATGGTTTTGATGGCTTTATAGAAGTTTTTAATATGGTAGAAAAAAGTGTAAAGAATCTACTTTTATCCCTAGAAAATAAATAACTGTAATCTTACAAATAACAGTTTTTAAATAACATTTTATAGTTACCAAAAAATATTTTTTTCTACTACAATACTTTTATTGCAAATATAAAAATATAGGAGGGTAAATTGTGCATATATTAGAACAAACTAGTTTAATAGATTGTACAGTTGAAGAGTTATTTAACTTTCATCTAGATACTAATAATATTAAATTAATTACCCCAAAACATACAAAAGTAGAACTTCTTAATTATGAAGACAAAACATATGAAGGTAAGTTAGTAAAGTTAAAAACTACAAGAGCTTTCATACCAATATATTGGATAGTAAAAATAGATAAGTTACAATATCCAAATTTATTAGTAGATGTAGCTCTTAAATCACCATTTGCTTATTGGGAACATAGTCATATATTTACACAAAAAGAAACTAAGTGTGAATTAAAAGATGTTATTAAATTTGAGTTACCATTTGGAATATTTGGAAAAATATTGGCACCTTTGGTTAAAAAAGATATTAAAAATATGTTTGAATATAGACATTTTCAAACAAAGAAATATTTTGCTGAAAAGTAGAAAGGTTGTTTATGAAAATTATATTAAGTGCGTTGTTTTTTATTACATTTTTATTTGGAGAAAATAGTATGAGTATATATGATATTGAAGTAAAAGATATAAATGGTAAAGTTGTAAGCATGTCAAAATATAAAAACAAAGTTATGCTTATTGTAAATGTTGCTAGTAAATGTGGTTTTACTAATCAGTATGAGGGATTAGAAGAGTTACATAAAAAACATTCAAATAAAGGTTTAGCAGTTTTAGGATTTCCATGTAATCAGTTTTTATCTCAAGAACCAGGAACTGAAGAGCAAATTAAAGAGTTTTGTTCTTTAACTTATGGTGTTGAGTTTGATATGTTTAGTAAAATTGATGTAAATGGTGAAAATACTCATCCTTTATATAAATTCTTGAAAGAAAATTCAAAAGGTGTTTTGGGAACAGAAGCTATAAAATGGAATTTTACAAAGTTTTTAGTTGATAAAAATGGTAATGTTGTAAAAAGATATGCTCCAAGTACTACACCCAAAGAAATTGAAGCAGATATTATAAATTTATTAAAATAAATTAGAAAAATTAACTGTCAAGTATAATTTTATTTGACAGTTAATTTAATAAAAATGTAACTTTTTTGTTATTATTCTAGAGTATAATTTTGTTATGAAAGAAAAAGTATATGTATTAGATACAAATATCATCTTACAAAATCTTCAAAATCTCTACAAAATATCAGACAATAAAACTAACCACATTGTTATACCTGAAACTGTACTTCTTGAACTAGAGGATAAAAAGAAGTTAGTTAATGAATTGGGTTACTATTCAAGAGAGTTTGCAAGATTATTAGCAAAGATGAAAATAAAAGAGGTTGATTATAAAACTGGATTTAAAGTTGTAAAACTTTATGATGAAGAACTAAATCTTGATATTGTCTCAAAAGATAAGTATGAAACGCAAATTGAACAAATACATATTTCTGAATCAAATGATAAAAGAATTATCGAAGTAGCTTCTATTGCTCAAGACTACTACAAAGGTTGTAAAACTATTTTTCTATCTTTAGATGTTTATGCTAGAACTTTTGCATTATTTAAAGGAATTAAAACAGAAACTTTACACGATGATAAATCAACTGTTCCAAAATTTAATTTTGTAAAAAGTCTAAAAATAGATTCTTCAAAATTCAATAGTTTAGAGAATAAAGACATCTCATCTATAGATGAAAATCATGAAATTGAGAATTTTTCATACTCTTTTGAAAGTGATGATGGAAATGTAGAATATGCAATCATTACAAATGGTAAAATCGATATTTTAAAAGAGACAGATTTTAAAGCTTTAAATGTTAAACCTGTAAATTTAAAACAAAAACTTTTTACCAAAGCAATTTTAAGTGATATGTACGATTTACTTGTAATTGATGCAAAAGCTGGAAGCGGAAAAACTTTGATGTCCATTGTTAGTGCTATGAGATTGATTGATTTAGGATTATATGACAAAATTGTATATGTTAGAAATTCTATTGAATCATTGGATAAAGGTGCTGAGGTTGGATTTTTAGCAGGAAATGATGAAAAATTTAGAATTTATAATATGGCTTTATATGATACATTAGAATTTATTGCTAAAAAACATTTAAAAAAGAGCGAAAATAGAGAAAAACAAGAGTCAATAACTTCAAAGATTGAAGAGTTAAAAGCTAAATATTGTATGGAGACTTTATGGCCTGGAGAAGCAAGAGGACGAACTTTAAGTAGTTCAATTGTAATTATGGATGAGTGGCAAAATAGTAGTGAAAAAACTACTCAATTGATTCTTTCAAGATTAGATGAGAGTTGTATGGCTATAATTATTGGTTCAAATAGACAAATAGACAATTTATATTTAAATAAATATAATAATGGTTTAACAACTCTTTTAAAACAGACTTCACAAACTCATAGTGAACTTAAAATGTTTGCAATAGAGCTTGAAAAAGCGGTTCGTGGTAAGTTTGCAGAGTTTACAGAAAGAATTTTTGAAAACAAAAATCAATAAAGGATTAAATATACAAAATAGACTTATAAATGATACTATTTACAATCACATTGAATATACAAAACTTGAAGATAAAATTCTTCAAACAAAGATTGTAAATAGATTACAATTTATCACTCAAAATGCGCTAGCATATTTTTCATATCCATCAATAACTACAAAAAGATTCATTCATAGTTTAGGAACTATGCATTTAAGTTCATTTTTGTTTAAAAATGCTCTTTTAAATGCTGATAAAAAAACAAAAAATAATTTCTTATCAAGTTTAAAAAACACAATAGTTGCAATAATTATAGAAGAGAATTTAAAACTTACTTTTGATGATATGGATTATTTTGATAATAAAGCATTGTATCAATTTACAATACCAACAAAATCAAAATCTCAAAGAGCAACTTATACTATTTTTTTACAAACTATAAGAATAGTTGCTCTGCTTCATGATGTTGGGCATCTTCCATTTTCTCATCAAGTTGAATATGCTTTAAAAAAAGTTTATCAAAAAATAAAATTAAAAAAAGAAAATAAAGAAGAACTTTTCGAAAAAGAGTTGAGATTTAAAAGTAATTATGAAGAGATTACAAATTATGGTAAAGATGTTTTACATGAAGCAATAGGAGAAAATCTTTTAAAGCTACTTTTTGATTATGAGTTAGAGGAGTTGATTTCTAAAGAGTATGAAAAAGAGTATTTAAAACTGATTAAAAGATTGGCTATTTTGATTTTAGAAGAACAAACTTTTGAAAATTTTGATTTCAAAGTTTTACATAATTTTATAGATAGCACAGTTGATGCTGATAGATTAGATTATATAAATAGAGATATGCTTGCAAGTGGATATATTACAGGACCAAATGATCATATTAGAATCACAAAACAAGCAGTTTTAGTAGAAAAAGATTGCGCTTTTTATTTAAGTTTTTATGATATGAGTTTAATTGATATTGAGCATATGTTAGAGATGAGGTTTAATCTTTATAAAAAAGTTATTTTTAATCATGGAATTGCAAAAACAGATACTTTACTTGAAACTGTAGTTCAATATTTAGCTAGTAAATATTTTGAAAATGAGAATGAAGAAGAGAAACTTTCAAATTCAATTTCTATGCTTTGGAATTTTAAAAATATAAATAAACAAAAAGAGTTAGATACTATTTCAATGCTTGATGAAAATTGGTTAATTTCATTATTTAAAAATAGATATTTTGATATAAAAAATAAAGATATTCTATCAAAAGAAGATATGAAATATATGTATTGTTTTGAAGAAGTTTTATTTGGCAAAAGAAGATTTAGAAGTCCTTGGAAAAACTTAAACGAGTTTTATAAAGTTCTTGATTTTACTACTGTAGAGAGATATAAATTTAGAGAAAGTTTTGGTTATATAACTCCAAATAGATTAAACAAACTACAATTTGCCTTAGATAATATTATAAAAAAATATGAAGAAGATGAACTATTTTTTGAGTATCAAATAGTATCTTTCAATTTGGGAATTTCAAAAGATTTTTATTTGTATGATGGAGATGAGTTAATAAATATAGATGAAATATCTACTTTAAGAAAAAGGTTAAAATATTCTATGAGAAATACAGTTCCTTTTTATCTTTATTCAAATAAAAAGACATTATCGCCTGAAATGAAAGTAGATTTAAAAGAAATGTTGTTTGATATATTTGAGAAATAGTTCTTTTTGGAATTTCTCTTTTAAAATCTATTTGATATAATATTTTAAGTAATTTATAGGATAGAAAATGAAAGATTTCTTCTCGATGATATCTTTGCTTTTTAGACCTTTTTTTGGAGGAACTTTAGAAGAAGGAATAAAAGCTTATGATGAGTTTGATTATATAAAAGCTTTTAAAATTTTTCAGAAATTTGCAAGTCAAAATAATTCAACTGCACAATACTATTTAGGAAAAATGTATGAAAAAGCTGATTTTGTTGATAAAGATATAAGTCAAGCTATTTGTTATTTCCAAGAAGCTTCAAAAAATAATCATGCAGATGCAGCATTTGCTCTAGGAATGATTTATCATAGAGGAAAAGATGTACCAAAAGATGATGATTTAGCAAAAGATTATTTTGATTTAGCAATTGTAAATGGAAATATTGAAGCAAAAAAAATAATGAAATTATTTGAAGAAAGTGAAGTAATTTACTCTTTAAGAGATGGAATAGAACTTTTCAAAAAAGAGGAGTTTTTAAAAGCTTTAGATATTTTTAAAGCTCTTGCGAAGAAAAATGATACAGATGCGCTATTTTATATTGGATATATTTGTGAATATTTTGATTTTGAAGGTAAACCTGATAATATTGAACCTTTTGAACTCTTTTTAATATCTGCAAATAACGGGAATAGAAATGCTCAATATGAGATGGGACTTCAAGCTTATTATAAAGATAAATATGAAGAAGCTGTTTCTTGGTATGAAAAAGCTGCAAAACAGGGCTTAAAAGATGCTCAAAAGAATTTATCGACTATGTATGAGTTAGGTTATGGTGTTAAAAAAGATTTAGAAATGGCTAAATTTTGGATGAAAGAATTTTTGAATAATAAAGAGGAAGTATGAAAAAAATAGTTTTATTTTTTATTTTAGTTAAAAGTTTGTACGCAGAAAATTTTAATGATGTAACAAAAGCGTTAGAAAAAGATGATTATAAAAATGCTTATACAATTTTAAAAAGTTTAGAAAATAAACAAGATAAAAATGTGTTATTTGAGTTAGCAAGACTATATGATTATGGTTGTTGGGTTCGTCAAAATATTAGTGAAGCTGTAAAGTATTATAAAAAAGCTGCGGCTTTAGGACATGTTGAAGCAAAGTATAATTTGGGAATTATCTATTATTTAGGTGAAGATAATTTAAAAAATTCAGATGGTAAAATTACAGCTTGTAACAAATATATGGATGAAAAAGATGATATAAAACCTAGCTTAGCTGTTTTACAAGCTGATGATAAAGAGGCTTTAAATTGGTTCTTAAAAGCAAATAAAGAAGGACATAGTGAAGCAAAAAATTCAATTAATCTTATTTGTGATAGTAAACCAGAAATTTGTAAGCAAAAATAGATTTTTGCTTAACAAATTATAATAGGTGAACTACTTCTTGGAATTACTTCTCCAATAATTTTTGCATATCCAAAACTAAGTTCTTCAAGTTCCTGACTTCATCACTTTTTCATAATTATTAAAAAAATGGTCTCAAAAACTCGAATTCATGGGCCTCTAATTTTAAAATTGGGTGACCCACGATATAATTTTATATGTTTATACGTAAAATAAGAAGTTAAAATTGTAGTATTATCCCGGATTTTGCAATAGGATATTCTTGGTATAAATTAATCTTATAATAATTACTAAATTTCTGGCACAAATAATCTAAAATATCTTATTTATATTTATATGGCTTGGTGACTTGTTTTATATTTTCAAATAATCCATCCATCCAAGATCTTCTTTTCCTTGGAAGTGATATATTTAGTACTTTTTCATTCTCATGATTTGTCATCCAAGATCCTAATGCAAAGCAATAGGATCTTAATGTTGAAAGTTGCATATTTGTTTGTAAAATTTGATGTTTAAAAAGTGCCATAATATTGTATGCCACCAGCATAAATCTATGAGCAGCTTCAGTTGCATAGAATTTATCAAGTGCAAAATTATCTAATCCAAAATCATATTTTAATTCTTTGATTCTATTTTCTGCATCTGCTCTTGTATTATAAATATTATATACTTGATCAAGAGGAAGAGTAAGATTAGTAACATAAGCACTATATCTATATGTAGGTTCATCAAATAGTAATTTACCTCCACTATTTGGATAGTTTTCAACTTTTTTTCTAACTAAAATATATCTTCTTGTATTATTAGTATTATTTGGTTTGAAATATAGTTCTGCTACATCTAAACCTTTAGTAATAGATGACCAATCTTCAATTGAGCCTATTTCATATTTAAAATTTTCATAGAACTTTACTGCTATTACATAATTTAGATCTCTTTTTTCAAACCAAGATAAAAATTTATCACTATAAAATCCACTATCAGCTCTTACTAGTCCAACAGATTTATTTTTTAATACTACATCAAATGTCTCTTCCAAAAATGCTTTATAATTATTTGTATCTGAAGTATTACCTGCTCTTAGCCATGCATTTGCAACCATCTTTGTTTGATCTACAAATGCCATTAAAGGATGATGAGATTTTCTTCCTTTTTTCTTTGGATTATATCCAATAGCACTTCTTTCTTGATTTCCATATCTTGTAATAACTGTTGAATCTAAATCTATTGTTAGCTTTCCAACTTTAAACTGATCCATAAACCATTGTTGTAATTGTGGAAATATTTGTGAGTTTTTCTCAATATCAAATTTATAGAAAAATCTATTGTATGTACTACTTGAAGGAAGTTTATCTAGTTCAAATATTGATTGCAGTGTTGTATCATAACGAAGCCAATCTGTATGAGAAAATCTATTACCACCTGTAATAATACTAAGCCAAAAACCTAATATTAAAATAGTTGGATCATATCCTCTATTTGAATTTGGTTGAGGAATATTTAGTTCATTTAAATAAGGTAATATTTGTAAGTGATCTATAAAATCTTTTAATAATTTCATACCTCCCCAAGGAGTTACTTTTTTATCTGAATAAGCAATTTTTAACTCACCCATTTGGTGATCCTTATAAATGAAGTTGTAGAGACTATTATATGCCAGTTTGTTTTAGATTATCATTTCTCTATTGAAAAATTTGGGATTATTATTTAAATCTCATAAAATAAATCAAAAATATAATTATCCCAGATTATGCAATAGAAGAAGCAATAAAATATTTATTTATAACTAAAAGTTATAGATTTTCTCTGTAATTTTTAAGTATTTTTATTGAAAATTATCTATGTATACTTAAAGGGAATTTGACTTTGTTTTACGTTTTCAAATAAACCATTCATCCAAGTTCTTCTTTTTTGTGGAAGTGATATTTTTAGTACTTTTTGATTTGAATGTTCTGTTATCCAAGATCCTAATGCAAAGCAATAGGATCGTAGTGTTGAAAGCATCATATTTGAATTTACTACTTCATGTTTAAAAAGTGCCATAATATTGTATGCCATCATAATAAATCTAAAAGAGGCTTCTGTGGCATAAAAATCTTTTAAGCAGAAGTTATCAGCTCCAAAATCATATTTAAGTTCTTTTATTCTATTTTCACAATCAGCTCTTGTGTTATATATATTATAAATTTGATCAACTGGCAGTTCAATATTAGTAACATAAGCACTATATCTATATATAGGTTCATCGAATAGAAGTTTACCACCTGATTTTGGGTATTCTTCACTTAATTTTCTAACAATTATATATCTTCTTTCACTTCCGTTATCAGGTTTAAATCTTAGGCTTGCTACATCAAGTCCTTTTGTGATTTTAATCCACTTAGTTATATTTCCAATGGTGTATTTTATATTTTCATAAAATTTTACAGCCACAATATAATTAATACCTCTTTTTTCAAACCATTCTAAGAATTCTTGTGAATAAAATCCACTATCTGCTCTTACAAGTCCAACTTTTTTATCTTTTAAGCATATATCAAATGTCTCATTTAAAAATGCGTCATAATTATTAAGTGAACTAGTATTACCACTTCTCATCCATGTATTTGCTATCATTTTTGTTTGATCTATAAATGCAATAATTGGATGATGTGAGTTTCTACCAGGTTTTTTAGGGTTATAACCTTTCTTAGCTCCTTCTTGTTCACCATATCTTGTTATTACTGTTGAATCTAAATCAATTGTTAGTGGTCCTACATCTAGTTGTGAAAGGAATTTTTGTTGTAATATTGGAAATATTTCAGAATTCTTTTCAATATTAAATTTATGAAAAAATCTGCTATATGTTGATTGACTTGGCAATTTATCTATTTCAAATATTGTTTGTAATGTTGTATCATATCTTAACCAATCGGCATGGATATATCTACTTGCTCCTGTAAATATAGCTAACCAAAATCCTTGAATAATATTTATTGGATCATATGCTCTATTTGAAAATCCAATAGGTAAATTTACACTTTTTAAATCTTCAATTACTCTTGTTTTATCTATAAAATTTTTTAATAATTTCATCCCACCAAATGGTGTAACTTTTTTATCAGAATACTCAATTTTTAATTCACCCATTTGGTGTTCCTTATGAATGCTTATGAAGTGTTATTTTATGGTACTTTATTTTAGATTCTTATTTAGCTATTGCATAATGCGGGATTATTTAACTACTTAAAATACAATATTTATCGAATTATTGTATAAAAGCCTTAAGTTGATTCAATAATTTCTTATAAAGTTTATAAAAAATGTAAAATAAGTATAGAAAAAATTTATGACAAAAATTTGTTAGTAAAAAAGCATTTGAACATTTTAAACAATATACAGAATAGAATAAATTAATCAAAAGAAAGAATATAAATTTTGAATTTTTACAACTAAAAATACAAAATATTATAGATTTTTAATTTGGGTGACCCATTGATGAAGTCAGGAGCAAATAAAGAAGGACATAGTGAAGCAAAAAATTCAATTAATCTTATTTGTGATAGTAAACCAGAAATTTGTAAGCAAAAATAGATTTTTGCTTAACAAATTATAATAGGTGAACTACTTCTTGGAATTACTTCTCCAATAATTTTTGCATATCCAAAACTAAGTTCTTCAAGTTCTTTTATATACTCTTTTGCATCATCTTTATTCATTGATATTAAAAGTCCACCAGATGTTTGAGCATCACAAAGTAAAGCTTTATAATACTCTTCTAGATTTTTTAAATATAAAACTTTGTCTTCACAAAATTTCATATTTTTCTTTGTTCCTCCTGGAATTACACCATCTTTTGCAAAAGTTATAGCTTCTTTTACAAGTGGTATATCATTGCAAGATAAACTAAAAGATATTTCTTCATTTATACATTCAAAAGCATGTCCTAAAAGACCAAATCCAGTAATATCCGTACAAGAATTTATTCTATATTTTTTCATAATCTTTGATGGCAAATAGTTTAAACTAGCCATAATTTTTGCGCACTCTTTAATAACAGAAATATCTGTTAAATCTCTTTTTATAGCCGTAGTTAAAACACCCATTCCAAGAGGTTTTGTAAGAACTAACACATCACCAACTTTTGCACTATTATTTCTAATAACATCGTTTGGATGTATTGTTCCTGTAACACTTAGTCCATAGTACATTTCAGGTGATTCAATAGTATGTCCACCAAGAAGTGCTCCACCGCACTCTTTGATTTTTTCAAAACCACCTCTTAATATTTCTCCTAGTGCATCTTTTGATAGATTTTTTTTGTCGAAACCTACAATATTTAAAGCAGTTTTTACTTCAGCCCCCATTGCAAATACATCACTAAGTGAATTTGCAGCAGCTATTTGCCCATAAATATAGGGGTCATCAACAACAGGTGTTATAAAATCCAAAGTTTGAACTATTGCTAAATCATCACTTAGTCTAAAAACTCCAGCATCATCACTTGTATCAAATCCTATTAAAACTTGTTCATTTTTGCCATTTAAGTTACAAAGAGTTTGTTTTAGGTCCGCCGAACCCATCTTTGCTGCTCAACCAGCTGCTTGAACAAATTTAGTTAGTTTATATTCGTTGTTCATTTATACTTTCTTTCTTTAAAATGACACTATTATACAAGTAGAAGAGTAAAATTTTAGTTAAGAATAGTAAATTATTTTTTACTATTTAAGCATTTACTTATAGATTATTTATTAAGATTGTTTTAATTTAAGTTCACAGACCATAGTTATGGTATGACATAAAGAAAGCTCTTTATATCTTCAATTCGAACTAATCAATTATAAAGAATAAATTACGATGAAAAGAAGAACATTTTTTAAAACGACTTTTACACTATCAAGTGCTGCATTTTTATATCCAAGTATTGCACTAGCAACTGAATCAAACCCTTTTGGAATAACTAAAACTCCTAGAAAATTTAAAGTTTCAAATAAATATGAATTTGAACAAACAAAAGAGATTACTCAACTTTGGATACCACTTCCAAAAGATGAAGATTATCAAAAAGTTGTAGGTTTTTCATATAATGGAAATTATAGTGAGGCAGAAATTGTAAAAAATCCATACAATACAAGAGTATTATATGTAAAATGGAATAATGCAAATGTAAAACCAACTTTAGACCTTGATTTTGCAGTTGTTATGCAAGAAAGATCAACAGATTTTTCTAAAGCTACATCAAGTACAATTTATCCTAGTGAAGTAGTAGAATTTTTAAAAGGAACAGAACATATTCCTGTAACTCCTAAACTTACAAAATATGTAAATGAAATAGTAAAAGGTGCTAACACTTCACTTGAAAAAGCAAAAGCTATTTATAATTGGACAGTATCAACAATGTATAGAGATGAAAGTGTTATTGGTTGTGGTGTTGGTGATGCAAAAAAATCAATTGAAGAGAAAATTTATGGTGGAAAATGTACAGATATAAGTTCTGTATTTGTTTGTCTTTTAAGAAATGCAAAAATTCCTGCGCGAGAGACTTTTGGAATTAGAGTAGGGCAATCAAAAATCTCAAATGCTTGTGGTAAAGCAGATGAGAAAGGTTTTGCAAATATAACAGGTGCTCAACATTGTAGAGCAGAATTTTACATAGATGGAATTGGTTGGGTTCCTTGTGATCCTGCTGATGTTACAAAAGTAAAATTAGCTGAAAAATTACCAAATGATGATAAAAAACTTCAAAATGTTAAAGATTACTTCTTTGGTTCTTGGGAGATGAATTGGGTAGGGTTTAATAGTGCTAGAGATTTTATACTAGAGCCAAAACCAACTCAATATCCTTTAAATATGTTAGGTTATCCTTATGCTGAA
The DNA here is from genome assembly GCF_013372265.1 of Aliarcobacter cibarius. NCBI lineage: Bacteria > Pseudomonadati > Campylobacterota > Epsilonproteobacteria > Campylobacterales > Arcobacteraceae > Aliarcobacter > Aliarcobacter cibarius. The sequence goes on from NZ_CP054051.1 coordinate 1,000,622, forward strand.
GTTGGTGAGGATGCAAAAGATTATTATAATCCTAAAACATTTACATATAGTTATACATCTCAAGAGATTTTATGAAACAAAATAAATTTGTGATAATTGGTGCAGTTTTTACTGCACTATTATCAACTCTTTGTTGTTTACCAGCTTTTATTTTTTTATTTTTTGGTATTTCAAGTGGGGTACTTAGTTTCTTTACAACTTTGGAGTTTACAAGAATTCCTCTTGCTATTTTAACTATAATATTTTTTGTATTTGCAATTTTAAATTTTAGAAAAAAAATAGTTTGCAAATGTAGTAAAAAAGATAGAATAAAACAATCTGTTTATTTTAGTGCATTTCTTGTTTTTATAATATTTCTATTATTTTATCCTGAAATTTTACCTTTATTTATGGAGTGATTTTATGAGATTCTTTTTAATACTTTTTATATTTTTTAATTTTGCTTTTTCTTCAAATGTATCTATTTTTAAAGTAGAAGGTATGCATTGTCCTCTGTGTACAACGGCTGTTAAAAAAGCGATTTCAAAACTAGAGGGAGTTGAAAAAGTAAGTGTTAGACTTAATACAAAAGAGGTAAGTGTTATTTATAATGAAAAAGTTAAGATAGAAGATATCCTAGCTGCTATAAAAACGACATCATATGAGGGTGTTGAAATCTCTACAAAAAGTGAGTAACTTAGATAGTTTCTAAGCTACTTTCATTAAAAATATAAGTCTTATGAGCAGTTTTTGTAAGGATATTTTTATCTGCTAAATCTTTAAATAGCTTGATTAATGTTGGTTTTGAAATAGAAAATTGTTCCA